>CAYUIS010000044.1:0-8736 GCA_964444825.1 uncultured Anaerolineales bacterium | reverse complement strand
AAGGAGGAAATAACGATGGATATTCCCATAGACGCTGAAGTACGTTGTGCTGACGGCCCTTGCGGCCGGTCTACATACGTGGTCATCAATCCCCTGACCCAGAGCGTAACGCACCTGGTGGTGAGAGAACAAGACCCCCTGCACACCGAGCGCCTGGTCCCGATAAACATGGTCGTACGGAGCACGTCTGATCAGATCACCCTTCGATGCACCGGGGAACAACTGGCGAAGGAGGACCCCTTCACGGAGACCGAGTTCATCCGATCGGACGTTCCGGAGTATGTAACTGATAGATGGATGATGATGTGGCCTTATGTAACGCCCAGGGAGACGAAGGCCACGTATCTGCACAAATCCAAGCAGGTCCCGCCGGGCGAGCTAGCCATGCGTCGAGGCGCTCGAGTGGAAGCAACCGACGGGCACGTCGGTCGAGTGGACGAGTTCCTCGCGGACCCAGGCACCGGCCACATCACCCACCTGATCCTCCGGGAAGGGCACCTGTGGGGCCAGAAGGACGTGAGCATCCCCATCTCTGAGATCGACCGCATCGGAGAGGGCGTCGTGCACCTGAAGCTAGATAAAGAAAGCATCGATGCGCTGCCCACCATCCCGGTGCAAAGAGAATGGGAGTGAGTATGCGACAATTCTCAGGTGGTCATTAGGAGGAGGCACATCTACGCAAAGTGCTAAGCAACGATGGCCTGCTTGGGAAGCCCAACGGGTTTCTACAGAGCCTGGGTGGTTTCACAAACCAGGACCTCGGGGGGTCTCTGCGGGGCGTTTTCGGGCTTGAAGGCCGCTCTAGCCACCGTATGTGATCTAAAAGGACAGCGGACCTTCGAGGCCTAGCCTCTCCCAGCCTGTAGACATACCTGGGCGCAACCTGCTTGGGGCTTATGTGCTGGCTGCGAAGCGGGTCTTGGACAGCCTCTCCTCGACCCAGGCCGTCAGGGAGGTGCAATATGGGGCGAATATCCAGTTTCCACTGGAGGTGGGCAAAGAGGCGGTTTGGTATCTGGGGGGTGCGGGACTACTACACACTCCTGGAACAGATGGCCACGGAAGGTGCGGAAATCACCTTGGGCTATTTCCTGATGATCGCAGCGGCTGGGCTGCTGGCGACGGCGGGTCTACTGCTCGACAGCCCTGCGGCGATCATCGGCGCCATGTGCGTGGCACCTTTTCTTGGCCCGTCGCGCGCTGTGTGCATTGGGGGGCTGTTTCGCAATCGAAGGATCTTTCTGGGCGGGCTATTCAAACAACTCCTTGGGTTGTTCGTAATTGGAACGACCATAGCCTACGTCATCACCGTGCTGCTCCGGGATAGCGTGTCGGGAATAGAGGTGACACAAGAGGTACTCCTACGCTCAATGCCGACCACACGCGATTTCGTGCTCACCGTGATGATCGCCGTTGGGGCCGGGGCGGCGGCCTCGCTCGCTTTGACGGCTGACCCGCGTATCGTAGCCAAGCCCTGGGGCCAGATCATCGACACGATGATCGGCGTGGAGATTGCCATCTCGCTACTGCCACCGGCCTCGGTCATAGGAGTAGGCCTGGCGTTCGGGCGGCTGGACATCAGCCGAAATGCCTTCTGGTTGGTGGTTGTCAACGTGATTGGACTGGACGTTCTTGGGAGCATGTTGATGCTGGTCCTCCGCGGTGTGCGCCCTTGCTATCTCGCGCTTGAGAAGCGAATCCGGAAAACAGTCGAGGATACGGTGGCGGCGAACCTAGCGGCCGCACAAGCGGACGTCACAGCCAACGTCGTGCTGTTGAGTGATACCGTCGCCGACATCCGCGCCATCGTTCACAGTGGGATGGAGTCTTCGCTGCCAGCTTCACTGGCCCAAATCACCACGTCCGAAGTTGCGGCGAAAACAGGATGTCGCAGCAGGATAATGGTGGAGAGGGTGCCCTGTCAGACCTATTCGACGCTGCGACCGGAAGATGACGTGCCCAGAGGAGCGTGTTGGAGTTGGGAGGATCAGTAGGAAGCAAAGGAGCCAGTATCATGATACGCACACTGTACCGTACAGAGGATGGACATGTCCGTATCGATCTGAGACCCGAAGGGCTCGGCGCCGCACTACAGGACACTGAGGGCCTGCTATGGGTGGACTTTGCTGGTGAGCCACCAGACGTATGCGAGCCCATCCTGCGTGAGACGTTCGGTTTCCATCCACTGGCTATCGAAGATGCCCTTGAGGAGGCGCACGTCCCCAAGGTTGACGACTGGGGACAGTATATCTACCTCGTGCTGCACGCCGTGGTCCTCGACACACAGGACGATGGGCAGGTGAGCACGTTGGAACTGGACGTGTTTCTGGGCAAGAACTACCTCGTCACCCATCAGACGCGGCCCATCGCTGCCATCGATCGGACCTGGACGGCCTGCCAGCGAGATGAGCGTCACCTACAGAAGGGGGTGGGTCATCTGCTGTACAAGCTAGCCGATGAATTGGTCGCTGACTATATGCCGGTGGTCGAGGGCGTTGACGAGGCGATTGACCAGATCGAGGACCAGGTCTTTGACAATCCCACACCAACCATACTGGAGCAGATCTTTACGCTCAAGCGCGGCCTGCTCCGCCTGCGGCGCATCATTGCCCCGCAGCGCGAGGTGCTCAATAAACTGGCGCGCGGTGACTATGCAGTGATAGACGCCGAGGAGCGTGTCTTCTTTCGCGACGTATACGATCACCTCGTCCGGCTATATGACATCACCGAGAGCCTACGCGACCTGGTGGGCGGCGCGCTAGATACGTACCTTTCAGTCGTGAGCAATCGGATGAACGAGGTGATGAAGACACTGACCGTGATCACGACATTGTTTATGCCACTCTCGTTTGTGGTCGGTTTCTTCGGGATGAACTTTTTCCAGCCCGTGGCACCGATGGATGTGTGGACGGACAGGCTGGCGTTCATCCTGACAGTTGTGGGCATGGTCCTCACCCCGGCCGCGATGTACCTGTGGATGCGCAGGCGCGCGTGGATGTAGCGAACAGAGGTGGCGGTGATTACACAATCCCGCAAGCACGATCACGTGAGAAGGAAAAGAGGCGATGATTCTCGAACCTGATTGGAGAAAATGAGCATGAACCCGTCGAAATACCTCGCTCAGCAGTCCAGGTTATCGCTGACACTGTGGGGGTTGGTCCTTGCCGGGTTGGTAGGCATTGTCGACTACCTGACAGGTCCGGAGCTTTCTTTCTCGATATTCTATCTGATTCCCATCTATCTGGTCGCCTGGCAGGTAGGCAGGCAGATGGGAATCCTGCTGTCCATCACGAGCGCTGCTATGTGGCTCACAGCCGACCTGCTGACAGGATATCCCTATTCGCATCCTCTCATTCCGTACTGGAATGCAGTTGTAAGGCTGGGCCTCTTCACGATCGTTACCCTCGCGCTGTCGGCACTGCGGAAATCCCACGACCGGCAGGAGGAGTTGGGGCAGTTCATCGTTCACGACCTGCGTTCGCCATTGGCCAACGTGATGACAGGGCTGCAGGTCCTGCAGGAAGATGCAGACGAGACAGTGGAGCCGCTACAGGAGGATATGATCGAGATGTGCTTGGTGTCGTGCAATCGTATGTTGACGCTCATCAACTCGCTGCTCGATTTGGCGCAGCTCGAGAGCGGGAAAATGCCCCTACAACTGAGTGAGGTCAGCGCGCAGGATCTGGTGAGATCTTCACTCGATCAGGTGAAGGTGTGGGCAGCACGAAACCAGGTGCCCCTGAAGTCTCGTGTGGATTCCAGAGTCCAGACGGTCTATGGGGATCCTGTAGCGATAGTACGCGTGCTGGTCAACCTGTTGAGCAATGCCATCAAGTTTAGCAAGCCTGGGTCGATCGTGACCATCGGCGTGGAGCCATCTCGCGCCGATATGGCCGCCTTTAGCGTAACCGATCAGGGTCCTGGCATCCCGAAAGAGTGGGCGGGCAAGGTATTTGACAAGTTCACTCAGATCGAGGCTCGTAAGGTAGGAGGTGCGGTCGGCAGTGGGTTGGGATTGACGTTCTGCCGTCTGGCAGTAGAGGCACAAGGAGGCCGAATCTGGCTGGAAAGCGAAACCGGCAGCGGTACGACCGTCACCTTTACATTGCCCGCGACAAGACCCCCTGAGAACGACAGCACTCAGGGGTCACATTGTGAGGCTTTGTGGTGAGAATGGTGCAGGACAAAGTCACACGCCGGACGGTCAGACTGCACATCGTCATCTTGGGGTCCGTAATCAGCATAGTCCTGGGCGCTCTGGTCCTCAAGTCGGTTCAACATCTGCGCAGGATCCTGAGGCGACCTCGCCTGGCTTCGAGAGCCATCTCCACGGAAGTAGGCGAGTTAGACATGCTCGAAGCCAGGGCTGTGTCTATTGCCACTGAAAACCTGCGCGGGGCAATAGAAAGCCGCCGCCTGCTCAACGGCGAGGAGAAGCTCGTCGTGAATGCAGGCTGGCGGAACTTTCGAGAGCCCTGGGCGCGGGATTTCGGGTTCGCCAGCTTCGGCCTGCTGGCGCTGGGGGAATTCCGCGTTGCCAGGGAGACGCTGGAGGCGTTCCTGACTTACCAAAGATCCACGGGGCAGTTTCCGATCAAGGTTCATTCGACTGGTGGCTTTGAACGCTATCTACACTCGCTCCTCAAAAGGGAGCAGCCAGTGGACGTTCCTCTCAAGCCCAAGTACATCACCGGGCATAGGACCATCTCGGTGGATGGCAATGCGCTGTTGGTCATCGCCGGTCTGAACTATGTGCGTCTGGCTGAGGATCACAACTTCGCCAGGACGCACTGGGAGGCCCTTAGACGAGCCACACTGTGGCTTGAAGGGTTCGCTCTGGACAAAGACGGCCTGCTCCATCAAGCCGCTTACGCCGATTGGGCCGACAGCATTGCCCGGCAAGGCCGGGTCCTCTACACCAACGTGGTCTACTGGAAGGCTCTGAGGGAGATGGCTGAGGCGGCAGCCGTCTATGGAACATTCGAAGACCGGCTCTACTTCGACGAGAGATGCCGACATATCGAGGAATCGATCAACGAGCACTTCTGGAGGCCGGACTTGGGGTATTTCGTTACCCATCGAGCCCTTGAAAACCTGAGCAGTGCTGGCAATCTGCTGGCGATTGCCTGGGATCTGGCTCGTCCTGAACAGTCAAATACCATCCTGGATGCGATGCGCGCTTATGGCATGGTGGACCCGGTCCCGACCCGGGTCGTCCACCGGGCCTATCCAGCGAAACTCATCGCTCTTGAAAACCGTCTGGCTGGGATATCCTACTATCACTCCGATGCTGCCTGGCTGTGGTTGGGGGCATGGCACGTTATCGCCCTGGTCCATACGGGACGGATAGCACAGGCCCGCGAGGTCATCCGCCGCATTGCGGAAGTGATCGTTCGGGATGGAGAGGTGCACGAGGTATACGCACCAAACGGGCGGTATATCTCTGGCCTCTGGTACACCTCTGAAGCACCGCTGACCTGGAGCGCCGGCATGGTAGTCTATGCGTGCCAGATTCTTCGCAGACATTTACCGGGCTGCTGATGCTCTTCTGCTGGTACTCTGAGGAGGGAAGATGCGCATCATCGTTTTTACCAACAGCTACAAACCGACGATCAGCGGCGTGGTCAGGTCGATTGACGTCTTTCGCAAAGGGCTGACCGCGGCCGGGCACGGCGTATATATCATCACGCCCGAGCACGAGGATTACGAGGACGAGGAGCCCGACATCTTCCGCTTTCCTGCTCTGGAGTTGCCGGAACGGTTGGATCTCTCCGTGGTAATCCCTCTAAAACTGTCCATGGCACCGACCATCAAGGGTATTAAACCGGCCCTGATCCACAGCCAACATCCCTTCGTGATGGGAGGCCTGGCGGCCGCCTTTGCGCGCGACCTGAAGCTTCCTTTGATCTTTACCTTCCACACCCGCTACGACGAGTATGCCCAGCAGTACGTCCCGCTGGTACCCAAGTTGGCCGGTATGCTGGCGACTGAGATCGTTGGTCACTATCTGGAGAAGTGCACGGCCGTGGTGGCACCCACTCCCAGCGTCCGGGATCTGATCTGGCAGGAATACGGATGCGGCGTGCCGGTCACGGTCGTGCCGACCCCGGTGGACCTGAGTGCATACGACGACTTGGATCCGGGGCGCATACGCGCTGGACTGAAACTGGAGGGGGCTGAGGTCCTGCTGTACGTAGGGCGCTTAGTCGGCGAGAAGAACCTCGACTTTCTGATCCGCGCCTTTGCCAGAATCGCGCCGCAGCATCCGCAGGCGCGCTTGCTGCTGGTGGGGGATGGGACGCATAGACGGGATCTTGAACTGATGGCCCAAAGACTGGGATTGGGCGAGCAGGTCTTGTTTCCTGGGGCTGTTCCTCTCAGCGAGGTCCCCCATTACGCGGCCACTGCCGATTTGTTCGTGTTCTCCTCTTTGACGGATACGCAAGGGTTGGTGTTGATTGAGGCGATGGCCGCGGGCACTCCAGTAGTGGCAGTCGAGGCGCCGGGCACGGTGGACGTGCTGGCCGAGGGGGGAGGCGTGCTCGTGCCGCCTCGGGAGGAGCAGTTTGCTGAGGCGGTGCTGGAGCTATTGACGGACAGCGCACGCCGCCGGGCGATGGGAGAGCAGGCCGCGCGCGCAGTACAATGCTACGGCATCCCCGCCGCTACCGAGCGTCTGCTTCAGGTGTACGAAGAAGCCGTTCGTGCCGGTCCACGCGAGCAGAAGTAGAAGGAGATCAATCGCGTGAAGCGACCGGTCAAGTATCCGCGCCATCAGTGACAGGTACTGCAATTCGCACTTTATGGAGGTACGTATGAACATCAAGAGTCGTATAGCCTGGACCCTTCTGGCGATAGCTGTGTTGTGCGGGCTATGTGGCCAGCGAGCTCAAGCCCAGGTGGTCACTCCCTTTACCGTCCGTTTCAGCACCAACGACACCGGCGACATTGCGATTGTGGGGAACACGTTGATGACCTGTCCTGCCGGTGCCACTGGTTGCGTCGGTGCGCAAACCGGCATCGCCGCAGGTGCAACAGCAAATGACAACTACTACAACATGGTCTATGTGGATGTTGATACCGATCCCACCACCTTTAACTCGAGCCGGGCCAACCTGAGCCTGCCTAGTGGGGCCACCGTGCTGTGGGCAGGGCTGTATTGGGGAGGTGACACCACCGCGGGTACGGACGGCAACCCAGCACCCAATCCGTCACTGCGTAACCAGGTACGCTTTGAGACCCCTGCCACAGGTGGATATGTGAACCTCGCAGGTACACTGATCGGGGCCTCTACGTACAATGGCGACGACTACCAGGCCTTTTTCGAGGTCACTGCCATGGTGCAAGCTGGCGGAAGCGGAACATATCGAGTCGCGAACGTCCAGGCAGGGACTGGCAGGGACCACAACGCCGGGTGGGGTCTGGTGGTGGTCTACCGCGATGCTTCCCAGCCAACGCGCAATCTGACGGTCTTTGACGGTTTCGCCACGGTGACCACTGGTAACCCGGACGTCACCATCGATGTGAGCGGCTTTCTCGCGCCGTTTAGCGGGCCGGTGTACACCCGCATAGGTGTGGTGGTCTACGAAGGTGACGTTGGCCTCGTCGGTGATCGAATGCGACTTGAAGGTCTTGACCTCAGTGATGCCCTGAACCCGGACAGTAACTTTTTCAACAGTTCCATCACAAAGCTAGGGGCCCGCGTTAGCGCCAAGATCCCAGACTATGTGAACCAACTGGGCTTTGACATAGATACCGTCGACGCCAGCGGTATATTGCCAAACAGAGCTACTGGCGCCACGATCAATCTGACGTCGAGCAGCGACTTTTACTACCCCGGAGCTGTCACATTTGTCACCGACCTTCATTCGCCAGATCTTGCCTTGGTCAAAACCGTCACCGACCTCAATGGGGGGAATGTGGAGCCAGGAGACGTTCTCGAATACACAGTATCGGTGACCAACGTTGGTCAGGACGCAGCGACTGACGTGGTCTTGCAGGACCCTATCCCAGCACACACCACCTACGTCGCTGGAAGCCTAGAAATCTCGGCCGGAGCCAACGCAGGTGTCAAGACAGATCCTCCGGGCGATGATCAGGCAGAATACGATACAGGCAATGATCGGGTCGTCTTCCGCCTGGGCTCGGGAGCTGACAGCTCCGCCGGCGGAACACTACCCACCGGTGGATCGACGACTGCGCGTTTCCGCGTACAGGTCAACCCGGGCACGGTAAACGGCACTATCGTCGGCAATCAGGCCAGCGCCAGCTATAACGGCGAGACGCTTGGAACGGCCTTTGCCAGCAGTAGCCCTCCGGTGGGCGTCACGATCACCGCTGCGCCAGTGCTGAACGCGACAAAGGTCGACACACTCTTCGCGGACAACAACGGGGACGGCCTCCCTTCTCCCGGCGACGTTCTGGAGTACACGATCACCATCGCCAACAGCGGCAACCAAACAGCGACCGGTGTGATCTTTGACGATATGCCCGATGCTAACACAACGCTGGTGGCGGGGTCGGTGACGAACAGCCAGGGCACAGTGATGAGCGGCAATGACCCCGGCCATACCAGTGTAGCCGTGGACATCGGCACGATCGCGGCAGGCGGCAGCGCCAGCATCAGTTTCCTGGTGACCATCGACGATCCCCTGCCAGGGGGCGTGGCCCAGGTGGCGAATCAGGGTCTGGTGAACGGCAACGGACTGCCCGCACTCCCCACCGACGACCCGGACA
>CAYUIS010000043.1:7213-35051 GCA_964444825.1 uncultured Anaerolineales bacterium | reverse complement strand
CCGGTTAGCGCCCCGCCACATGATCGAGTTGGGGCCTGCGCTCTGCCGCGCAGGCCCCAGCTTTTGGACAAGTAGGTTCCGGGGCGAGCGGCCCGCCGAGGTCGCCCGCCTGGTATTTTGGGGCACCCAGCAGCCATGATGGGCAGCGTCCACTGAAGGAGAGTGTTTTGTCGACATCGAAAGAGCGAATTGTCCAGATTCTCCGGGGGGAAACTCCCGATCAGGTCCCGGCCGCGCCCGCCTACTTGATTCTCTTCCTGGCCGATTTCGTGCGTGCCTACTATATCGAGCAATATCGGCGCCGCATGCGAGGACTCAGCCGCTACCCCGTCGATCACCGGGAGGACACCCAATTCCGCGCGCACGCCATCTACCAGGCCTATGGCATTTTTAAGGAGCGGCCGGACTGGATGGAGATCGGCCGGGGCGCGAGCCGATCCTGGGCCGAGCGGACCAATATCCTCGCCGAGGATGGCGTGCTCTATTACGAGGACAAGGGGACGGGCGAGCGCCGATCGATGCACGAATCCCGGCTCCCCTGGGGCAACATGGAGCGTGCGGTCGGACACGACTCCACGCGAGACATCTGGGATGGCTCGGGCCAGATCGACAGCCAGGAGCAGGTGGACGTCCGCTTGCCGCTCCCCGACCCGCAAGCGCTGCTGGAGCGGGGGGACTTTGACCTGCCGAAAAAGGTAGTCGCTGATTACGGTGATCGCTTCTTTGTCACAACTATCCTAGACACACCGTTCTCAGACGCCTATGATCTGTTGGGTTTCCAGGGGCTTATGCTTATCCAGCACGATCGTCCGAAGCTATTCCACTATCTCTTGGAACGAAAATTGCTCTGCACGCAGAAGGTCATGGAGGCTTGGGCCAAGGTCGGCATCCACGGGATCTATGTGGAGGAGGTCTTTACCGGGGCGGACATCATCTCGCCTCGCGCCTACGAGGAGTTTGTCTTTGCCTACAACCAGCCCTACTTTCAGCACATGAGCGGCCTAGGCTTGCTGCCGATCTACTATGTCTGCGGCGACGTGGTCCCACGGCTGGACCGGATCGCCCAGCTCGAGATCGCGGCCGTGGCGGTGGAGGAGAGCAAAAAGAACTTTCTGATCGAGATCGAAGAGGTAGTGCGCCAGGTCGCCGGCCGGGCCGCTGTCCTGGGGAATATCGACGCCGTGCGCTACGGACCGAACGCCACCCTGGAAGAGATGGCGGCCGAAGCGAAACGCCAACTACGAATTGGTCAGGAGGCAAAGGGCTTTATGCTCAGCACGGGAAGCCCCTTCCCGCTGGATACCAACCCTCGGGTGATCGATACAATGATCGCCACCGCGCACGCGCACGACCTGCGCGCCTAGAGAACGCCGATGGTCTGGATGAACGATCCCACCTGGCGCCATCGCAGTGCCGGAACCGTGTCTCGCCTTCGCCGGTCGGCCTTTTGAAAGGAATTCACCATGCAGGTTTATCTCCTAAAACGGATATTCATGACCATCCTGGTGCTCTTTCTTCTTACCGTCCTGTTGTCACTGTTGGTGCACATCGTCCCCGGTGACCCGGCCCGGAAATTGCTCGGCCCGCGGGCCAACGCAAAGACGGTCGCCCGGGTGCGGGCGGCTATGGATCTAGACAAGCCAGTGACGGTGCAGGTGTGGAATTTCATCAAGAGTGTCCTGCGCGGCAGTTTTGGGAATGATGTTTTTTCCGGCCGGCCTATCAGTGAAACGATCTTTAGCGTTCTGCCGCACACGATCGCCCTCGCCGGGAGCAGTATAGCCGTGGCGGTCGTGATAGGCATCCCGCTGGGTGTCTTTTCGGCGACCCATCCCGGTTCCTGGCTCGACCGCTTTACCGCCATCATCTCGATCTCTTTTATCATCGTGCCGACCTATGTGGGCGGCCTCATCCTGCTGCGCGTCTTTGCGGTTGAGCTGGGCTGGCTACCCGCCATCGGCCTGGGTGAGGATGGGGACCCGGTGGATTACATCAAGCATCTGATCTTGCCTACCATAGCCCTGGCGATCACCTGGGTGGGCTACCTGGCCCGCCTGGTGCGCGCCAGCCTGCTGGAGGTGCTCAACGAGACCTACATCCGGGCTGCCATGGCGGCCGGTCTGCGTGAGCGGCTGATTCTCTACAAGTATGCACTTAAGAACGCCCTGGTCCCCACAGTGGCTGTTCTGGGCCTGGGCATTGGCAACCTGATGGGTGGTGCGCTCTTTGTCGAGCTCATTTTCGCCCGGCCAGGAATGGGCCGGCTGATCTTTCGCGCCGTCGAGACTCGCAACTTTCCCGCCATGCGTGCCGGCGTCCTGGTGGTCGCCTTTCTATTTGTGATCGCCAACTTGTTGACCGACCTGGTCTACACCTATCTCGACCCGAGAATCGAGTTCGACAGTCTGCGAGGAAGATGAGATGGAATTTGTAACCCGCCGTAGAAATCGCCTGCAGCGCTTTCTCGATCGAATCCCGGTGCTGGGGGAGGTATTGAGCCGCCCGCTCGGCGCGCTCGGTTTTGTCATCGTGCTGGGCTTTGTGATCACGGTGATCTTTGCCCCGCTGCTGGCGCCTTATGGCTTCGCTGACCAGCATATCCCCAGTCGCTTGCAAGGGCCCTCACGACAGTACCTGCTGGGCACCGATCACATCGGGCGTGATCTTTTGTCACGCCTGATCTATGGATCGCGCATCGCGCTCGGCGTTGCACTGCCCTCGATGGGCATCGCCCTTTCGGGCGGTCTCGTGCTCGGACTCCTGGCCGGCTACCTGGGAGGGATCGTCGATGACGTGGTTCTGGTGCTATTGGACACCTTTCGCTCTATTCCGGTGCTCATGCTGGCGCTCACCTTTCTGGTGCTGTTGGGACCCAGTTTGGTCAACCTGGTGGTAGTTATCGGACTGAGCTGGTCGCCCGGATATGCGCGTATCGTCCGGGCCCAGGTCCTGGCTGCCAAGCAGAATGTCTATGTGGAGGCCGAGCGCTCGCTGGGAGCGAGCCCCTGGCGAATCGCCCAGCGCCACATCCTGCCGAATATCCTGCCACCGCTGCTTATCATGGCTGCGATGGACTTGCCCTGGGTGATCATCTTTGAGGCCGGACTCTCGTTCCTGGGGCTGGGAGTGCGCCCACCGACTCCCAGTTGGGGCGCTATCCTCTCAGACGGTTATGAAGAGATCCGCCAGTCGGCCTGGCCCATCACCTGGGCGGGACTCACGTTGATCCTGACGACGCTGGGATTCACCCTGTTGGGCGAGACACTGCGCGACGTACTCGACCCGCGACTAGCCGGGACGGGGGAGGGCTGATGGGCGCCTTACTCCAAGTAAAGGATCTGGAGATCAAGTACCACACCCGCGAGGGAGTGCTGACCGCGATCCGCAACACCAGTTTTGAGGTGAATGAGAGCGACATCGTCGGCATCGTGGGCGAATCGGGCTGCGGCAAAAGCACGGTCGCCTCGGCCGTCATGCGCCTGCTGCCGCCAAACGGTGAGATCAGCTCCGGTCAGATCCTCTTCCAGGGAAGGGATTTGCGCCAGCTCGACAAGGAAGAGATGCGCGCTATCCGGGGCAAAGAGCTGGCGATGATCTTTCAAGATCCGATGACCAGCCTCAATCCCGTCTTTAGCGTCGAGGATCAGATGATAGACGCTCTGCGGGCGCATCAGGAGACCGGCGAGCCACAGTTCCACCAGGCCTTGCGCGCGCGGGCGGTCGAGATGCTGGACCGGGTCGGTATCGCCGACGCCGCGCGTCAGATCAAAGAGTACCCGCACCAGTTCTCCGGCGGGATGCGGCAACGGATTATGATCGCCACCGCGCTTCTGTCCAACCCCGCTATACTGATCGCTGATGAGCCTACTTCTGCTCTGGACGTGACCCTGGAGGCGCAGATCGTTGACCTGATTAAAAGCCTGCGAGACGAACTGGGCACCGCCATCCTCTATATCACTCACGACCTCGGGATTGTGGCGCAATTGTGCGATCAGGTCCTCGTCATGTACGCCGGCAACATTGTCGAGGCTGGTGAGACCCTGACTATTTTTGAGAAGCCACAACATCCCTATACCCGGGCACTCTTGCGTTCGCACCCCACGCGCAGCCTTCTGGCGGGCAGGCTGCGTACCATCCGCGGGCGGGTTCCCAGCCTCAAGGAGCTTCCGGTCGGCTGCAAGTTCGCGCCCCGCTGCGATTACGCGCTCGCCGCCTGCCACACGACCGAGCCGCAGCTCATCCAGGTGGGCGGGCACCGAGTCTTGTGCCACATCTGCCATGAAGAGATAGAGATCGAGGAAGCGCCGCCCAGAGCCGAATCTTCCGAATTCGCCGATCGCCAGGAGCGCACAGCGAGTGAGGATGTGGTGGTCGAGGTGCGGGAGCTGCGCACTCATTTCAGCGACCACGTGTCCTTGCTGGGAAAGGTGCTGGGTCAGCGCGGCGGGACCGTGCGGGCAGTGGATGGGGTCGACGTCGCGATCCGACGCGGCGAGACCCTGGCGCTGGTGGGCGAGTCTGGTTCGGGCAAGACCACCCTCGGGCGCACCATCCTGCGCCTGGAACCGACCACTGGCGGCGAGATCTTGGTGCAGGGTCAGGACATCACCACGCTGCGCCAATCCGCCCTTCGGCCTATGCGCGCGCAGATGGCGATGATCTTCCAGGACCCCAGCTCTAGCCTGAGCCCGCGCATGAAGGTCTCATCCCTGCTGCTGGAGCCGTTCCTGATCCACGGGGTCCCGATCAAGAGCAAGAACAAGGTGGACGAGTTGCTGGAGATGGTTGGCCTCTCGACCGAGCAGGCCGACAAGTACCCCCACCAGTTGTCGGGAGGTCAGGCACGTCGGGTCGGCATCGCGCGGGCCCTGGCGCTCAACCCCGAGTTCCTGGTGGCGGACGAGCCGACCTCAGGTCTGGATGTCTCGGTCGCCGCCGGCATCCTGAACCTGCTCAAAGAACTGCGCGAGCGGCTGAACCTGACCTATATCGTCATCTCTCACAACCTGAATGTCATCAGCTTCATCGCCGACCGTGTGGCGGTGATGTATCTAGGCAAGATCGTGGAATTGGCCGAGACGAAAGCACTCTTTGCCCGCGCTCGACATCCTTACACCGAGGCGCTGATGTCCGCCATCCCCCTGCCCGACCCTCGGCTGCGCGGAAAGCGCGAGCGCATTCTCCTGACCGGCGAGATCCCCAGTCCTCGCAATCCCCCGCCGGGCTGCCCCTTCCACCCCCGCTGCCGTTACGCCCAGGAGCGATGCAGCGTGGAAATCCCCCCCCTGCAAGCAGCAGAGGGGACAGAACATCTGACGGCCTGCTACTTCCCGGAGAAGGTCCGGGTAGGGCTGTTATCGTAAAGTCAAGGAGTCTATCGTGTCCGAAGGAAACGCGAATCTGATCGTACGGGCCAAGATGCTCATCGATGGAACCGGAGCGGAGCCCTTCTGCCCGGGCCTGGTTGCTATGGCGGGCCGGCGCATTGTTTATGCAGGGGCGCCCGCCGGGGCGCCCGCTTTTCCCGGAGCGCGCGTCATCGAGCTGCCCGAGGCCACCTTGCTGCCCGGGCTGATCGACATGCACGTCCATCCCACCTTTTACTGGGAGGAGAGCGATCTCGCTCCATATACCCGGGATTTCGTTCCTGCTCTCTCCTACTCGCAGGTCGACATTGCGCTGCTGGCAGCCGCGAATCTGCGCACCGTCTTGATGGCGGGGGTGACCACAGCCCGCGACACCGCGACCGTCGACAATATCATGTTCGACGTCCAGCGCGCCATCCGCAAGGGCCGCATCTTGGGGCCCAGGGTCTATGTCGCCGGGCGCCTGGTAACTGCCACGGCCGGTCACTGCCACTTTTTCCCCGGTCTCTCCAACCAGGCGGACGGCCCCTACGACTTTCGCCGCGCGGTGCGCGAGGAGGTGCGCGCCGGGGCGGACTTTATCAAGATCGCCAACAATGGCGCCGAGATGACCCAGGAGGAGCTGAACGCGGCAGTCGATGAGGCCCACCGGCTGGGCAAAAAGGTCGCCTGCCACACCATCGGCGCCCCGGCCGAACGCATGGCGATCGACGCGGGGGTCGACACTTTTGAGCACGGCACCCCCACTGAGGAAGAGCTCGATCTCGCCCTGGAAAAGGGCATCCTCTGGGATCCCACCCTCCATATGTGGGAGGACAACCTGATTCGCAGCGAGCAGCGCCGCCGGCACCCCGATCCGATGGTGGCGCGGCAGGCGGAGAAGGATTATCCCGGGATCGTGACTATGATGGAACGCCTGCGGGAGTCGTTGGCCTACGCCGTCAAGATCGGGCTCAAGCTGGGCGCCGGGACCGACAGCTTTAGCGACCAGATTCCCTTTGATTCGCTGGCCGACGAGATCCGCCGCCTGGTCGAGTACGGCTGCTCGCCTATGCAGGCGTTGCAGGCGGCGACCGCCTGGCCGGCCGAGGCGATGGGCTGGGATGAAATCGGCACCCTGGAGGCCGGCAAGCTCGCTGACCTGATCGCGGTCACCGGCGACCCCCTGACTGATATCCGGGCGGTCAAACAGGTGCCGCTGGTAGTCCTCGAGGGGGAGGTAGTCAAGCACGAGTACACGCCGGCGATCGGCTAGCGAAAGCGGGGTGCGGGTGATAAAGGCTTTCAAGATAGCGGCACTTGGCCCAGGGGCGTCAGTTTGGAAAAGCGGTCCTGCACATCGCGTGTAATCAGGCTTGCTGAAAAGGTAAGCGAATTGGATCAAGAGGAAAGAGAAGGACCATGAAGCGAAAAGACAAACAGGCCAAATCACCGGCGCCAGAGATCCGTTCGGCCTCCTCTGGATACCGGATGTTCACCGATGCCCAGCTTGAGGAGCTTCATCTGGCGACCTTGGAAATACTGCGCCGCACCGGCGTGCGCGTTCTGGAGGCCGAGAGTTTGGCCCTGCTGCGGGATGCGGGCTGCATTGTCACCGACGAGACCCTGGTGCGCTTTCCGCCCGGCCTGGTCGAAGATGCGCTGCGCTCCGTCCCCTCACGGGTCGTGCTCTGCAACCGCACCGGTGAGCCGCGGGTCCACTTGGAAGGGCTCCGCACCTACTTTGGCACTGGCTCGGACCTGCCCAACACCCGGGACCTGGAGACCGGCGAGCGGCGCCCCTCCCGGCTCTCAGACGTGGAGCAGGTCGCCCGGCTGGTGGACGCGTTGCCCAATATTGATTTCCTGATGTCGATGGCGCTTCCCTCGGATGTGCCCATCCAGACCTCGGATCGGCGCTCCTTTCTCGCCATGATCGCCAACACGGTCAAGCCGGTGGTTTTTACTGCCTGGGATGAAGAGGGCCTGTCGGACATTATCGAGATGGCGGAGTTGGTCGCTGGCGGCCCCGAGGAGTTGAGCCTCAAGCCTTTCCTGCTGGCCTACCTGGAACCGACCTCGCCCCTGCGCCATTCCGAGGTGGTCCTGCGCAAGCTCCTGAAGATGGTCGACCACGGGCTCCCCTTGGTCTACGCGCCGGGCCCGATCGACGGCGCCTCGGCGCCGGTGACCCAGGCGGGCGCAATCGCGACGGCCAACGCCGAGGTGATGAGCGGCATGGTGATCGCGCAGTTGCGCCGGCCGGGCGCCCCCTTTGTCTGGGGCTGCGGCAGCGGGCCATTGGATATGCGCACCATGGTCGCCACTTATTCCAGCCCCGAGTTCATGCTGCACTGCATGGGGATGGCCGAGTTGGCCCACTACAACTACAACGTGCCGGTCTGGGGCTTTGCCGGCTGCTCGGATTCGAAACTGCCGGACATGCAAGCGGGCATCGAGAGCGCCCTGTGGATACTCTGGTCTGCCCTGAGCGGCAGCAACCTGATCCACGATGTGGGCTATATCGAATCAGGGCTGACCTGCTCCTACGAAATGATCGTCATAGGGGATGAGATTATCAGCTTTGCGCGGCGCTTGCTCGGTGGCATTCTGATCAGCCCTGAGACGCTGGCGCTGGATGTGATCGACCGGGTCGGGCCGGGAGGCGACTATATGGGCGACCCTCACACGGCGCGCCATTTCCGCGAGGTCTGGTACCCGCGCCTTCTTGACCGGCGTTCCCATTATGCCTGGACCGGGGCGGGCGAGCCGACAACCGTCGAGATCGCCAATCAGGTCGTTCGCGAGATCCTGGCCACCCACACCCCTTATCCTTTATCTGCCCAGACCTTGGCCGCTCTACACGAGATCATCGTCCGGGCGGATGCTCGGGCGGGTCTTGCCCAGATCGTATCATCCTAACCAAACCACAACACAGGAGGGCAACATGCTTCAAGAGAATGTCAACCTCGTCATCCGTGGCAAAACGCTGATCGATGGCACCGGCGCCGAGCCAGTCTCGGCCGGCCTGGTCGCCGTCGCCGGCAAGCGCATCGTCTACATCGGCCCGACGGCCGGGGCGCCCCAATTCCCGGACGCCCGGGTCATCGATCTGCCCGAGGCGACCCTGCTGCCGGGCCTTATAGACATGCACGCCCATCCGAGCTACTATTGGGAGGAACCCGACTCTGGGACCTATACATACGCCCCCGAGAAGGTGATGGTCTACACCCCCATCACGGTCGCCTTGATGGCAGGCGCCTATCTGCACGAGGCGTTGATGTCGGGTGTCACTACTGCCCGCGATACCGGCGCGGTGGGCGACGTCATGCCGGAAGTGCGGCGGGCCATCCAAAGGGGCCAGATCCTGGGCTCCAAGGTTTACACAGCCGGCCGCCTGATCACGCCCACCGGCGGGCACTGCCACTACCTGCCCAACTTTTCCAACCAGGCGGACGGGGCGGAAGGTTTTCGCCGCGCCGTGCGCGAGGAGCGGCGGGCAGGGGCCGACTTTATCAAGATCGCGGTTCTCGGCAGTGACACAAGCCAGGAGGAGTTGGACGCGGCCGTCGACGAGGCGCACCGGCTGGGGCTCAAGGTGGCCTGTCACACCGGCGAGCCCCCCGCGCAGAGCCTGGCGATCCAGGCGGGAGTTGACACTTTTGAGCACCGGGCACCCACGCGGGAAGAGATCGACCTGGCGGTAGAGAAAGGGATCACCTGGACGCCGACGGTGACCGTGAGCGTCTACTATGACAAGCTCAACCAGGCAAAGCTCAGATCTGACGACCCGGAGGTCGTGCGGAACGCAGAGAAGAAGCTGGCCGAGTCCCGGGAGTACATAGCGCGCAAGCGAGAGTCGATCGTTTACGCCCTGGAGGCGGGGCTCAAGCTGGCGGCTGGCAGCGACTGCTGGACCAGCACCTGGCGGGCAGAGGCGATGGCGAACGAGCTGCGCGACCTGGTCGCCTGTGGCTGCAGCCCCATGCAGGCACTGCAGGCGGCAACCGGCTGGGCGGCCGAGGCGATGGGCTGGGAAGATATCGGCACGTTGGCGCCCGACAAGCTCGCCGACCTGGTCGCCGTCGACGGCGATCCCCTGGCGGATATCGAAGCGATGCGCAAGATCGCGCTGGTGCTGCGTGAAGGAGTGGTGGTCAAAAGTGATTCCTGAGCACGAGGGGCAGGTAGACGGACTTGCCCCCCACAAGCACCCCGTACGGCCCAAGTCCTCTGACGTTCCCATTCCCGTCCCGTGCCTCGATTCTCAAGCTGTGTTTTCCCTCGATCGAGGGATGGAGGATGTAGCTCCAGTTGTCTCCAACGCGGGTGGCCAGCGTTGAGGTGAGCGTCTCGTCCGGCGCCTTCACGAGTATGTAGACATCGCTGCTGCCACTTCCATCGTTGACAACACCGTCGAGTACCAGCGTGGAGGTCACCGTCTGGGTATGCTTGATCCACGTGGTGACCGTCACCACCGGTGGGACGTTGTCCACTTTGTAGGTGCGGCTCAAGGGGACAGTGGAGCGGTTGTTGGCGCCGTCGATGCCATAGAGTCTGAGGGATTGGTCCCGATGATCCAACTCCCCCACCGCCCGGAGAGCGTAACTCCAATTGCCCGTGGTGGTCGCGCCGGATTTAAGCGAGATCTGCTCACAATATGGCTCGCCGGCCTGTTCGATGCAGATTTCCGCGCCGCCAGCCTTTTGGTCGTCATTCACCCGGCCGGTGAGGAGGATTTCCTCGTTCGCGCCCAACACCGCGCCCGCCAGCCGGTCGTCTGCGTCCAGGTCGAGGGTGATGGTGGGTGGCTGGGTGTCCACCGTAACCGTCACCATCGCGCCTACCGTCGGCCCATTGCCAAAGCGGTCCACCGCCGACGCTTGCAAGGTGTACTGCTTGCCGTTGTCCGCGTCGCCGACGTCCCACTCGCACGACCATTGCCCGTCTTGGGGGGTGGCGTCGGCGCAGTCGACGGTCACATAGCCGCCAAAGGGCAGCAGGCGGGACCTCAGGGTGATAGTGGTGACGCCGGAGGGGTCGTAGACTGTGCCGCGAATGGTGTTGGAGTAGGGCTGGATGTAGGCCAGCGGTGACTCGATCTCTACTCTTTCCGGCGCGACCGTGTCCACATCGTGTTGGATCCAGAGCCAGTCCAGGGGACCGTGAGTGTCGTCGGCGACGACGGCCATCACGTCGCCCGACGTGGTGTAGACGGAGGTGTTCACCACGCCCGTGAACTCGTGGGTAGCGGTGACGCCCGCGGCTACGTCGCCCAGGATGATCGCCAGTGGGTCGCTGGCGAACTGTACCGCTCCCTGCGCTGTGACGGTGACACGCACGCCCGGCGCGACCTCGGTGCCCTCGTTGGCATACTGGATGGTGTACGTGACGATCATACCATGCCCGATGAGGCCGGGGTCAGTGTCCATCGGCAGGACAACGTCCGGTTCACCGTCCAGGTCGCCGTCCAGGAATTGGCCCGGCGTGAGGAAGAGGAGATCGTGTTCCAGGTAGCCCACCTCGATGCCTGGTGGCTCGGCTGTGATGCCCACCAGCAGGTCGGCGTCGGTGAACTGGCCCGCGTTGGGACAGAGATCCGGTGTCAGCGCGTTCCATTCGTATTGTTGGGTGAGGGCGTAGGACGCGCTGGCGATCTGTTCGACCTCGGCCAGGGTGTTGATGGCCCACTCGCTGTTGAGGGGGTTCTTTTCCGGCATCGCCGCCCACAGCCGCAGTGCGTTTTCCTCGCTGGCCAGGGCGACTATTTTGACGGAAGTAGTCTCGGTGATGCCCAGCCAATGGAAAGGCAAGGACATGTCGGTGTGGACCGGATGCAGCGTCGTATCGAGTTGGTAGTGTGATGGTCCGAGGGTAGCGGTGATGTGGTCACCCCAAGCGACACCGTTCCATTCCATCAGCGTGGCAGTGTCAGCGTCCTTTACCCAGATCAGGTAGTCGGCCTCCAGTTGATGCCCGCTCTGTGCCGGCAGGGTGATGGCGGCGGTAAAGGTGTAGGGGTTGTGAGCGACAGTGGATCCGCCAGGCGCGGTGTCCAGGTAGACGAAGAGGTCGCCGTCGCTGTTCCAGTCCGCGCCGGTCCACGCGAGGCGCAGTGTATCCGTGTTCCACGTGGCGTAGAAGCGTTGGGTGTCGGTGAGGGCCTGTCCGGCCTGGGCGTAACGGATCAGCTCGCGGTCGGCGCCGATCTGGGAGCAGCCGCTTTGCATCCAGCCGCGATACGTCCCTCCACCTCCAGTCCCTCCCTCTCTGGAAGAAGGGAGCTGAATATAGTCCGGTGTGGTGGGTACGTCGGTGTAGACGGGGCCCACGGTCTGCCAGTAACGGTTGCCGTGGACGTCCTGTCCCACGACGTGCGCATAGTGGGCTTGGGCTTCGCCGGCTTTCTGCTCGTGGTGACGGTCGGCTGGGCTGTGGTAGGACAGGTCGTCAACGGACGGGGAGGATTGGCTTGATCCTCCGGGTTCGTTGGTCCAGCCGACCATGTAGCCGGATAACCCACTGCCGTCGCTGCTGGCCGTCCATTCGATCAGCAGCGTGGGCGACAGAACGTCGCGGATGGTCTGGCCTGGCGTGACGACGGTGTACGCGCCTAGACTGCTAGTGTAGGCCAGCGTGATGGTCACGGGGTCGGGCCGGGTCACATCCACGGTGACCGTATCGGTCTGTTGGGCGGTGCGCCCGAACACGTCGGCGATTCGGGCGGTGAGGGTATAGGCTTTGCCATCCGGTTCCTCGTTCAGGAACCATGCGTAGCGCCAGGCTTGCCCGGAGCTTGGCGAGGGGGCGTCGAGAGCGGCGGCGCCCCACACGCCGCCCGGCTCCCTTACCTGGATGGACGTCACACCGCCCGTTTCGGTGTAGGAGCCCGTGACGATCAACTGGCCGGCGCGGAGGCGGTGAGCGGTGGTCAGCACACTGGTGGGGAGGGCGATCTCTGGCGCTCGTGTGTCCACATAGATGGTGATCGGGCGCGTGTCAGTCTGCACGTAGCCGTGGTGATCGGCGACGACGGAGAGCAGGGTATGCGGACCTTCGGTGGGGCTGAGCCAACTGGTCTCCCATATCTCGCCGTGACTGGCGCCGGACGCCCAGGTCGTGGTGTAGACGACGGCGCTGTCCACGGTGACGGTGAGTGTTTTGAGGCCATCCGTTCGATCGGCATACGCGCCCCCGGCGATGCTGATCGGGTCGGTGACTGTCAGCACGGTCCCGTAGGTGGGAGTAAAGACGACCGAGTCGAGGGATGTGCTGATGGTGATTGCGCCGGTGATGTCCTCGCTGCAGTGGCCGTGGCTGTCGCAAGCAGCGACGCGAAGGGTAGCCGCAGCGTCGTGACCTGGCTCCAGGCAGGCAGTCTCGATGGCATAGAGCCGCGCGGTGTCGCTGATCCAGGCGCGGAACCAGTCCGCGTCGTAAACCTGCCGGTCCCCGGGCAGCACGGGGCAGGGGCACTCGAAGCCGTCCTCCACCAGGTTGAAATCCTCGGCGGAGCAGGTGTACTCGGTGCGGGCGGTCTGGTCGCTGGCCTGGCCTGCCAGTTGGAAACCGGCCCGGACGCGCGGCCCGTGGAGGTCGATCTCGCCCTGCCACTGGGACCAGGCGGAGGTATTGTCGTTCCAATTGCCCAGCACGTCGCTGCCGCGCAGGTCGATCTGGTAGAGGTCTTCCTCCAGGTCACCAGGGACGACGTGGCTCCAGGTGGTGCGAGTGATGCCAACGCCGCTGGCGCTCAACGTCGCCGTCTGCCAGTTGAGCCAGTTTCGTCCCGTCGCGCCGATGTTGTAGAGGTGTTTGATTTCCGGCTCGGACAGAGTGCGGTCAAAAACAACGATCTCGTCTATATCCCCGTCGAAAGGCCTCTCTCCGCCATCCCAGTTGCCGATCTGACCTGGCCCCAGATCGCCGGCGATGGCCGTCGTGAAACTGCCGACGGCGTCCAGAACGCCATCGACGTAAAAGGAGACCTCTTTTTGCCCCGCGTCGTAGACGCAGGCCAGATGCACCCATTGGTTGAAGGTGTCGCCGTCAAAGACGACGTCGCTGTACAGCCACGGCGGCGAGTTGCCGTTCAAGGCGAACTCCAGTTTCCCGTCTGTCGTCAGGTGAAGGTGAATGTCGCCCTGGGTCCATCCATCGTGGTGGATGAGGGACCGGAGCGAGGAGGGCAGTTCTGCGACTCTAGCCCACATAGCGACGGTCAGTTCGTCGTAATCGGGCAGATCGGGCATCTTGACGTAATCATCCATACCGTCAAAGCGCAGTGCGGCCCCAGACACTCCGCTCTCGTCCGCCGTGGGGCAAAAGTTGCTGGTGCAGGAAGCGTGGTGCTCACCTACGGCGTCGCGGAAGGTGGTCGTACCGGATATCTCGTCCAGGTGGAGCAGCACGTCCACGTCGGCCGGGGAGAAGGCCCTGGCGATTTCCTGTGGGGTGTAGGCGATTTCCAGGTCCGCCAACCCCGCAGCGACGACGCCGGGATCCGTGATGACGCCGGCGATGGTCAACGATTGGGTGATGGTGGTGGTGGATGGGCCGGTGGCGGTGATCGTCGCTATTGGCGCGGCACTGTCTATGCGGAGAGAGATGTTCAGGGATGCGTCGGTCTGGTTGCCCACGTGATCGGTGGCGCGGACGGCAAAGTTGTATTCGCCGCTGGGGTCGCTCATCACCTCGCTGTCGTTGTTCATGGAAGGGAGGAGATAGTCGAGGTGCCAGTTCCAGTTGTTCCCACCCTGGGCGGTGAGGGTGGCCGTCTGCCAACCCTGGCCCGCGACCTCGTCCGCTCCCTCCAGCAGCACCTGTACCGAGCGTACGCCGCTGCCCGGATCGCCGCCAGGATCAAGCAGGTCCTGGGCCGTGCCGTAGAGGGAAACCGCCCAACGGCCATCGGCGCCTTTCGTGGCGGTGAAGATTGCACCGTTGACAATGGGGGTGCTGATGTCCGGCGGATAGGCGTCCACGAAAACGGTGACGTCGCCCGCCTCTGTAAACGTATGGCCGACCACGTCAGTGGCGCGGGAGCGGAAAGTGTGGAGTCCGCCGTTCACAGGGGTTTGCCAGGCATAGGCCCAGGACTCGGCGCCGGTTGTCTCCTCCCAGGCTTCACTGTCGAGGCTGATCTCGACGGCGGCGATGTTGGAGGTGGGGTCCTGAGCGACGCCGCCGACGATCAAGGTTTCGCCTGTTCCTTGCACGTATTGGCCATCCGAGAGGGAGGTGATGGTAGAGACGGTGGGATCGTCGGCGTCGATGGTCACGGGCACGACCTCGCTCAGATTGATGGCGCCGCCGGCGTAATAGATGGAGTAATCCAGTGAACCAACAAAGTCGCCGGGGTGATCGTCCACCGGGTGACTAAAGCTGCCCTGGACTTGGGCATCAACCGTCCATCGTTCCAGGATGAGGGGAGAACAGCCGGGCCACCAATCACATTCCCAAAGCTCGATGGTCTGCTGGTTACAGAATTCCACCACGCCGTTGAGTGGATAATTGGCCGGGCCGGTGATGCCGTCGTCGCTCCAATTCCACAACGGGTAGCCCGTTGGACGCAAGATGACAGAGACCTCGGATCCCGGCGGGTAAAGGTCATATGGCCCCGGATTGACGGTATCGTTCTCCGACGTGCAGTACAGATCCTCGAAGCGGATGTTGGCGCAGACCGGGTTGCCGGCCAACTGGGTGTCCATGTGGTTGGTGATGTCGAGTCGCTGAGAGGGCAGGCCCGCGCCGATGTTCAACTGGGTAGCGACGGTGATGGCCTCGCCCATAAAGAGCGTGTAATCGGCGACGATGTCGCTCTGGCCCAGCACAGCCGGAAAATCCACGGTCAGTTCACCGACGGAGTAGAGGGGCGTGGACAGGTTATTCTGCACGGCGGCGGTGTAGGGCACGGTGACGCCCGCCGCGACGATGCCGTCATCATCGCCGATGGCGGCATAGATGGCGACGGGGCTGGGGTTGGGGACGCGGGGGTGGAGGGTGTATTCGTTCGGGTCGGCCTGGTGCAGCGTCTTTTCGGTCAGGTCGCTCATGCCGTCGGCGTCAGTGTCGTGGTTGAGCGGGTCGGAGGTGGCCCAACAGGACGTGACGGTGTGGACGGGGGGCGTGCCGCAGGTGAATGCCCATCCATTCACCTCGACGTCGTCGTTCAGGCCGTCTTTGTCGGTGTCGACGTGGGCCGGGTCGGTGCCCAGGCGGATTTCCTCGGCGTCGGAGAGGCTGTCTCCATCGGTGTCGGCCAGCGTGGGCGAGACGTCGCTCCCGGCCTGGCGCAGTTGCAGCTCGTAAGCGTCGGAAAACCCGTCGCCGTCGGTGTCCCATTTGGAATCGTCGGGGTCGGGGCCGTCGTAGGCGGCGGAGAGCAGGCCGTCGCCGTCGGCGTCCCGCAGGGTCTCAAAGGCCGGGTCCCAGCTCAGGCGGTAGCCGCCGTCGGACGTGACCTCCAGATCGTAGAATTTGCCCAGGCTGTAGGGAAAGACGTCGTAGACGATGCCGGCGTCCGAGTAGGCCTCGCCCTCCAGCATGCGGGTCCAGCAGGCGTATATGATGAACCCGGCGTACTCGATGACGGGGACGGTGTAGCTGGTCATGAACAGGACGGGCAGGGAGCTGTTGACACCGGCCCGGAGCGGGATACGATCTTTTAGCTCGACGTCCTGGCTCGAGTTGCCCCGGTACGAGAATATGATCCCGTCGATAAAACCATCGTACTGGGTGTTCCAGTCGATTTCGCCGCTGGTGACCTCGGGATAACCCGTCTGAGGCACGAGTTCGTCCGGGTCTGTTTCCGAGGGCACGCCTCGATCCAGCATGTACTTGAAGGCCGTCGTGTCAAAATAGTCGCTGCTGTTGTAAATGTCCCAACAAAAGGAATTGGTTTCATACTGCCACCATTCCAAGTGTCTGGTGTTCAGGCTCGTGTCCACGCTCATGGCGACCCGTACCCGGTTGCCTTCCGAGAAACCCAGCTCCGGGTTCGACAGCAGAGCGCCCCCTCCGAGTAGCGGCTCGACACTCACGGTCGGTTCCACCATCGGGCGGACGTTGTAGAACGCTTCGGCCAATCGCAGCGTCACCCATTCCGTGAGGCTGAAACCAAAGATGGCCCCGATACCCTCAATTATGCCGATCACCAGAGCCACGATGGCGCCGATGATGATGCCGATTCCCACCGTGCTCAGGGCGGCGATGATGACCACAAAGAGGAACATCAGCACTGCCAGCACCGTCGCCGCAATGGTTTGGGCCAACAGCATGTTAAAAGCGATACTGCCGGGCGTCAGTCCGGCCACCGCCCATTGGATGAAAAAGACGATCCAGATGACGGCCACCTCAACGATGATGCCGGCCAGACCTGCCCACAGCGTGGTGGTCGTGATGGCGGTGTAAATGGCCACCAGCAGCTTAATCACCGCCAGGATGAACTTGAACACGATGGAGACGATCTTTATCGTTTCCTTTACCCATTGGATCTGGTAGATGTCTTGGAAGTAGGCGACGATTCCCTTGACCGAATCGATGATCTCCTGCAGGATGCCTAGTTGGTGTAACCCATACACGATGACAGCCACCAGGGCGACCACGACGATGGCGACGATGATGGCCCCTACGACGAGGGCTACGCCAGCCACCCACCCCTCCTTGCTAAAGGCCCACTTGAGGTTCTTGACGATAGTCAGGTTCTGGGCCCAATTCGTCACGGCTTTGTATAGTTTGAGCACCCCCAGCAACTTGAAAAAACGCTCGGGATTGGAAAAGGCAAAGGCGGCTTCCTTTCCCAGTTTCCCCAGTATGAAGTTGACAATCTCGGTGATGATCGCTTTGGCGACCGCCTTGACGACCTCCAGCCCAAGCATGACGCCCAGCTTGGCCACCATCCTGACGTCGGTGTAGGCCAAGGCGTTGGTCAGCGGGACATCGCCCAATTGGACGAGGCTGTCAACACCCTGGTAGATGCCAAGGTAGAACAATTGGGCGAAATACGTCATGCCGGCCGCGACTTCTGGGTCCTCCTCCTCGCTGTAGGGATAGCGGCGCTCCAGCTCCTCCCAGTACTCGTCTATGGGACAGGCTTCCCACCCGGCGCGGAAACGGTAGGGCGACCAGCGGACGCCGGCCACGGTGCTCATCTGCACGCCGCTGTCGCCGCTGGAAGGCAGGTCGATGGTCAACTGCGCTCCGTCCCACGACATAATGTCGCCGTATCCCGTGACGTCCAGGTTGGCGGTTCGGGCGCGCTCTTCGCGGGCGAACATGAGCGTGGGTGTGATGGGATCGGATTCTGACCAGTAGGGGGTAAAGACGGATTCCAGCAGTGTCTTGGTGTCGGTCATGGCGATGCTGGTCAGGGCCTCGTCCAGGTGTTCGTAGCTGTGCAGTTCGACGCTCAGGGTATCGGTGATACCCCAGCGCTCCTCCTCGCCGATGGCGCCGTTGGTTGTGCGGTTAAAGCGACGATAGATCTCGCCGGGGGTGATATCGCGCTGGCCGTCACCATCTTGATCCCGCGCGGCCAGGAAGGTGTGATCAAAGGCGCTGGCGAGGGCAAACAGCACACCGTCGTCGTCGGGGAAAGCATCCACCGCCGGGTCCTCGTAGACCACGGCCACGTCCACGCCGTGATCCTCCCGCACTTGCAGGCCGCCCAGGGTCCATGCGTCGTAATAGGTGTGGATGACCTGCAACTCGTTGTAGGTCTCGTAGGTCTTGCATATGCCGTCCTTGTAACCATCCTCGGCGCAGCGATCGACCAATGCCTGCAACATCCAGACCACGCGCACCTGCTGGGCGTTGCCCCACGAGTCGCCGGGGCGGTATAGCATTTTGGCGTAAAAGGCCACGTGGGACTTGGCCCGCCCCTCGTCGTCGTAATCGGTGACCAAATTCAGCGGCACGTAGACCGCCTTGTCGGTGCCGCTCCGGTTCATGTCGGTCACAAAGATGCCGTAATGATCCAGTTCCTCCTGGGGCGGCAGATTGGTCTGGCTGCCGCTGATGCGGATCTCGAGCATGGGGACCAGCTTCAGATCACCGTTGCCGTTGGGGGAGAGGGAGGTGTCGGGGTCCACGTCGTAGAAGCTTTTGCCGTCGCCGTCCTGCATCTGAGCCTGGTTGTCTGTGGGCCAGTCCAACACGTTCATCGCGTACCACAGATGATCGGGGTCGGTCGGGCGCAGTTGGAACTCGACGTAGGTGGGCTTGCCAGCCTCCAGATCGTTGATCTGTAGCAGGAAGGGATTCCTGTTACTGAAAACATCCTCCCGGTGGATAAAAGGGGAGATGTCGAGTCCATCGGGCACGCCGTCGTTATCGTTGTCCAGGTCGAACAGGTCGGGGATGTTATCGTCGTCAGTGTTCCAAGTGGCGTGGTCGCTGCCCGCCCAGTTCCACTCGTAAAGGTCGCTGATGCCATCCTTGTTGGTGTCCATTTCGAGGGGGTCAGTGTACCAGTTCTTGCCGCCGTAGAAAAAGCCCTGGACTTCGAGGGTGTCGGTGATGGTGTCGCCGTCCGAGTCGGCGTCGCCCGGGTTGGTGTTCAGCAGTTCCTCCTGGCAGTCGGTGAGGCCGTCGCCGTCGGTGTCGGTGCCGTCGTCGGACTGACAGTTAAAGAGCTCCTCGTCGCTCGTAGTGCCCGCTGGCCGGACAAGTCCGCCGGCGACTTTTGCTTCTGGAAGGGGCAGGGGATCCAGCGGCGAGCGGTTAGGGTGGTGAGGGCGTCCGGAGAGGGCCAGGGTGGATTGGAAGCGCTGCGCGTCGCGGGCCATCCTGTCCTCTGTGTCGCGCTGTTCCTGCTCACGCGCCCGTTCGGCCTGGCGGTCGGTGAGATTGGCCGCGTGGGTGCTTCGCAGCAGCGGCGTCACGACCATTGAGACGATAACGGCTATCGCCAGCGCCGCGTAGAGCTTTTTCGAGCGCGAGTTGACGACGATCAAGCCGGTGAAGGCCAGGATGCTGACAAAGAGAAAGGCGTGTTGTGTGACTTGCTGATTTGAGATCTTTGGATTGATACTGCTCAGCCCGCGTTTTGCCTCTGAGGATTGTGGAAAGTCAAAATCCACTGTGACGTCGGCGTGTACCTCCACGTCGGGCCGTTCGGGCATTTGCAGGTGGACGATCTGGCGCAGGGGCAGGCCATCCTCCCCGACCCACAGTTCCCCCTCTCCGCTCATGTCCACGTACTCGCGGGGCATGTCCAGGTCCACGCCGGGGGGCAGTTCGCCGTTCTCGCTCATGCGTTGTTGGATCTGCTCGCGTAGGTAGCGGGCGTAGCCGAGGCCGTCCACGCGGAAGGTGTAGCGGGAGAAGGATATTGGGGATTGTGTGTGGGGGAGTTGGCGGGTTTCGAGGCCCTGGTTTGTGATATCCTGGGCGGCGGAGAGAAACGCCAAAAAGTCGCCCTGGGGGGCAAAGAGGCTGGCAAAGTTGTCTATCTCTTCCCACTCGCTGCTACCCCGACGGGCGTAGGCGCGCTCGTCCTCGATGCGGATCTCGGCGCTGCTGGATCCGTCCGCCGTGTTGCCGCCGTCGGCCCAGAGGCGCATATGCATCGTGCGCTCGATCAGACTACTCTCGCCTTCGAGGTGTATCTCATTCCGGCGGCTGGTCTGTCCCACGTTGGTGATGATGGGTTTGGGAATGGTGGTCTGGACGAGATCGGCGGTATAGCGGTAGGAGCCGCTGGCGCGGGCGCGCTCCCACGCTTCGGTGACGGCGGCGACGTCGTCCCGTTCCTGCGCCGACGTAGACGCCACAGGATGGATGTACAGTGCCAGGGTGAGCAGGCATAGGAGGGCGAGCAACAGACTGATGGGATGAAGCGAACGCGAGCGTTTCATTTTAGATCTCCTCTATCTAGTTCCTCAGGACGAGCGGCAAATAGACTGGGATCCCCGCGATGCTAAAACTGCCCGCATCCTCGGCTGGGTCTGCATTGAGTGCGGCGATGGTGGCCGTGTTGACGACCGTCTGCATGGCAAAAGCCGTGTTGGTGGTGATGTCTGCCGTAAAGCGGATCGTGTACGCGTGGTGCGCGTCGATGTCACGCGGCCCCCATTCGACAGTCTGTTTCGTCACCGTCGCTCCATTGGTCACTACCCAGTCGCCAAAGGTCACGGCAGAAGGCAACGGGTCGGTCATCACCACGCTGGTGGCGGCGGCGATACCACTGTTTTCGATCGCAATCGTATAAGTGACCACACCACCCAACGATACCTCAGCCAGGCCGCCGGTATCCACTGTTTTGGCCACCGCCAGGTTCGCTGCGATAACCTGCGTGCGTTCAGTCGCCGTGTTATTGACCGGATTGAGATCAGGCGGGGCCCCTACCACGCTGACGGTGTTGGTGATCGGTCCGACCGACGGCGGGGCGTCGACGGCGATGGTGAACGTCGTCGTGACCTGGTCGCCCAGAACGCCCAGATCACAGGTGACGGTGCCGCCAATCTCGTTACAGCCTGGCGATGCTGAGACAAAGGTCACGCCCACCGGCAGTACGTCGGTGACCGTGCCGCTGGAGCCGGTCCACAAACTCAAGCTCCAGCCGCCGGCGATGATCCCGTCATACGCGGCGGGTTCATCATCCACGACGTACAGTCTCCAATCGCCGTTGGGACGAATTCCGTCAAAGATGGAGAGGGCGGCCCCATACGGTTCACCCGGCGCTGGAGATGGGAATGAATCCGCGCCACCGCCATAATTGGTGGGTTTGTAGGTGCCGGAAAAGATCTGTTGTCCGAAGGATTCAGGCAAGGGACCCGGTGCGTCGTCGTCAAACGTCAGCGTCGAGGTGTAGAGGCCATAGTAAAAGTAGCCTGCATCAGACATGAGGATCACGCTCTGCCCGCCCGGGCTAACCAGCAGGATGTCTAGCTGATCCGGATATTGGTGGGTCGCATTGTGAAGCGTGACGGTGGCTTTGGTAACCGTGCCTGCCAGGCCAGACACGGCGATGGTCGAGGGATAGGGTGTGGCCGTAGGGAGTGGGGCGGGAATGGCGATGCTGGATAGGTTTGCCACCATGTCAGTCAAGCGGGTCGCTATGATATCGGCCGGGTTGTGTTTGGTGATGGTGAGCGTATAGTTCAGCCGTTCTCCCGGCCTCACCGGATCGAGGGCGTCGACCTTGCTCACCGCCAGGTCGGTCCCCACCCCGGTACTCTCCTCATCGCTGTTGTCGGCCGGCGTCGGGTCGGGCACGTAGCCGGTCACCGTGGCGGTGTTGCTCAGCGTCACTATTTGCGTCGGGTTGACCCGGACAGGGAAAACGGCGGTGACGACCGTGCCGTTGGTCAGTGTGCCCAGGTCGCACGTCAATCCGTCGTCGAGGGCGCACGTTCCCCGGCTGACGATGGGAGAGACGGTGGGGGGAGGCCCGTAGAGAGCGGCGACCTCCGAGGCGGACAAGGCCCGGTTATGGATGGTGACCTCGTCTATCGCCCCGTAAAAGAAATCGGACTTTGTTCCCCCGTCCCATTCCTGGCCGATGGCCCAGCCCTTTCCGAGCATATCGCCCGCGACGGCGGCCAATTCCTGCTGCCACAAGGTCTCGCCGTTCCTGTAGACCGTCACCTCGGTGCTCCCGGGGCCGATCTCCCGGCCGACGACGACCAGGTGGTACCATAGGTCCGTACTGGTGGGCTTTTCCCCGGCCTGGTGGCTGACGTTTCTGAGTTTGACATAGTACCCGCCGCCATAGTAACCAAAGACAAAGAGATCGCCGCCGCCGCTGGTGTTTTTGGAGATGAACGCCTGGCCGTCGTCGTGTTTGAGCGGAAAGACCCACAAGGAGACGGTGAAATCGTTGCCGATGTCAAAATCCTCGCTCTCCACCCAGTCGTCCTCACCGTCGAAACTGAGGACGGTATCGTACAGGCCGCTCAGCCCGGCCTCGGGGCACGTGCCATGGTATTGGCTACAAGAGCCGTGATGCCCAAAACCGGAAAGGTCCACAAACTGCGTGGCTCCCGCCGCCTCGTTCATCGGCAGCGAGAGCAGCCGTCCGGCATAGTTCGTCCCTGCGGGCAGCGCGTCGCTCAACACCACCCCGCCGGCGATGTCGGGGCCATAGTTGGTGACGACGAGGGTATAGGTCAGCAGATCCCCTGCCAGCGTCGGATCGGGCAAAGCGCTCTTGGCTATGGCCAGATCCGCTTGCGCGCTGACCCAGGTGACGGACGTCGCCGTGTCGTTGTTCGAATCGGGATCCGGGGTCGCCGTCGTAACGGTGACGACGTTGGTGATCTGTCCCACCGCCACCGGAGCGGTGACAGCGATGGTAAAGGCGTTCGTGCTCTGGTTTCCTAGCCTGCTCAGAGTGCAGGTGACGGTCCGGCCTCCGTCCGACTGGCAGCCCGGCGAGGCCGAGATAAAAGCGACGTCCGCCGGCAGCGTATCGGTCAGCACAATGCCTGTGGAAGGAAAGGGGCCATGATTGGTGATGGTCAGGGTGTAGGTCAGCGCTTCCCCAGCTACCGCCGGGTCGTGGGAGGCTTGCTTGCTCACCGACAGGTCGGTGCCATACCGGAGGACCGTGGCGCTGGCGGTATTTTCCACGGCCACGCCGCCGGCCATGCCTGAAAAGATGGCCATGTTGTCGAAACTTCTCCCAGGGAGCAGGCTCGTGCTGAGCACACCGGTGATGGTGATGACACCCTCCGTACCTGCCGAAAGGTCCTCCACCTCCCAGGTGTAACTGACGCTGCCGGTGGGCGTGATCAACGCGCCGCTGCTGTCGAAATCGAGGTTGTACAGGTGAGAGGGAACGACGTCAGCCAAAAGGACGTCGGTAACGACGTAGGTAGAGTCATTCTTGAAGGTGAGGACGTAGGCCAGCGGATCGCCCGGCTCCAGCAGGATGGGGACGGCGCTTTTGTCGATTGCTAGCACCGACTTTTCGTAGGCGCCCATATCCACCAGCGGAGCAGCGCCGTTGCCGGTATCGGATCGGGGATGTTCCACCAGACGACGGTCGCCCGCCCGGTCGTATGGCAGCGGCTCGATGATGCTCCCGTCGCCATCCAGATCGTAGGTGTCGGCGGGAACGGCGTCGTTGTCCCCGGCGTCGATGGCGGGCGAAGTGTCATTCAACCGCAAACCGCTACCGAATTGGGGGTTGTTCTCAATGACGTGATCGCAGGTTACCCGATCGAGCGAACACACGCCAACATCTTTTTCTTGTATGAGACTGTATCTGATGGTAGCCGCCGAACTGCCGACGGTAAAGGCCATCTGCTTCGAACCATGGGCCGTGTTGCCCCACAGAATACAGTTGGTCAGCCTGGGAGAACTATCATCGACATACATCCCTCCGCCCGTGCCACTGAGGGGGTCCGTGGCCGCGTTGCCACTCAAGGTGACGTTGATCAAAACGGGGCTATTATTGTCGCTGCGCATCCCGCCGCCGTGGTCAGCTGAGTTGCTGCTAAACACGACGTTGATCAGTGTCGTACTGCCGCCCGAATCATACATCCCACCGCCGTAAGAGACGGTCGCCGAGTTGCCGCTAAAGGTGACGTTGATCAACGTCGGGCTGCCGCTGCCCGCGTACATCCCGCCGCCGCCGGGATAGTTTTCCACGTGGTTGTTGCTAAAGATCACCTTGTACAGCGTTGGGCTGCCGCTTGTATTGAACATCCCACCGCCACTGGTGTAGGCACGGTTGCCGCTAAAGGTGAGGTTGCGCAGGGTAGGGCTGCCGCCGCTGTTGTACATGCCAGCGCCCTGCGAGCGGCTGCCACTGTTCATATACGCCGAGCCGCCGGTGATGCTAAAGCCGTCGAGTACACCGCTGGCGTCGGCATTGTTGCCGACGACGACGTGCCAGACATTATCTCCGTTGACGTGGGACCAATGGGTAGACACGCCATTGAGGTCGGTGGTGTCGCTTCCATCGATGTCGCCGCTGAGGACGGTGACGTGGGTCTCCCAGTCTCGCTGGTCACGCGAACTTTCGCCGCCGGTAAAGCCACCGTAGAGCGCCACGCCGCTCTTGAGAACAAACGCAGCGTCTGAATTGGTGGGGTCGTTGGTCGGCAAGTAGAGACCTTCGGCTACCCAGATCTCGTCGCCGCCGGTGGCGGCGGTTAGCGCGGTCTGGACACTCGTGTAGGCATCGGTCCAGGAGAGGCCGGTTGCTGCGCCGGTGGCATCCCGGTCCACATAGATGATGGCTCCGTCGGCTTGTGCTGACCCGGGCAACGCCAAGAGGGCCAATGTCGCCCCAGCGGCCACAGCTATGACCGTGATCCACGTGTGTATCCTGGGTTTTCTCATGGTGGTTGTTCTCTCCTTTGGCATGCACGATCAGCTACTTTTGTCATTGTGCATGACTCTCTCTACGCCCATCATCGCTGGTCTGCTTATGTGGGAAGCTGACCAGCAGCTCCGGGTTGGAGATTGCGTGCGTTGCCCGCGTTGAGGTGTTGTCCGGACGGCAGCGCTTACGTCGAGGGAGAGGGCGGTCCCCTTCTCTCAGCAACGCTGCCTCTAGTCCAGTACGGGAGTGGTTTGAGATCGACAGTGGGTCTTGACGTGCTGGCCACTTGGGATCCCTTGGTCGGTGTCATTATATCACTGAACCAGTACTGGGGGAAATCCACGACGGCAGGGGTGACGGGGTTTCGTCTCTCCCCTGGATGGAGCGCTGTTCTCCTCCGCTCGCACGCCGGCTTGCGCGGGGGAGTGGAGCAGGGTAGAATCCACGACCAGGTAGGCGATCGGGACAGGAGACTTGTCCTGGCAAGAGTCAAAGGGCACTATCGTGTGGAGGTATCGGTGTATGCAAGCTAACCAAATTCGACCTCGAATTACTGTCTTGAGCGAGGAACAGATCAAGCGGGTGCACGACTATGCGCTCCAGATCCTGGCCGCGGTGGGCGTGCGCGTCGATTCGGAGCGCGCCCGGCGGGTCTTTGCGCCCAGGGTGGGGGCGGCAGGCATCGATGGTGATCGTGTGTGCCTCCCAGCCGAGCTGGTGGAGTGGGCGATCGAGCAAGCCCCTCCAACCATTGACATCTATGATCGTCGGAGCAATCTGGTATTCTGTCTGGGGAACGATCGCACCCGCTTCGGCATCGGTGTCACAACCCTTTACTACCAGGATCCGGCGACCGATGTGGCGGTGCCTTTCGCCAGGAAGCACATGGAGAAAATGGTCAGGCTGGGAGATGCATTGCCCAGGTTCGACGTCATCTCGACCGTCGGTATCGTTCAAGACGTACCGGCGGAGGTGTCCGATCTGTACGCTACCCTGGAGATGACGGCCAACACGAGCAAGCCTCTGGTCATCCTGGTGTCGGATGAAGGCCGTTTCCCTGATGTGCTGAACCTGCTGGAGCATCTCCACGGTGATCTGGCTTCCCGACCCTTTGTCATCCCCTACTTTAATCCGGTCACCCCCTTGGTGATGAACCGGGGGACCACAGACAAGATGTTCGTCGCTATCGAGCGGGGATTGCCCTTTATCTACTCCAACTATAGTATGGCTGGAATGTCCACGCCGATCACGCCGGCCGGTATGCTGGCGCTGATGATGGCCGAGCTGTTGGCCGGCCTGGTTCTGAGCCAACTCGTCAAGGAAGGGACTCCCGTCATCCTTGGTATGTTGCCCGCCTACTTTGATATGAAGGCGATGGGCAACTTTTACGATCCCCAGAGCCTGGTACTCAATCTGGCCTGCGCCGAGATGATGAGACACTATCGCCTGCCTCATTGCGGGACTTCCGGGAGCGGCACAGGGTGGGGACCCGACCTCTTGGCCGCCGAGACCTACTGGATGAACCATCTGACCAGTTGTATGGGCAAGGTTGGGCTGGCTCCCTTTGTCGGCGACACGCTGGAATCGAAGGCATTCTCCCCTGCCAACGTCGTCTACGCCCACGAGGTGATTGAGCAAGCGTTACGTTTCGCGCAGGGTTTCTCCCTGGACGACACGTCCGTGGCGTTGGATGAGATCCTCGACGTAGGCCCGGGCGGCGACTTTTTGCTCACCGATCTGACGCTCCAGCACTATCGCGACGCCTACTACAACAGCCCCATCTTTCCTCGGTTGAGCCTGGAGAAATGGGAGGCTCAAGGCCGTCCTCGAGCGGGCGACCGTCTGCGGGACTATACCTGCCAGTTGCTGGAAGGGCTGAGCGCTCCAGATGATCACGCTGATCTGCTGGGCCGGGGGGAGCTTTTCATAAGGTCCATCGTAGACAGCTTGGATTAGCCCCTGCCGTGCCAACGTGTATGTTGCGCGGCAAGCCGCCCAAGGTCCGTCCATCCTCCAGTAGGCGGATGGGCAGGATTGGACGATTGTGGAGAGGGCGGTTCACATCGATCCCGAGTTCCTTTCGTCCGTCCTGCCCCTGTACGAAGAGATCGAGTCGGCCCTGGTCGGTGGCGAGTTCTGGCGCCTTTCACCCGCTCCGCATCACTAGCGGCAGATGGATCGTCCGGGCGTAGGTGAAAATCCACGCCTCCTTCGACCACTCGCAGTCCTCCATCCCACGGTCCAATCCGTAAATGCAGGCCTTGTTCGTGATGAGCGGTGCAAAGTTTGCCGTACCTGCAACTGTGACGCTTACGGCGAACGACACAGTCTGGGAAACGGCGGCGCTCAGGTCCAGCGTTCCGGTGATGGCACGAATGGATGATTGATAAACCACGCCCGCTGGCGCATTGAGTGAACCGCTGACAAAAGTGGTGTAGGTGGGTACCTGGTCGTAGAGAGCAATCATGCCGCTCGTGGGCGTGATCACGTGGATCGTGTATGTGATTCTCTCGCCGAGGGCGACAACCGATGGGACGGCAGGCGTCATCCTCTTCTGGATGCGGTACGCTGTAAAGTCCTGCCCTGCGGCGTCGGGCGGCACGGTGACGGCACGGCTGCTCGGTGACCAGAAATAGCCGAGCGTAGCTGGTGCAACCGTGTGGGTACCACTGAGTACACCGGTGATGGTATAGACCCCATCGGCATCCGTTGTGCCACTGTAGGTCTCGCTGGCCGCTATCCGGACGTCGACCAGCGGTGTTCCCGCACTGTTCAGCACGCGTCCGGAGACCGTACATCTGGGCACGGTCTCAAGCTTTGTCACAAACACATCCTGACAGGGATAAGCCCCGAAAATACAGTCCCCGCCGCCAAAGCTGGTGTCAAATGCTCCTTGAGTGGTGGGGAAATCCTCGGAACGGGTTTTGCCGGTTGCGTAGAGCAAGTCCGGCTCGGACACGGCGATACCGGCAACGGAATCCTGGTGAGCACCGCCCAGGAAAGTGGCATAGGACAATCTGCTTCCCGCAGCGTTCAACTTGGCCACAAATCCATCTCCCCAATTCACGTCATTGGCGTCCACGTCGAATGCACAGGGTGTGCTAGGAAAGTCGGAAGAGTTGGTCGATCCTGTGACGTAAATACCGCCTAACGTGTCTACAGCCATGTCCCCGGCATAGTCCGACTCGCTACCTCCAAGAAAAGTCGCAAAGGTCAG
>CAYUIS010000043.1:0-7113 GCA_964444825.1 uncultured Anaerolineales bacterium | reverse complement strand
CCATGTCCCCGGCATAGTCCGACTCGCTACCTCCAAGAAAAGTCGCAAAGGTCAGGGCCGAACCGGCTGCATTCAGTCTTGCCATATACACGTCGTGACAGGGGCCTGAGCCGCACGTGCCGCCCCCGAACGTGGTGTCATAGGCCCCAGTGGTGACCGGAAAATCGGCTGATCTGGTTTCACCTGTCACGTAGGCGGTGCCAGCTCTGTCTACGACGATGGCAGCAGCGCTGTCGGTTTGACTTCCGCCCAGAAATGTCCCGTAACCCAGGGCGGATCCGGCCCCGTTCAGCTTTACCACAAAGACGTCGCGATTGCCGTTGTAGCCGGTGTCAAAAGCTCCAGGAGTGGTCGGGAAGCTGGCCGAACCGGTCTGGCCGATCACGTAGGCGTTGCCTGCTCCGTCCACAGAGATGCCGGAGGCAGAGTCGTCAGTGCCGGTCCCCAAATAGGTGCCGTAAACGAGCGTCGAACCGTCGGCGCTCAGCTTTACCACAAAGGCGTCCAATTCACCTTGCGGGGAGGGTGGGTGGTAGTTTGGTTGGAAGGCTCCACCCGTGGTTGGAAAGTTGCCCGACGTCGTACTGCCCGCCACGTACACGTTTCCAGCGGAATCCACGGTGATGTCCTGCCCTCGATCGTCGGCGCCTCCCCCCACATAGGTACCAAAGACCGGAGCCGTTCCATCGGGGTTCAGCTTGAAGACGAAGGCATCGAAGGGGTAATAGCCACCCTGGTAGCTGGGATCAAAGGACCCCGGCGTGGTGGGAAAGTTGTCGGAGGCGGTGTCTCCCGTCACGTAGGCGTTGCCTGTGTCGTCGACGGTGATCGCGCGGCCTTGCTCGTCGTCGCCTCCGCCCAACAGGGTGGCATACACAAGTGCGGTGCCACTGGGGTTGAGCTTTGCCACAAATGCCTCCGTCAGAATCGGGTGGCTCGTATCGAACGCCCCTGTCGTGGTGGGGAAATACCACGAGTCGGCCATACCCGTCACATAACTATTGCCCGCTGCATCTATAGCAATGTCGCTGCCAAAATCATCTTCATCATCCCCCAGGAAAGTACTGTACAGCAAGTTGCTCGAATCCAGGCTCGCGGACGTATCCGTGTGATACGGATCGTGAAGGACAAACGGCTTTTGGATCTCCTTGCCGTCTATGGTGGGCTGGATGCTTTTCGGATCGAGGGATGCCACATCGGCCCCCTTCACCTGGAGGAGAGGCAGGGTAAAGCTGCCCGCGGAGGTGGACAGACGCAGGTGGGTGGCCCCGCTAGCGGTCGGTTCCCCATCCCCTTGGAGCGATGCTGGATGGAGCGCTTCCGCTGCCACGCCGTCCGCGCCTGCTACCTGCAAACGCACCCTCTGGAGAGCGGATTCGCAGTCCGAGCGCTGACAGATCAGTCGCCACGTCCATCGCCCGCCTGTGCTCGTTATTTCCATATCCAGACCAGGGTAGAGGTCGTGGTATCTTACACCGCCCCAGACCGGGACGTCAGCGTGCCATTCGGCTGGATCATTCCCGATAAAGTAGGAAACACGTGTAGGCAGTCGGTTGAAGGGTTCGATATGTGGATGGGCATTGCTCCCGGCAAAGCTCAACCTCACGTGGGTGGAACGCACAGAGGATGGCTGGTGGACGTCACTCGGCTCCGGTTGGTTCATCAGGGTTAGCCATACGGCGTTCTCTGTCAGCCAAAGACGGTGGCCCGTTCCCCGTATCTGGAAGCGCGCTTCCTCGGCGAACTGGCCCGCGTTTTCGATGAACATCACGCCTGTTCCTTGATCAGATTCAGATGTTTCTGGAATGGGCGTCGCTGTGGTTGGGGCCGGTCGGATGTGGTCTGCGCTGGAGGCCGCCGATCCTGCCAGGAACAGCGCCAGGATCATCAAGACATTCATCAGGGAAAGCCGCTGTGATCTTTTCATTCTCGCCCTCCTCGTTTTCGATTGGATGTGTAAGAGGAACGTCAAGCGTGGGGCCAAGAGCGGCTGGCGTACCCCTGCTGCTCTAGACCTCCATCGGGGTCAGTATATGCCTAGATTGACCACAAGTCAAGGGCTGTCCCGCATAGGGCGATTGCATTTGGCTAACCACAGCTCTGAGCCCCGTCCTCGGGGCGCTCTGCGCGATGAGAATCTGCTGTTGTAGCCCGATTTCGTGAAGGCCGTCCTCGGGGACGAGGACTAGGAGCGTCAAATGCAATCGCCCTGCTGTCCCGCATCAGACCATTTGGTGCAAGGCGGCGCGGGTATGTCGAACCACTCACTCCAGTTCGATCTTGGCAAGGGCGGCGGCTATCCGCTCCAGCGCGGTCTGGATGTTGTCCATCGAGTTAGCAAAGCACAGCCGCAGGTACCCCTCTCCTCCCGGGCCAAAGGCGGTACCCGGCAGCACGGCCACCCCTGCTTCCTCAAGCAGGTAGCTGGCCAACCAGTCTGAGGTTTTGCCAAAGGCGCTCACGTTGGGGAAGGCATAGAACGCGCCCTGCGGCGTGCGACATTGGACGCCCTGGATCTCGTTCAGACCCGCAATGAGAACGTCCCTCCGGCGTTGGTACTCTGCCAGGACCACCTGGACGGGGTCCTGTGGACCGGTCAACGCCGCTATGCCGGCAAGCTGCGTGAATGTAGCCGTACAGCCGATGGAGTGGGTCAGCAGCAGGCCCACGCGCTCTGCGAGGGGCTCGGGCATAATGCCAAAGCCCAGCCTCCAGCCGGTCATCGCATATGTCTTGGAGAAGCCGTCGCAGATGACGGTCCGCTCACGCATGCCGGGCAGGATGGCGATGCTGGGCGCTGAAAGGCCGTCGAATGTGAGACGGGCATAGATCTCATCAGAGAGTATCCAGGCATCGTGTCGCAGGGCTGCGTCGGCGATGTGCTCCAGCACCGGCATCGGAAGCACGCCGCCGGTGGGGTTGCTGGGCGAGTTCAGGATGATCATCCGGGTACGGGCGTTCACTGCTTGGTCAAAGAGCGCCAGGTCGAAGGCAAAGTCGTTCGATTCCTGCAACGGGATAGGCACTGGGATACCGCCAGCCACCCTGATCATGGCGGCATAGGTGGGGAACCCAGGGTCGGGGTAGATCACCTCATCACCCGGCTGGACAAGCGCCAGGGTGGGGAAGAACAGGATCGGTTTTGCGCCCGGTCCGACAATGACCTGCGATGGCAATACGTCGATCCCTCGGCGTCGCCCGGCGTCCTCGGCGATGGCCTCCTGTAGGGCGGGAACACCAGCCGGCGGGTTATATCGGGTGTGGCCCTCTTGGATGGCCTGGATGCCAGCCTGGGCTACGTTGTCGAAGGTGGGCACGTCGGGCTGGCCGATCTCCAGGTGAATGATGTCCCGGCCCTTGGCCTCCAGGGCCTGGGCCTGGGCCAGCATATGGTAGGCCCCCTCTGGAGCCAGGTGACCGACACGTGCAGCAAAGCTCATTCTGTTTTCGTTCATCGTCTCTCCTGTCGATCATGTGATCGGGTTTGTCGGTGTGAGCGACCTGTGAGTATTCGGTGGGTGGGCTTAGGTCGCGGGCCGGCCTATCCTCTCGCCTTGGCCAGGATCTCTTGCACCTTCTCTTTTCTATCCGGGCTCAACGGCTTGGGTCGATGCTCTTTGACGATCTCTAGCACCGTGGCGCTCAGCCGCTGGCCCAGCGTGGTGCTGCCTGCCTCCAACCACGGCTGCCTTGTCTTGCGATCGAGCAGGGCGGGGAACCAAAAGCTGCGGAAACGGTTCAGGGTCTCGTGGGAATCCAGGAACTGCCCGCCGGGACCGGCGCGTTCCAAATCCTCCATCAGGAGTGTGTCCTCGCTGACTTCTATGCCCTTCATCAGGTGATCGGTCATACTGATAAGCTCGTCGGTCAGGACGATCATCTCGAATGATCCGGTGAGGCCGCTTTCCATGTAGCCCACGTCGTGGATCAGGTTGGCGCCGGTGAACTTGGCCATCATCACTGAGAGCATTGCCTCCACGGCTGCCTGCTCGTCAAGCACTTTGGCGTCGGAGCACCCGGCGTAACCCCACGTGGGCATACCGTACCAGCGCCCCAGTTCGGCGACCGCGGCCTTGGTGAGTTGAAACTCTGGTGAGGCGTAGCAGATTTGCATTGAGGCCATATCCATATGGTGGAGCCCAGCACCAAAGATGAAGGGGGCCCCGGGCCGCGTTAACTGGTGAACCACCAGGCCGCTCAGGATCTCGGCCAGCGACATCACGAGGCCGCCCGCCATTGTGATCGGCGCCGTCCCGCCCATCAGCGGGCCAGGTGAGTGGATCACTGGCAGCTCATACTCGGCCATGAGCAGCAGCTTGTCGACCGCCGTCTCCGACTGCTGGAGCGGTGAACTGGGCTCGGAGTAGAGCAGGATGTGCTGTTGCTCTCTTAATGATTCGTAGCCGCCTGCTACGGCCGCCGCCATATCGATGGCGCGCTGGCAACTGGCCTTGTCGTTGCTCACAAAGACGAGTGGCTTGGTCGTGTGCTCCAGCATGAGGGCCATCTGTACGTCGTAGGTGAGATCTGGGTCCACGTCGGCAGGAATCCCGATCGACATGACAAAGTGGATATTGGGCAGGGCATCGCACAGATGGTAGCCGTCGATGATGTCGGCCTGAGTGAACGGGCGGTGTTCGCCCGTCTGAGGATCAAGCAGGTTCAGGCAATCGGAGCCTGTGCCGAAATAGACCTTTGTGCCCTCTAGGAAGAGTGACGGTTCGCCCTCCCGGTCGCACATGATCACTCGACTGGGCACAGAGGCAATGGCATCGTCCACCAAACGGGCGGGAAACTTGACCAGGTTACCGTCGGAGATAAAGGCGCCGGCCATTTTCAGCATATCGAGTGCCTGTTGATGGTGGAATCGGATGCCTATGCGCCTCAGGGCTTCCAGGGCAGCTAGATGTAGATCCTGGATCTGCGTGTCGGAAAGCACGGAAAACTGGGGCGATTGAAAGGCGATGGAATTGACTGTCTTCATTTTGGCTGTCCTCCTTGTCGATTGTCCATTCGAGTACCTCAGCCCGCCGGACTATGGGTCTCTTGCCCGTCGACAGGCTCGGGGGGCGCCTCAGTCCAGGTTAGTCAGGGCCTGACCCAGGTCAGCGATGATGTCCTCCGCATTCTCCAGGCCGACGGAGAGACGTATGAGCCCGTCGTCGATGCCGACGGCGGCGCGCTCCTCCCGCGTCATGTGCTCGTGAGTGATCGTCGGCGGATGCATACATATGGTACGGCTGGTGCCAAACGTGACGGCGTGGACGACCAGTTCCAGGTTATCCATCACCTGGGCCGCGCCTTCCATACCGCCAGCCACGACAAAGGACAGCAATCCTCCCGGCGCCATCATCTGCCGCTGGGCCAGCTCGTGCTGGGGATGGTCGGGCAGCCCTGGGTAGTTGACGTGTAGCACTTTTGGGTGGTCGGCCAGGAACTCGGCAACCTGCTGTGCATTCGCGCTGTGACGTTCCATCCGCATCGAGAGTGTTTCCACGAACTGGAGCGTCAGCCAGGCTTCAAAGGGCTGGATAATGGCGCCCACAAACTCGGTGGTGTTCCAGCGGACATCCTCGACCAATGCTTCAGGTCCCACGACGGCTCCTCCGAGTACGCTGGCGTTGCCACACAGGAACTTTGTGATTGAGAGCAGAATGATGTCCGCTCCCAGCGCCATTGGCTGCTGGAGGGCGGCTGTCGCCGTTGTGTTGTCTACCAGCAGGGGCACACTGTGGGAGTGAGCGACGTCAGCCACTGCTTCGATGTCGGTCACAAAGAGAGTGGGGTTGCTGGGTGTCTCGACCCACACCAGGCGGGTGCGGGCGTCCATCTCCCTATCCCAGGACGTGGGGTCGGCGGGATCCTTGACGAAACGGAACTCGACGTTGCACCGCTCTGGGAAGATGGTGGCGGCCTGTTTGTAGCCCTCACCAAAGACATTCAGGGTGGTGACCACGTTGTCACCGGGCCGAGCCAAGGTGAAAACCAGATTGAACAGCGCCTGGGACCCGGATGCAGCGGTGACGGCTGCCTCACCGCCCTCCAGTGCTGCCAGTCGTTCCTCCAGGACACTTGCTGTCGGCGTCTTGGTGCGACCGTAGACCGGGTACGGGATCTTGGTGAAGCATTCATACGGATAGGTCATCGATTGCGTGATCGGTGGCACAAATGACCTGAATTGCTCGACGTCCTTAAGCGGGTGAAACCCGGCGTGCAGTGCCCTGGTGTCGAATCCCAGATGTGCATCTGGCCTGGCGCCCGGCCTTACCTGGGGATCGTATCCCCACGGATCTCGCATAAAGAAAGGTTTGTCATCGTGCATAGAGAGTCTCCTCCGCGTCAGTGCAGCGACCGGGCTTCTGCCAACGGGCCGGTCGCTCCAGGTCTTATCCTCGATTGTCGATCCACGATTGCTCCCGCTGGACGATATTGCCGATGTCTCGCTGAACGTCGGCGGGCAGGGGTTCGGGCTTGTGGCTCGCCAGGATCTCTTCCACCTGCTGTGCCGCTCGCTCCTCCATCGTGGTCGCGCCTCGCTCGACCCATTGGGAAAATGTGCCCTTGTCCGCTAGTTTGGAGTAGTATGGCTCCTTAAAGTGGTTCAGCGTGTGTTGATGGCCTAGATAATCCCCCGTCGGTCCAAGTTCATCGATCACGTCCAGTGCTAGCGTCTCTTCATTCACTACGACACCGCCTGTGGCAGCCCGGATCCAGCCGATGAGATCGTTGCAGATAGCGATCAATTGGAGCGAACCTTGCAGGCCAGAATCCATAAACCCGACGTCGTGCACGATATTGGCTCCGTGAAGCAGGGCTGTGAACAGGCTTAGGGAAGCTTCGGCGGCGCACTGCTGGTCCAGCACCTTCGAATCGGTCGAACCGCCCAGGCCAAAGACAGGTAGGTTGTAGCGTTTGCCCATCTCGGTTGGGACACCCTGCTCATCTGCCAGTACATAGTTGCCGACCATTGTTTTCAGGTTGTACGGACCGCCGTTCCAGCCCGGGACCGCGACAGGCGTACCCTCACGCACCAATTGCGCCAGCACGATACCCAGCAGGGTCCCCGCATTCATAGACGCCGTACATCCGGCCGTCGTCGTCGGTGAGTTCACA
>CAYUIS010000042.1:31274-36556 GCA_964444825.1 uncultured Anaerolineales bacterium | reverse complement strand
GCGTGGCCTTTAGCGAGTTGCGCCGCCGCCGCTGGAAGGATGTCTCCTTCCAAGACTTGATCTCCCAGTATGACAATGGCGACCTTACGCCTACCGCGCTGACCGACTTTAGCCCTGATCCCGAACAGCAGGCGACCCAACAGATGATGCTGGAGATGGTGCAGCGGCTGATCGTGGAAGAGCTGACAGACCGCCAGCGCCAGGCGATGACGGCGCTGATGGTGGGTGGGATGCCTATGGAGGAGGTAGCCCGCCATATGGGCACAAACCGCAATGCGCTCTACAAGCTGATGCACGACGCCCGCCAGCGGCTCAAGAAGCGCATGCTCGACCGTGGAATACCTCCTCAGGAGGTGTTGGCGGCCTTTGAGTTGTAGGTAAGACACTGACCGCACACACCATCTGAAGGAATAGAGGCTCGCGGAAGGCATAAGATGAAACTGGAACCAACGCTGCTCAAACAACTAGTACGCGCAGTGATGAGCACCCGCGCCGACGAGATTGACTGCGGCGAGTGTTTTGAGCAATTGGACTGCTTTGTTGAAATGGCCCTGGCTGGGAAGGATGTGAGCGAGGCGATGCCTCTGACCCACGATCATCTGCAGCGTTGTCGTGATTGCCGCGAGGAGTTCGAGGCTCTGCTAAAGGCGCTGCAGGCCCTCGAAACGACCGACTGAACTACCCTGGCAGCCAGCAACCCCTCCGCTGGCTGCACCCCTTCTAAGCAGACACCTTCTTGTGGTTACCGTCGGATCGGCTCTGTTCCGGCGCGCGATGACCAGGTGGCTGCGGCTGATGGCGCCCTATATCCACCGCCTGGGGGCGATGTTCCTGATCGGTGCGGGCGCTTATCTGATCTGCTATTGGGTCTTTCAGGCGGGGCTATCGTGAGATAATGTGGACTACTCGCGTGTCTCGGCACCGAGGGTGACTAGACCTAATCTCTGTACGAAAATGTAGGCACCGAGCGAATCTCTGGTCTCCCCATTTCGAAACCTACTCCGGTGACACCTGTACCGCAGGTGACCGGATAGAGCGAGAAATCATCAAAACGGGCGTCGAGAGGGCTGTCACTGGGAGAGTACGCCAGAAGGCCGATCCGCCGCAGGCCAGTGAAAGCACTGTCGGTGACAGTGGTCAAATGTTGATCGTTGACATAGAGTGCGATGTCGACTCCATCACGAATCACCTTGAGGCGATTCCAATCTGTGCTCGCATTGATGTAATCAGAAGAAGTCCAATACTTCAAAGCGGTCCAGGTTCCACGCGTGCGTCGCCAGATGCTGTAATGACCGGCCTCTATGTGAACCTGGTAAAGCTCGCTCCAGTCCTCGTTGATCCCAAAAACGACACCGTACCCTCCGTAGGTGCTGCTGACAAGACGTGCACTGACCTCTACCGCAAAGTCGGTCGCTTTGGTTCCAGGGGTCACGAGTCGTTCCAACGAGGGCTTTTTGAGCCAGATCTGATACTGCCCATCGGTATATGTAACGCTTACATCACCGTCGTCGTAAAACGGCCAGCCGCTACTTGGATCGCCAAAGTCATCGACATAGTAGGGGCGGCAGGTCACTCCCGGTTGCCAGGCTCTCATCAAGACGGGCAAATAGACAAAGTGAGCAGATACTGGCGCAGTGCTTACATCACAAACCTGGGCCGTCGCATAGCCGATGTTGTAGGACCCACTATCGTCCACACCAGCATACCACACCTTGATACTACCGTCATCCACGATAGCCGAGGGGTCAAAAGCCCCATTGGCGTCAAAGTCGCCGGTGCTCCCCGCAGGAATAAACAACCCTCCTCCTACCCAGTCGCGGCCGTTGGACGACAGGGCATACCCTATCTGCGATAGTGGTGGCAGTGTTCTGCCAGAATACCAGAGCAGATAGGTGCCACCATAGATCACAGCACTAGGGCTGTGAGCGTGAAGCCAATCCCAGTCGCCAGGCACGCCCGTCTCCAAGGTCGGGTTAGATGTATCTTTGATCCAGTTGGTGCCGTCGCTGGAGGTCGCATGCCCGATGCGAGTCGTGACCCCGTCATATCCCTCGTACCACATCTGGTAGATGCCGTTTTCTTTGATCACACTGGGTTTGCCTACGTCGTCGTCATCCCAACTCCCGAATGTCCCGACCTCCAGTACCGGATTGCCCCCATATTTCGTCCAGGTGACGCCATCGGGAGACGTGGCGTAGGCGACGTGCCTGTTTCCATTGCTATCGAACCCAGTGTACCACATCTTGTAGATGGACCTATCAGAGATCACACTTCCAACTCGAATACCTCCCGACTCCCACGCCTCCTCGGGCGACATCACTGGATTATCAGGACTCTTTGTCCAGTTCACGCCATCAGTCGAAGTCGCCAGACCGATCTGGGAAGGAGCAGTGCCCACATCACCGGTGTACCACATTCTGTAGACATCTCCTTCTTTGAGCACCGTGGGGGTCTCCACGTCGTCTTCATCCCAACTGCCATCTGCTCCTCCGGAGAGAACCGGGCCGCCGGCATATTTGTTCAAGTGACAAAGCCTGCCATCCACACGCACGGCAACTGCACGCTCGACGATCTCAGCTCCGCCACTGATGACGGCTGAATTGACGATGGTAGTGTCCAGGGGCACGATCTGGCTGACTATTGTCCCGAAACTGAGACTCACGACTTGACCGATGGAAACAGCCCCTGTCCAGGTAATCACTCCGTTCTCATAGCCATAGTTGCCGTCAGTGGCCGTGAGAGAGTTCCTGACAAGCGTAAGGGATACGGGCAAGGTGTCGGTGATGGTGAAACCGGGAGCACTAGCGCCCCCATTCTGGACAGCTATGGTAAACGTCAGTTGGCTACCCGGCAAGACACTGGATCGGGCAGCCCTCTTGGAGGACTGGGCTTCGTAAGCGCCGATATCACATCGGCCGAAGCGAGCGAAGCCCCTCTGGTCAGCGCTTAGCAGACCAGCGCTGCCCCAGCACCCGGCCGGATCGCCAGCATCAATGGCCGGGCTTTCCGAAAGCAAGGGATGATAGCCTGGGGATCCGGCGAGAGAACCGAGGCCCGCACTTGTGTTGGTCAGATCGCCGAGCTTGGACGTAAAGGTGCACCCGGATGTGTAACCCAAGAGGTTATAGCCGAGGGAATCGAGCGCACCCAAACAGTCTGGGCCATCCTCATCGCTGGCCGTATTGCTTGCCAGGATGCTGTTCCGCAAGTCCACGCGAACGGAAGCGCTGCTATCGCCACTGTGAATGCCTCCTCCTCGGTTGGCTGTGTTATTGCTGACCGTGCTGTTGTTTAGGGCCGCAAGCACTGTACCACTGTGCCGAATGTGAATGCCGCCGCCCTCGCCTGCCGTGTTGCCACTGACGGTGCTGTTGTTCAACGTCAGCCTGCCATTGCTGCTGATGCCACCACCGGAGAAACCGGCTGTATTGTCGTTGACAGTGGAGTCGTTCAATATGATGATGTCATCCGAGTTATAGATCCCGCCACCGTTACCGCTGGCTGTATTATGGCGAACGACGCTATGGTCCAGAGCCAGAGGTCCAGTGTTAAAAATGCCGCCACCAACACCAGAACTGAACCCCTCCTGAACAGCAAAATACTCGACAGTGGCGGTCACGTCGCTACTTGCGACAATACCTCGGCGCACTCCCTCACCGTCGATGACAGAGATGCCGTTCTGCACCATCAGAGTTCCGGACCACAGAGTTCCGGACCAGTCCCATCCACCAGAAAGGGTCACACCTCTATCCAGCGATACCACTGTACTGCCGGTGCCGGTGTACGTGCCGGTGGCCGCGTAGATCGTATCGCCAGGACTTGCCTTGTCAATAGCGCCGTCGATAGTGCCACAAGCGGTGGTGGGGCTTTGGCAATCATCGCTGTCATTTCCGTCAGGAGCGACGTACCACAGACCGGCGGAGCGAACCGGCCTAGACGCCAAGACGATCATCACCAGTGCAAGCAGACCACCAGTGACCAGAATGGGAGCCATGGTGTGACGAAGGGTACGGGTCATTTCTTGTTCCTTTCGCCTTTCGAAAGCCCCGGCGTAGGGTGCCGGTCTAAAGCGTCATCCCGAGCAAAGCGAGGGATCTTGCCGTCGCGTGCACGAGATTCCTCACTTCGTTCGGAATGACGGGGGAAGGTTCGGAATGACGGTGAAACAATGGTATGAGTTTCTCTCGACCTGAACAGCGCTGCGGCGCTGTGGGTACTAGGGAACTTTCTATCTGAAGCGTCATCCCTAGCAGCCTGTCCTGAGCCTGTCGAAGGAAAGCGAGGGATCTCGCCGTCGCGTGCAGGAGATTCCTCACTCTGTTCGGAATGACGGGGGGAAGGGTCGGAATGATGATGAAACAATGTGTTTCTAAGGATCCTGCAGGATGAGTGGCAGATAGATGTGTGATCCCCCCCAGATTGCGCTCCAGATGTTGTTCGGCGTATTGGGATCATATAGATCTGTCAGGATCTCGACTTGCAGGGAGGCCATCATGGGCACTGGCAATGACAATCTCACATCCCCGGCCTTTATCTGAACAGTCACAGTGGCAGACTCTCCGACCAACAGCTCTGGTGCAGCACATGCCACCACCATGCCCGGTGTGCAGATCATCCCGGAACCGGCCATTATGCTGACGAGGGACACATCGCCATTGATTGCGATGGGCACTGTGACCCGTGGTGCGTCGCTCGGCCCTGGGTTAGTCACGGTGATCGCGACAGTCGCCGTGGCTCCAGATACCATCGTTGCGGGTAGCGCGGACCCCCTGACCTCCAAATCTGCGTATGGCCCAAACCTGACGGAAATGGGGATTTCCTGCTGGTCGCCATACTGAGATTCAAGATAGAACGACGCTGTGTTCGCAAGAGCTGACGAACTATGCAAAACAACATACATCTCAGCCTCGTCGCCTGGCTCAAGCTCCCACCTGGGCTGCCGCCAGAGCGCACTGACGTCCATTGCCGGATTGGTATCCGCTACAGAAAGCCAGTCGGACAATGCTGCCGGGATCCTCCCTGTGATGGTCAAGGGAACACTCGAGTTGTTCTTGAGCGTGCCGCTGAACACGCCAGCCTCCCCTAACAGCAAATTCGCGCCGTTCAGATCACTCAGCGATGGGGATGACTGTATCGTCGTGCCCGGCTCGATACTGAGGGGAATCCGTGCTGCTTCGATATTGGCAGATTCCGCTACCAGTTCTGTGTTGGTAGCAGAAACTGTGGGGCCCGTCGCAAAGTAGAGCCGGACTGCCTGCCGCTCGCCCGGCGACAGCGAGATC
>CAYUIS010000042.1:22152-31174 GCA_964444825.1 uncultured Anaerolineales bacterium | reverse complement strand
CCATCCTGGGTCATCAAGACGGTATCGCCTTGACCAATGATCCACGTGAAGGGATACACCCCTTCGGCAAAGCCATCCAACCCGATGCTGGCGCTAGCCGTGCCGTTCACCGCCGGGAATGGAAACCTCACCCAGTCAGACAAGTGATCCACGACGCGAGCCGGAGACTTGCTCGCGTGGGCGAACTTGGCTCCGCCCTTCAACTGAGCCGGCAAGATGAAGTGAGCCCACATATCCTCCAGGCAGGAGCTGCTCTGGACAGTAACAGACGTCATCGCTGTCGGTCCACTCAACGTCGTGGCGGGATACAGGTTGTGAAACTGGATATCCAGAGTGCCCGCCAGACTCGCTGCCTCTGGTGACAGAGCCTGGGCTGCCGATTTGATCTCATCGAGCGACATACCGGCCAGTGGATTGAGGGTTGCAGACGGTGCTCTGCTTGCCGTGGAAGAAGCTTCCCCACAGCAACATCCCCCGACCGTAAAGGATCCATCCTGGGTCATCAGGACGGTATCGCCTTGACCGACGATCCACGTGAAGGGATACACCCCTTCGGCAAAGCCATCCAACCCAATGCTGGCGCTAGCCGTGCCGTTCACCGCTGGGAATGGAAACCTCACCCAGTCGCGCAAAAAATCCACGACGCGAGCCGGAGACTTGAGCGCATAGCCGAACTTGGCCCCGCCCTTCAACTGAGCCGGCAAGATGATGTGTGCCCACATATCCTCCAGGCACAGATTGCTTTGAATGGTGACCGAGGTCGCCGCCGTCGGCCCATCCAACGTCGTGGCGGGATGCAGATTGTGGAACTGGATGTCCAGAGTGCCCGCCAGGCTCGCTGCCTCCGGTGCCAGAGTCTGGGCTGCCGATTTGATCTCATCGAGCGACATGTTGGCCAGTGGATTGAACGCTGTGGAGCTCTCCGGCGGGAGGTGGTTGAGAGCAAGAGACGGAGATGGGGATGACGCCTCACCTGAGGTGGAACAGGATCCCTCACAGCAACACGCTCCGACCGCAAAGAATCCATCTTGGGTTAGCAGGACAGTGTCGCCATGCCCGATGACCCAGGTGAATGGATGCACTCCTTCGGCAAAGCCGTCCAGCCCGATACCGGCGGTGGCTGTGCCAGTGAGCGCTGGGAATGGAAACCTCACCCAGTCACGCAAATGATCCACGACGGATGACGGGGACTTGAGCGCATAGCCGAACTTGGCTCCGCCTTTCAACTGGGCCGGTAGAATGAACTGCACCCACATATCCTGTACGCACAGACTGGTTTGGATAGTGACCGATGTCGCAGCCGTCGGTCCGTCCAACGTCGTACCGGGATACAGGTTGTGGAACTGGATGTCTACGGCACTTGACAGAGCCGCTGCCTGTGGCGTCAAGGTCTGAGCTGCCTGCTTTATCTGATCGAGCGACATGCCGCTTAATGGATTGAAGGCAGTGGGGTCTTCCGCAGGAAGGGGCAGAGGCACGAGCGGAGAATCTCCGGAATCCACACAGATTCCCCCTTCCCCAGGCGTTGGTATTATGTCCCAGTCGGCCTGAGCAGGCTGTTCCGACAGCCAACACAATGCCCCTGCGACTCCCAGCAAGAGCGATCCTATGACCCACCACGCGGTACGGGACTTGCACTTTCCACTCATCTCGACCTCTCCCTTTTCGTGCCCCCTCCACGCAGCTTGATCGTTTGCCTGGGCAATATATGGCACCAGAAGTTTTGCTGTTAACGTGGTCTGTTCATCATCGAGAATCAGCTGTTATTACTTTACCTGAAATTCTGCGAAAAGTCAATAGGATTTTTGTGCTATGTCACGTGACCGCCAAAACTTGATAGTTGTAGGAGGTCTGTTACCGCCAAAACGTAATAGTCTGTTATGCCTATGGCAGAGCACCTTCTGAACAGGAAAGGAGGCACTGCTATGAAAGATCCGGTGACAGGTCCGGTAGTCCAAAGTCAGGCTGAAATGGATTTGAGCGAGTTTACGGATAGATTCTAAACCAAGGCGTGGCTAAAGACTGGCGATTTTGTCTATCTGTGTTACAATAACGTCGTCGGGCAACTGTCGGACGCTACGTGAGGTAGGTGACGTGGGAGACATAAACGGTTCCCAAGCGCATCAGAGCTCCCAGGACAGGACACCCCCACAGACTTGGTTTGTGTTGGCAGTGCTGGTTGCCACGGTCCTTGTTCTGCTGGCGGCGGCTGTGCTGGCTGTGCAGACTGCCCGGACCCCTTTCCTGGGCCTGTTCACTGAGCCAACCCTGATTGTCAACGAGTCGGGAAATCCAGATTGGGCCGGATATGCCGCTGGACTGACCATCCCGGATCATTTGGTCGCGCTTGACGGTCGTCTGCTGGATGGCGCCACCGCCCTGATGCGCGAACTGTCTCTGCACGACGTGGGAGACACGGTCACTGTGACGGCTCGGGACGGTGAGGGCCAGTTGCGTGACGTTGAGGTGTCGCTGGAGCCCATACCGACCGGTAGTTTTCTCGGCTATTTTGTCCTTCCCTACGGCATAGGACTGATCTATCTGGGAATCGGCGCCTGGGTGCTCCTATCCCGACGCCGCGATCCGGGCGGACAGGTGTTCGCTCTGTTGTGTGCAATAGTCGCCTTGGGCGTGGGTCTATTGTTCGACCTGTATACCACTCATAGATTTCCCCGTCTTTGGATCATCGCAGTCTCCCTGCTGGGCAGCGTTCTCGCCCACCTGGCCTTGATATTCCCTCTCCGAACGCGGACCCTCGATCGTGTTCCCGAGCTCGGCTACTTGCTCTACTTGCCAGGAGTGGTCATTGCCATCGTCAACCAGTATACAGTTGTGAACTTTCAAAAGCCCACGGCCTACTTTGGCTCTTGGCTGGCAGCCTTTACGCTTGCCAGCCTGGGCGTGCTGCTTGTTCTGGTGATGATGTTCAATCGGCTTCGCTACTCCGAGTCGCCTATTGTAAAGTCACAGGCGCGTACAATTCTGTGGGGGAGCCTGGTGGCTTTTGGCCCTATTGCGATCTGGTTTATCGTCTTTCGATTCATTGAGGGACTCTTCCCGCCGTCGCTCCTGCTACCCTGGTTGGTTTTCTTTCCCCTCTCCACTGCCTATGCCATTCTGCGCTATCGTCTATTCGACATGAACATGGTGATCGGCCGGGGTGTGGTCTATGCCGTTTTGAGCGTTGCCGTCGTTGCGGTCTATTTTCTGATCCTGTATGTGATCAGCAGTGTGTTTGGTATGACGTTACCAGCCAATAACCCCATTGTCCTGGGCGTGTTTGTATTCTTGTTGGCCCTGCTCCTCAATCCGGCGCGGGCGCGTATCCAGGATGCGGTGGATCGTTTCTTTATGCGGGAGGCGGTCGATCAGCGCCATGCAGTGGATTTCTTTGTCGATCGGCTGACAGAGACCACAGGGTTGCCTTCGGTTCTAAAAGCCCTGAATGAGACGTTTGAGTTGGGTTGGAAGCCAGAGTTCGCGGCGTTGTTCTTGCACGATATGCGAAGTGGACGTTATGTGCCTCATCCTATCGGCAACAGGCCGTTTCCCTCCGTGACGTTCACCCGACAGGGGCCGGTCGCCGATCATATGCTCCAACAGCGTGAGAGCGTGTATCTCTCGCCCGATCTCCCACTGCCGCCGGGTCTGGAGGAAGAAGCCGATGCGCTGGAGCTGCTGCGTCCTGGGTTGTTCATCCCGGTGTCTGGGCGTGGCTGGGTCACGATGGGCCCCAAAGCTGATGGTGCCCCATTCTCCTCGGATGATCTATCCATGCTCGAGTCTCTGGGCTCTCAGATTGCGGTGGCGCTCGAAAAAGCGCGCCTCTTTAGCGACCTGGAGCGGAGAATGACGGAGGTTGACGTTCTGCGGTGGGTTGGGCAGGCGGTCAGCTTTTCAATGGATGTGGATGATCTGATGGAGTTGGTATACGCCCAGATGGGGCGCGTCATCGATGCCAACAGTTTCTATATTGCCCTGTACAACCCAGAGAAAGAGACCCTCTCGTTCGCGTTCTACGTGGAGGAGGGCGAGCGGCTGTACAAGGATGACGAGTGGTCGGTGGATATTGGACTGACGGGCGAGATTGTTCGAACCGGGCGGCCGATCGTCACCGCTGAGTACATGCAAGAGTGTGTGAGCCGCGGAATCACGCCGGGAGGGCGGCCGGGCCGGGCCTGGATGGGAGCACCTCTCAACGCGGGTGATCGGGTGATTGGCGTGATGAATGTCTCCAGCTTCGAGCCGGGCGTGACATACTCTGGCGAGCAATTGCAGATATTCTCCGCTATCGCTGACCAGGCTGCTGCAATCATAGACAAGGCACACCTCTATCAGGCGATGGAGGAACGCGCGCAGCAGTTAACCGTCCTCAATGAGGTTGGCGGCGTGATCACCTCGACGCTCGATCTGCCAGCCGTGCTCAACTTGATTATGGTCAAGGCGGTCGAGCTTCTCGCAGCGGAGGCTGGATCCCTGGTGCTGGTTGATCTGGATTCGGGCGAACTGGTCTTTGAGGTGACCGCTGGTCCGGGCTCTGCCGATCTCGTGGGCACCCGTCTTCCCTTTGGCACGGGCATTGTTGGGTCGGTGGTGCAGGAAGGCACGCCCGTCATCATCAAAGATGCGCGCACCGACCAGCGCTGGTATAAGGATATGGACGACAGGACTGGATTCATCACCAGTTCCGTGCTGTGCGTGCCGATGATTAGCCGGGGGATCACCATCGGCGCTCTCCAGCTTCTCAACCGGCGTGATGGGGGACCCTTTGATGAGGATGACGCCCGCCTGCTAACCGCCTTTGCGGCCAACGCTGCCGTCTCCATCGAGAATGCCCGTCTCTTCACCCAGACCGATCAGGCCCTCGCTTCGCGGGTCGAAGAGCTATCGATGATGCAGCTCATTGACCGAGAGTTGAACGACACGCTCGACTATGACAGAGTGATGAAACTGACGCTGGATTGGGCGCTTCGTATGACGGAGGCCGAGGTGGGACTCGTGGCCGTGGTTGCAAAGGCCGAGGACGGGACGAGAGGGCTGCGTTTCCTGGCCAGTCGGGGGTATCCAGAGGAGTGGATATCAGCCTACGAAGAGGAGCTATGGCCGCTGGATCAGGGGATTATTGGGCGAGTGGTACGGACGGGCAAGGCTGAACTTGTGAGTGATGCAGAGAACGACCCTGACTTTGTGGACGTGGTGCCGGGAATGACGGCCCAGTTGATTGTGCCTATCTTGCGCGAGGATCAGATCATTGGCGTCATTGCCTTGGAGTCTTCACAGGAGACTGTTATTGACCAGGTGGCACTGGATTTTGTCGTCCGCCTTGCCGACCACGCCGCGATCGCCATCGACAACGCGCGCCTCTTTGACCAGGCGCGCCGTGCGAACGATGCCAAGACCGAGTTTGTCTCCTTCGTCTCCCACGAACTCAAACAGCCGATGACTTCGATGAAGGGCTACACGGATCTGTTGTCCAAGGGGGTAGCTGGCGAACTCACCGACACCCAGCGAGACTTTCTCAGTACCATCCACTCAAACATAGAGCGTATGGATGCTCTGGTATCCAGCTTGCTGGATGTCTCCCGAATTGAGAGTGGCCGCATAAGGATCAGTCTGACGGACGTATCCTTCGAGCAGGTCATCGAGACCGCGCTGGGGACGATCCGCGGGCAGATTGAATCCAAGCAGCAGCCATTGGAGGTGGATGTCGCCCCTGAGTTGCCCCACGTCAGGGCAGATCGGGACCGGCTGGTGCAGATTCTGACCAATCTGGTGAGCAATGCCCACAAGTATACGCCTGAAGGGGGGCGGATCACGGTGCGCGCTCAGAGATGGCCGGATGGTGAAGGGGTTGGGAGTCAGAATGGGTTCGTGGTGTGTTCGGTGACCGACACCGGAGTAGGGATGTCGCCCGGTGATCAAGAGCGACTCTTTACCAAGTATTTCCGTTCCGAAAACCCCGCCGTACGTAGCGAGAGTGGCACTGGATTGGGACTGGTGATCACCAAGAGCCTGGTGGAACTACAGGGGGGACAGATCTGGGTTGAGAGCGAATTGGGCAAAGGGAGTACTTTTGCCTTCACAATCCCAGTGGTCTAGCAGGCTTTGCTCCTGAGATTGGCCTACGGTTCGTCGAAACGGGCCTCCAGCCGCTCCAACAACTCGGCTGCCTCGACCAGTTTATCCAGCGGATTCTCCTTGCCCGCAAAGTAGCGATAGTCGCACGGCATCACGTCGAGCGTCTCCACCAGGTCGTCACGGCGATCCTGCAGAGCGCTCTCGCTGATGCCGTAGAATTCGGCAAGTTCGCGCCGTGTCGCAGGGCGCAGGTTGACTTTGCGCACGGTGTAGTCGAGCGCCGCTGCCCAGGTTTCCGGTTTCCGTAGGATGAGCTGCTCACTTCCCAGGGCAATACGATACTCCAGCCACATCTGAATGGCGGCGCCAATTTCCTCGATCGACAGCTCTGCCTCACTCATCTTATCTGTGAGCGTTTGCTCCACGTCGTCCATCCCGCTGCCAAAGAGCAATTGGAAGCGATTCGTCAGGGAAGACTCGGGCTTTAGCTCTATAAACTTGGCCAATGCCTTTAATGCCTGATCATAGTCCCCGCTGCGAGCCAACACCCGGGCCAGGTTTAGCAAATAGTCCGGCTCATTGGGAACGAAACGCACAGCAGCCTGGAAGCACTCGATCGCCTGGTCAATGTCCCATTCCTGATAAGCGCGAATGCCCTGCTGTACGTAATCCTCTGCCTTGCGGCGGTCCCCTGGCCTGATCTGCTTTTGGGTCATTGATTTTGCTCCTTCGCTCATCGAGGCCGCCTGCTGGGATGTTTAGGGTTATGGGATCCGCCCCGGTAGATGCACGAACGACGACTCGCAGTCGATTATAGCACACTCGCTGTAGATGAGCAACGCCGGGTGCTTTCCGGCAGAGTTCCCCCCCATTATCCAACATCCACCAGCCCGTCCTGCCCCCTTATTCCTTGTCTCCAGCGTGACACGCTCGCTTTTCTCAGTCTGCTCCGCAGTTGCGCAGAAACACGATTTTGGCTATCATATGGGGTGGAGGTGGGGAAAAATGTCGCAAGCCAAGATCATTGTTAATCCATATGCGGGCCGTTGGAAAGCTCAAGCGGCCATTCCCGATATCGAGCAGGCGTGCCAGAAGCTTGATCTAGACTATGAGCTGGCAATCACCGCTGGGCCAGGACACGCAATTGACCTGGCCCGGGAGGCTGCGATGGCGGGCTTTTCGCCCATCGTCGCTGCCGGTGGTGATGGAAGCATCAGCGAGGTGGTCAACGGCCTGATGCAGGCAACCACCACCGGGGGTGTTGGCCCATTGGGCGTCATCCCCCTCGGTTCGGCCGATGATTTCGCAGATATGCTGGGCATGGACAAGGAGGTTGGTCCAGCTTGCCAGACCATACTGGCCGGACATACGCGCCTGATTGACTTGGGGTGTGTGAATGGTCGCTTCTTTGATAACAACTCGGCGATTGGGCTCGAACCCATGGTGACCATCACCGAGAGAGCGATGAAGCGGATCAAGGGTACGCCCCGCTACATCCTGGCAGCGGTCAAGACCATCCTCGGTCACAAGCCTTGGCACGCACGCCTGGTCTGGGATGGTGGGGAGTACGAGGGCCCGATCACGCTGGTCTCTGTGGGCAATAACCGCCGTACCGGAGGGGCGTTTTGGATGACACCGCGCGCCGAACCGGACGATGGCTATCTTGATTTTGTGTTCGCGGGCCAGGTCGGGCGTCTCAGGCTGATGCGTCTGTTGCCAACCACTTTTGACGGCAGCCACGTCGATCAGCCAGAGATTGTGTACGAGCGTACAACCCGTTTGACCATCGAGTGCGCCCCTCCCACCCCCATCCAGGCCGATGGCGAGCTGTTTGATCTTTCAGCGACGAACATCGAATACACGACCCTGCCCGGCCAGTTGCAGGTGATTGTGCCAGTTTCGGCAAGCTCGGAATAGGAGAGGGTGAAGAAATGAAATACGCTAGACTTGGTAGTACAGGTGAAACCGTCTCCGAGATGTGCCTGGGCACGATGATGTTTGGCCGGCGGTGCGACCAGGCAGAGTCGGATCGCATCTTGGGAACCGCGATAGATCACGGTGTCACCTTCATCGATACGGCAGCGATGTACGAGGATGGCTACACGGAGGAGATCTTGGGGCACATCCTCAAGGGCCGGCGTGACAATCTGTTCATCGGCACAAAGGTTCACAGGGGAACAGATGCCAAGAGTATTCTGGAGAGCATTGATGAGAGTCTAGCGCGAATGCAGATAGAATACGTCGATCTCTACATGATCCACTGGCCACGAGAGGGGATGAACCCCCGGGAGATCATGGAGGCGTTGAGTGTCGTGGTCGAACAGGGCAAGGCGCGCTACGTGGGCTGCTGCAACTATTCCGCCTGGTTGTTCGCCCACTCGAACGGTATCGCCGCGCGCAACGGCTGGCCCAAGCTGGTCTGCAACCAGATTCCCTACAATCTGATCGAGCGGGGTGTTGAGGTAGAAGTGCTGCCCCAGGCGGTCGCTGAAAACGTGGCAATCACTGTGTATCGTCCGCTGATGATGGGCATCCTGGCCGGCAAATACAAGATCGGTGGACCGATCCCGGACGACTCGCGTGGAAAGACCGATCGGCGTATCCCGGCCTGGCTCGACAAGTACGGCGAGTCTCTTGAACGGTTCAACCAGTTCGCCGCCGATCACGGTCTTCACCCGGCTCAACTGGCCATCGCCTGGGTGCGGTATTCCCCAGCAACCACGTGTCCAATCGTGGGGGTCAGTTCTGCAGGTCAGTTGGAGGCCACACTCGCCGCCTTTGATTTTGACCTGACCGACGAGCAGTACACAGAGGTCACCGGCTTTTTCGATACGGGAGTAAAAGAGGAGGGGGGTGGAGAATTCCCCCGCCTGCGGCGCGAATTGAACTTGCTTGGATAGCGCTTGCGGGTCGAGACCAACAGGCCTTGGCACGCACGGCTGGT
>CAYUIS010000042.1:0-22052 GCA_964444825.1 uncultured Anaerolineales bacterium | reverse complement strand
GTCGTGGTTGGCGCGGGTACCAGTGGGTGTTACTTTGCCTGGCGCCTAAGCCAGGCTGGATTCCGTGTGACCGTTCTCGAACAGCTCTGTCTCGAGGAACTAGGTCAACACATAGACATCTTCCATATGGATAAGGTGCGCTTCGCGCAGTATGACGTTCCCCTGCCGACCGAGGAGAACGGAGAGCTTATCGGGCACTATCCGACCGGGCTGGCCTGGTCGCCCGATTTGCAGGTGAGTAACGAGGTCAAGTACGCCTTCTTTGTCATGGACAAGCCTGTTTTCCAGCGACGAATGTGTCGCTACGTCCTGGAAAGCGAGGGCGAGATCCTGGAAGGGGTCGAGGTAGTTGAGCCGATCGTCGAGGATGGCTTTGTCGTCGGCGTGCGGGCTGTACGGGACGGCGATCCGCTGGAGGTGCGTGCCAAGATTGTGGCCGACGCTTCCGGCATCAATAGTGTCGTGCGCACCCGACTGTCGGACGAATTCTGCAACCAGAACGGCGTAGAGAATGACCCCATCCGTGATGAGGATACGCTGTTCGTCTGTCTAGAGTTCCGGCACGAGATTGGGGCGGGGTGCCCGACAGGGCTGAACTTTTATCCTTTTCACAAGGCGTTCTGGAACCCAAGCAGAGGATCGGGCGCGATCCTGGGCATCGGGCAGCCCGGCAGTTACGAGTACGCCTGGCAGAAGCACCGCGAGTGGCGGCAGGAGTACTTTGGGGACCCCGGTAAGGTGCTCAAGCGCCTCCAGGGCAAGACGCCCTACCGCCGTTCGCCTTATTCGTTGGTGGGCAATGGTTTTATGGCGATGGGCGACGCTGCCTTCCAGACCAAGCCCTTCTCCGGCGAGGGAGTGACTTCGTCCTTCACCGCCTGCCGCATCGCAGCCCAGGTGGTCGCCGAAGCGCTCCGGCATGGGGACGTGAGCCGGGGATCGCTGTGGGGCTATAACGTGCGCTACTTCCGGGACCAGGGGGCCAAGTTCGCCTCAATGTTCGTCCAGTTGCCTGCTGCCGCCGAGCTCTCCCGTCGCGAGGTGGATTACTTGTTCCACCACGACATCATCTTCAGCGGCGAGGACTTCCAACAGATGAACCTCAACTATGAGACGGAGATGGGGCTGGGAAAGACCGCCTCGATGGCGCTCAAGCTCGTGGGGGGTGTGCTGAGTGGTCAATTCTCGTTCGCCAGTCTGAAGCGCCTGTTGGGTGTCTCCTCGACCGCTGCCAAGATCAAGGCCCTCTACCAGCGTTTTCCTAAAGACCCGGCCGAGTTCCAGGCGTGGGTAGCGGAGGCGGCATCGTTGTGGGGGGAGGTCTGAGATGGATAACGTCTAGATCAACCGCTCCAGTATGCGATAGCGTTGTTCGAGCGCCTCCAGAAAAGCCAGGCGCAATTCCTCGCCTGACAGATCCACGATTCGCAACCGGTCCAGCCATCGGGCCAGGGTTTCGTCGTGAAGGACATCCCGGACCCACCGCCCAAAGTCGCCACGCCGGAAATGAAATGTGAGCACTGTTATGTCTAGGGTGCGCACTCGATCGATCAATTCGCCCAGGGTGCCGGCTGGCAAGGTGTGTCCCCTTTGATCGCGAAAGTAGAACTGCCGGGCTGGAGCGACGCCTTGTCCCAGGTATTGATGCAGATGGTGCATACTAGGAAAGATGCGCGGCCCCGTTCCAAACCTGAAGGGCATCAATGTATCATCTGGTGAGGCTGACAATCCCCACACCAGGGCCTGTCCTTCACCCAGTCCGCCCAGGCGCTCGGCCAGCCCGCTCACGTCGATCCCCCGGTTGGCTAGCAGGCGGCTGAGACACTCTGTTTCTTCCTTCAAACGTTGTCGGGTCAAAAAGAGGCCATCCATCTTGTCAAGCAGGGCATGGTCCAGGCAGCTCGGACGCCAGGTCACCAGGCACGTACCGGGCACCTTCAGGCTCTGTAGCAGTGGCAGCCGGGCCGGGTTGTCCTGGCCGCCGAGCAAGTCTTGGGCCTCATCTACCAGCAGCCAATGGGGTTTGCCAAAGCGCCGGTGCACCTCGATCACTTGCCGCAGCAGCCCGGTCGTGTAGAGCACTCGCTCCTCCGGCGTAGGCATGTGAGACAGGTCCAGCACCAGGCTCAGATCAGTCTCGGTCAGTAACTGTACAACCAGACTCATCGGCGGCGGCGCATCTCTGCCGAGGCACAGACAGGACGCATGACGACTCAGAGAATGCAGATCGCCAACCGGGTCCAGGCCCAAGAATTGGTAGCCGCCGTCAACCAGTCCATCAGCCAGACGGCTGGCCAACCAGGACTTTCTGTGACCACTTCCCCCCGCGATCAGGATGTCGTGGTCTACCAGATCGTAGCCATTCAGGTTGATTTCGGCTGCCGCGTCCAGGCAAAAGTGATGTGCACCTCGCACCGGAAAGTCGAAAGCCCTTCCGTCCAGCAAATAGCGCTCGATAAAGGCGGCTGCCCCGCTTGGTCCCGGTTCCGGCGTGACGTAATCCGCGATCCTCTTGAGACTCTCAACCCCGTTGGCGACGCCCACTCTGACCTCCGCCGCCTGCAACAGACTGTGGTCATTCTCGGCATCGCCAATGGCCAGCAGGTTTCGTGGCGAAAGCCCCTTCACCTGAAGAAGGTTGAGCAGCCCCGCCCCTTTGCTGGCCCCCGGCGGCAGCAACATCACTTCATTGCGATTAGTCTCAACGTGAACAGCAAGACCGAGTTCCCGGCTGGCCACCCACACTGCGTCGTCGTAGGGCTGCCTCGTGCCAGCAATGGCGACTCCCCGCCACAGCGGCACGCCCAATCCAGCCAGCATGTCCAGCAAATCGCCTGGCACCTCGCCGAAGGGCAACCGCATCTCGTCAGTATGTGGATCGTATAATACCGCGCCGTTCTCGGCCACGATGAGGTCGAACGCCTTCTCGCGCTCCTCAAGATCGCGCAAGAAATCAAACGGGCGACCTGACGCCAGCACCGTGAACCGCCCAGCTTCGCGCCACTGACGTAGCACGCGACCGGCCTCTGGGTCCAGTTGATCGCCCTGGGAAACGGTGCCGTCAAAGTCAGTAGCGATCACCAGAATGTGCATCCGTCATCCCCCAATCTCAATCCTGTTCCGGATTGAGCGCCGGCCACTCGCACAGGGTGTGCAACTCCTCATAGTGTGCTGCTACTCGCTGCACCAGCGCCTCGCGTAATGCGTCGCTTTCCAGTGGCCGCTGAGCGAGCTTGTGCAGATGGGCGGCCAATATGCCATCACCCAATGTTCCATCCACCCACCGGACGAAATCTCCGCGCGTATGGTGGTAGACCAGGCTCTCGATAGGCAGGTCGCGGAGGCAGTGCAGGAACTCGAACAGGTTGGCAGCTTCTACGCCAAGGAAGGATTGCTGGTCCCGGAAGTAGAAACGTTTGTGTCTTGGCAGAGGCGTGTCGAGGTACTTGTACAAGTGTCGAATGTGCGGAATGCGGCGGGCATTCGGACGCAGGCGTACTATGCGTTTGCCACTTAGCCATACGTGTCCTGGTGGGATATCCTCCAGAGAAGCCTTTGGGGGGGCGTCGATTACATGGTCCAGGGCCTGTGCTGCCTCTGGTTCGCTCAGCCGTGCAAGGATGCATCGATCCAGTGCAGCCAATACCTCGGAGGTTAGCCGATCCGGCCGGTAGGAAACAACGGCCCATCCACCAGCAGGCAGCATAGGCAGCAGCGCCGTCGAGACCTGATTGCCGTTGGGTGGCAGGAAGGATTGGGCTTCCTCCAGCACGACCCAGTGGGGCCGGAACTTGCGCTCTTTCAGCGAATGCAGTGCACGCAGCAGGTCGGCCACGTAACGGACACGACGGTCCATCGAATATGAGCTCAAGTCCAGCACGACCGAAGTGGTCACCGTCTCCAGCACCGTGACGACCATCTGCGGCGGCGGGATGGAGTCCTGGGTGACTTGAAGAGCCACGATGCCCGGCAACGCTCGCATCCCTCTGAAATCCCCCTCGGGATCTATCATGAGGACCTGATAGCCGATGTGATGCATACCCTCGACCAGCAGCCCGGCCACCCACGATTTTCCACTGCCGGAATCGCCAAACACCCCTAGGTTGCCGCCAGCCAGTTCAGCAGCCTGGAGGGACACCAATGCACCTGCCTCGTCTTTGCCCAGCGGGATCGGGTGCTCGCGTTTTGTGGCGCGGAGCGTGTCACTTGTGCCATGCAGCCAATAGGTTTCCAGAATCTCCAGTACCCCGGCTGGACCGGGCTGGGTGGTCACCAGATCGGCTACTTCCTTCAAACAGGGCACAGCATCGGCCACAGCTACGCCAACTTCGCCTAGATGCAGCAGAGACAGATCGCTCTCTCCATCGCCAAAGCTGGCCAGGTTGCGGGGTGAAAAACCACACAACCCCAGCAGGCGCTCTAGACCGGCGCCCTTGGTTGCGCCCGAGGGCAGGATCCTCACCGTGCCCCTATTGTGCACAACCACCGCGTCGCTGCCCCACTCGTTGAGCACGTGCCAGGCCGTTTCATCATGTGGTGTCCCGGTGAAAGCGATCGCCCGCCCATACGCCAAGGGTACCCCGGCGGCTTCCATTGCCTCTGTCAGGCGTGTATCCAAGTGGCCGAACGGCAGGTATACCTCGTCAGTGGCCGTGTGATGGAGTACGGCACCGTTTTCCCATGCGATCCCGGTAAAGACTTGCTTCAACGAACCCAGTTTGGCACCCTCAAACCGTCGCCCAGTGACTAGAAATAGGGCATGCCCGTCTGTGTGCAATCGCTCCAAGGCTGCCTGCAGTGCCGACGGTACGACCCCGTTGTCTGCTAGCGTGCCGTCAAAGTCAAAGGCCAATACACGTCGATACAAATTACTACCCCCGATCCTCGTCAATATTCCGAGTCGGCATCTGTTCTGTCTAACCAGTTTATCCTGTTTATCCCGAGCCAGGCGAGAGGAAATGAACTCGAAAGAAGCCAACCTATGATACGACAAAGCCCGCCGGTAGGGCCTACCCCGGCGGGCTAGTGTGTCGTCTTGATTGATGCCAGGGCATCCCATGCCATGGCAGTAGGCTTGGACTGGACCGAATCACAAGTCCTCTTCTCCTACATTATATCACACCTGCCCGTCTAAATGAAGCAGGGTCAACATAAGCCTGCACGCTGTTGATTCTGCTACATCAATCGTGATGATGGTGATGTTCCGACGGGCCGCCCACTTCCATCAACGCTTCCTGTAGCCGCGTGTTGGCGTCTTCCACGAGCTGAGCGGCAGCCAAGAGCCCATCCCTGGCCGGTCCCGCCCGCTCCGCCCAACCCCGGAACTCGCCCGCGTGCTCGGCGTTGTGCTCGATCCAGTGGGGCAGCAGCACCCGCAGTTTCTCAATTTCGTCCATTCTCTTTCTCCTCTGTCGGTTCTAGTACGACCCGGTGCTTGAGGAAGTCAATGTGCTGGATGCGGCCTCGCACGACCTGAGGCGCTTCGAAAAAGGTGGACAGGCGCACGCCATTCTCGATCGGCTCCAGCCAGATCACGTCCTGCGCGACCTTTTGCTCTCCCAAGTAGACCGTCGCTTGACACATTGTCTCCCTCCTTCAGTGTTTAGGCATCACGCTGGCTTGAGATCCAACACCGGTGTGTCGTTGATCGCATCTAACCCTCGCACCAGCAACACGTTCCCCTCTACGCTCACCAGGTCCACCACGGTGACGCCGATACCATTCGGTCGACGCGGGCTGCGCAGCGCAAAGACCCCACGCCGGGGACGGCTCGTGTCGCCCTGTGGGTGCTGGAGCAAGTCAAAGCCCTGGGAACGATGAAAGCAGAAAACGACCACGATCTGCTGACCCGGCTCCAGGCCCTTCAGTCCTTCCGTCAGGGATGGATCGAGGACGATCCGGGAATCGACCGCCCGGATCTCGCACGCTGGTGCCGGCTTCTCAAAACCGTTTTCCACGCGCCCAATCGCTCGATAGACGATAGCTTGTTCCAATTCACGGGTATCCATAAATCTAACCCTAGTGCCGCCAGCGCCAGCACCTTTTTGCTGACCAGATTGGTTCAATCTTTAAGATGAACCAATCTCAGGAGCGGGAGCGCGAGCGCTCAGTTTCGGTGAAGCTTTCTCAGATAGAACCGTCTGCCTTCGTATGCCGTCTCCACGAGTTGACCTTGCTCGACCAAGTTGTGAACGACGGGCCAATCGGCTTTGGCCCGCGCCAGGAACTCGCCCACCGCGTCCTCCCGCATGGGATGCACGGACGTGATGCTCAGCAGGTCTTGCTCGACGTCCCCCGTGAAGGCGAAAGCATTACCTTCGTACCCGATCAGATACTCTACGCGCTCCACTGTTTCGCACAAGATCTGATAGGCTCGATTGATGACCTGCTCATCGGGGGCGTGCACCCACTCCTCCGCCGGCGGCCTGGTCGGGATCGCCAGATAGGCTGTGGCGGGTTTTAGGCGAGCCAAGAATCCAGCCACATCTCTGATCTGGTCGTCGTCGTCGTTGATGCCTTCGACCAGCATCGTCTCCGTCACCAATTCGCCTCTGAAAGCTCTCGCAAACTCGAGCGCGCCGTCGAGGATCGAGTCCAGGCGCAGGGCGCCGTGAGGCCGGTCGATCTTGCGCCATCTCTCCCTCTGTGTGGCGTCCATCTTCAGAGAGACCCAATCCGCCCCCAGCAGATCCTCTCTCACGTCCTCCCGTCCGATCAGCGAGCTGTTGCAGATCACCCCGATTTTGATCCCCAAGGGCCGCAGCAGCTCGATCTCGCGGCCGAGGTTGATGTCCAGGGTAGGCTCTCCATCGGGCACGAAGGTGAGATAGTCGATCGCCTCCCCGGCCTCTTTTGCCTTTTCGACCTTGTCGTGGACATCCCGCAGGACCTGGTCCGGCTCGTAGAAAACACGCCGTTCGACCTGCATCTTTATGGTACGTCCCAACTGGCAGTAGGCGCAGGAATAGGTGCATATCTTTGGGGGGATATTGTTGATCCCCAGGCTGCGCCCCAGACGTCTGGATGGAACCGGCCCGAAAGTGATCACGCCATCAACCTCCCCAGCGACTGAATAAACAGGCAGTCCTGCGTCCTATTGGGAGCGACCGGTTTGTCGCCAACCTTAGCCTTCTTGTTTGTCGCTCCATTGGTTTCCTTGAGGTCGGCGCCGCCGCTGTCTGCCGCCGGGTTCATAATCAGGCTGATCGCCTCTTGCATCGTTCGGCTACTCCTCTAGACCGCTGTTTCTTTTGCCGCGTTGATGGGTTTGGAGAGAACTCTGAGAGCGCAGAGTGGATTGGGAAAGAGCATAGGCACTTGCTGACGATATGCCTCATAATCCTCTCCAAACTTTTCCAACAGTTCCTTCTCTTCCACCAGGAAAAGGAACCCAATGATCCACAGCCACTGGATAATGGTTACGAGCAGAAACGACCACTGATGACCAATGAGTAGGCCGAGCGAGAGCATAAAAACCCCCATCGTTATGTGGTGAGGGTGTCTCACACACTGGTAGAGATCTGTCACGACCAGCCGGTTCGTGCACCCCCACTCCCTAGATTCTCCCAAGCGCTTGAGCAATCGGCCCGTTCTCTTCAAGGGGAAATGAGCCAGCAACACACCGACGAGACCCAGGAGGCGCACGACTATAGGGAAAGGTTCAGTCCCCAAGGCAAGGTCCGTGACGATTCCCCCAGCAACAGATATGCCGGCTAGCCAAAGCCAGTATATGAGACGTATACGACACTTTGACATCTGGTTCCTCCTTCGCCTGCAGCGTTACTGTCCCAAGACGTCCTTGATAATGATCAGGGCGGCGACGCCCAGCAGCACACATCCAAAGACCCTTTTGACGGCCCGGGATTTCATCCGCTCCGCCATCAGGCGCGAGCCAAGTTGGCTGCCGGTCAGCACTGTGATGACGCAGGCAACCCATACACCCCACCGTGGCTGCGCTGTCGTCGCCAGGTGGAAGACAAGGCTAGAGATGCCAGAACAGGTAACGATAGAGGCCGAGGTGGCGGCGGCCGTTTTGGCTTCCAACCCTGCGATATACAACAGCGGCACGACAAAGGACCCACCACCACGGCCAATCATCCCGGCGACCAGCCCCAGACCGCTACCGGATGCCAGCCCTAGAGCCACCCGGTCTCGGGACGACATCCCGCCACGTTGAGGTCTCCAGCCGGAGAGCATCAGCACCGCCGCCGAAGCAGTGAACAGCGCGAAAAAGACCAGCAGCGGTTTGACCGGCAATTGCACGTTCAACCAGACCCCTACTGGCGCAAACGCGATCATTGCCACAGCAAAGGGAATGGCCACTCGCCAGACGACCAGCTTTTTGCGGTTGTAGATGATGGCGGCCGATGAACTGTTGGCGACGTTCAACAACATGCCTAATGGGATGGCCTCGGTCTTAAAATCCATACCCAGCCAGAATAGAATAGGGATATATAGTTGTGACCCGCCCATACCAAGCATCGAGAAGACAAAGGCGATAGCGAAAAACACGGGCGCGGCCAGATAGGCTGTATCCACAGGTGTGCTCCACGAAGGGAAAAGAGGCAGAAATCGCGAACGTTTCTCCTCCCTTGACCGTCACTCGCTCTCCAGCTCCCGCAGCATCGCGTTCAGTTCCGCCGCCCGAATATAGCCCACAACCTCGACTTTCTGCCCGGTTACTCCCTCTACCTCGGCCACCGCCTTGCGAATGGAGAGGGTTAGCGGTATGGCCATAGGGCACAGGGGAGATGAAGGCCGAAACGTGTAACGAACGGCGCCCCCCTCGTCTACTTCTAGATCTTCGATCAACCGCATGCGGATCACGTCCACACCGGTCTCTGGGTCAATCACGGTGCGCAATCGTTCCAACACCTGTGTGTGCAGTTCTTTGTCCATACTACCTCTTTCGGGCACAGTCCTCAACGTGTGACCAAGCCCAGGGTTACTTGACGAGCCATTGCCTGATCCGGTGCCATATGTCGCTCAAAGCCTCGGTCACCGGCCCGTCCGAGTACTCTGTGACCGGCTGCCCGTGCACCATCGCCTCGGTCACGACGTCGTCGTAGGGGATCTGCTCCATGACCTCAACGCCCCGTGCCGCACAGAAGGCGGTGATCTCCCGGGCGCGGGTTGGGTTCAGGTCTGCCTTATTGATCGCCACGAACGATGGCACGCCAAAGTGATCGGTGGTAGCCATGATGCGCTCCAGGTCGTGCACGCCTGAGACAGTGGGCTCGACCACGTGCAGCGCCAAGTCCACCCCGGCGGAGGCAGAGATGACCGGGCAGCCGATCCCTGGCGGCCCGTCCACCAGCACCAACGCCGCTCCTGTGTCCAGTGCCAGCAAGCGCGCCTGCTGCTTGACCAGCGTGACCAGTTTGCCCGAGTTCTCCCGCCCGGCAAAGAGGTGGGCGTGAAACAGCGGACCGAAGCGAGTGTCGGAGCGGAACCACTGCCCATCCTGCTCCTCCTCCATGCGGATCGCCTCCTCAGGGCATTGGGTGTAGCAGGCGGCGCAGCCCTCGCAGGCCAACGCGTCCACCCTGTAAGCCTCGTCTCCAGGGATGATGGCCTCAAACCGGCACACTTCATTGCAGATGCCGCAGGCAGTGCACTTCGCTGGGTCGATTGCCGCCACTTTTCCGCCTGTAAAGTCCTGCACCTCCTGCTTGGTGGGGTCAAGCACCAGTTCCAGGTTGGCCGCATCCACGTCAGCGTCCGCCATAACAATGGACAGCTCTTGCGAGGCCAGTTGGGCCAGCGCCGCCGCGACGCTCGTCTTGCCCGTGCCTCCCTTGCCGCTTAGAATAACTAGCTGTTTCACTGTGCCCCGGCTCCTTTCCCGTGTGCCACCAACTGTTCGATGGCTGTATACAGTTCCCGGAATTGCTTCTGGTACTCGGGTAGCACTTTTACGAGCGGCACGCCCTCCGAGTAGGCCTCGGCGATCCGCCGGTCCAGGGGAATACGCATCAGGATGGGGATGCCCTCAGCTTCGCAGTAGTCATCCACGCCCCGATCGCCCACCCCGTCTCGGTTGACCACCAAGCCGACGGGCAGCCCCAGTTCATCGCGGGCCACCTCCACCGCCAACCGTAAGTCGTGCAGGCCGAAAGGGGTCGGTTCGGTGACCATCAGCACGAAATCCGCGCCTCGCATACTCTCGACGACCGGACACGCAGTGCCCGGAGAGGCGTCCAGGATGATGGGGCGGTTGCCAGGAGTTCCGCCGAGCCCAGTCGAGGCGTCGGGGGGGATAACCCATCGCTTCAACTGGCGGATGATGGGGACAGCCATCGGTTCGCCCACGTTCATCGTCCCCTGGGCGAATGCCACCTTCCCGGCCTGGCCCCGCTCGATGGTCCCGGTCACGTGCACTATCTCGTCTATCGCTTCCGTGGGACAGTTCAGCCCACAACTGCCGCAGCCGTGACAAAGCTCAGGGAAGACCAACACCTTTTCCCCGACGACGGCGATGGCATGGTACTGGCACACCTCGGCGCAGCGCCCGCAGTAGGTGCACTTTTCCAGGTCCACCTCCGGGATATTCTGGCCCACCTCGCGGTGTTCTTGGATGATGGGCTTTAGGAAGAGGGCGGCGTTGGGTTCCTCGACGTCGCAGTCCAGGAACAGCGGTTCGGTGGGATTGCCAGATTCTTGATCGGCCGCCAGGCTCAACGTCAGATTGACGGCGACGGTCGTCTTGCCCGTGCCTCCCTTGCCACTTGCTACAGTGATAATCATTCTCTCATTTTCTCCATTTTCTCCATCGCTCTCCTGTTCCCCCTTAGCGGGCCCGCACCAGCAAGATCGGTACGTGGCCAGCACGGAGTACGCGGTCCGCTACGCTGCCTAGGATCCAGCGCTCTAGGCCTGTCCTGCCATGGGTGCACATAGCAATCAGGTCTATCTGTTGAGTTTCCGCATAGCTGGCAATTGATTCTGCCACCGTGCCCATCTGCACAACAGTGGACACTTTGATCCCCTGCCTGACAAGGTCGCTGGCCACGCGGTTCAAATAGTCCTTGGCGTGATGGTTCGCAGTTTCGAGGTCACCTTCAAGGGGCTCAAACCACTCACCTGTATACCAACCAGAAACGTGGACGATTGAGACCCGAAAGAGGACCATTTCTGCGCCCAAGGCTTTGGCGATTGAGGTTGCTGGCGGCAAGACTTGCTCGGCCGTAGTCGAACCGTCCAGCGGCACCAGGATGCGCTGGCATCGCACAGGTTCTAGCCTGGCGCTCGCCTCACCTGCTAGCGTACACACCATGAGCACCGGGACACTGGCCGACTGCAACACACGCTCCGCTACGCTGCCATGTGTCCACCGGCTGACGCCAGTATAACCGTGGGTAGCCATCACGATTTGCTGGATACCCGCTTGTTCCGCATGGTCCACAATGGCCCCCGCTGCCGCTCCGTGCCAGATTACCTGCTGGACACTCATACCGGCATCCTGCAATTGTCCCGCTACCTTGTCCAAATAGGCTTTTGCCTTTGCCTCCATGTGCTCCATCAGAGCGTCTGCGTCCCGGCCGGCATTGTCCAGGATTTCCCAAGCGTCAGATGGAATCGAAACAGCGTGAAAGAGAACTAATCCAGCCGGCAATCCGCGCCCCAATGCCATAGCACAGGGGAGCGCCTGCTCGGCCAGGGGCGATCCATCTAACGGAACAAGAACTTGAGTCTTCATAGGTCCCTCCTTTGCCCTCTCAGGCAATTCGACCCGCTGGATTGCGCTGGTAGGTCTCACGTGGGCCGGTGCTCTCCAGGCTCCAACCCCCTAGGAGAGACTTCTCAGTCTTGGACAGCCATGTCATCCGATTCTAGGGATGGCGTGCGACAACGACCGCCCCTGAGCTATACGTCACGGGCATCCACCACGTGATCACCAAGGGCCTCCAGTATGTTCACGAGTTGGCCTCTATTCGCGTCCTTGACCTTGACGACCAGCCCTCGCTCACCGGAGACGTCACCATAGAAAGAGCCGACGCTCACGATGCTGCCATCCACCTTGCGAATGGATCTGCTCAAGTCCAAAAGGACATCCTTCTTCTCGGGGACCTGCAGCGTCAGACGCAGACCGGAATGCCCCCCGGCGAACATCTCCACGAAAGACTTGAAAATGTCCGTTTCGGTGATCACGCCGACGACGCGCTCGTTTTCGTCCACTACAGGCAGCCCCCCGATCTTGTTGTCCGCCATCAAGTGAGCAGCATCCTCGATAGGGGTGTCTGGCGTTGTGGTGAAAACCTCCCTGGTCATGATCTCCCGAATCCGAACCTTGGAAAGCAGATAGGTTATCTCCCAGACACTCAGCGAGGTTGCCGGCGATGGCGAAGCGTACAACAGATCACGCTCAGAGACGATGCCGACGAGTTTGCCTTTCTTGTTCACCACCGGAAGCCGTCGAAACCCGTGATCATTCATCAGCTTCAATGCATCCTGAAACGGTGTGTCTGGTGTTATCGTTACCGGTGGCGAACTCATACGATCGCGTACAAACATGCGACTTACCTCCTCTTTTCCGCCACAGCTCCCTGGGAGGACGCCTGACGCCTATCGAACGCTGGGCGTCCTCCCAAGCCCACGCTACTCGCGGGTCATCTGCGTACCGCACTTTGGACACTGTTTCTGGTAGCAGGGCTGACCTACCACGTGCGGCACCCGGTGCCCGCAGTTGGGGCAAACGCAGTTGCCGTCCGGCCCAGCAGCCTTGGGGCCACCCATCTGGCCCGGTCCACCACCGCGGCCACGACCGGCGCCACCGCCGCGCCCGCTACCACCTCCACGACCTCGACCCATTTCGCTCACCTCCTTCTATATTCGTAAGCCGGCATGGAACATCCTCGTCATTATCCTGGACAATCGGCGAGGCTGCTACAATGCGGCTGGCCAAAAGATATCGTAGATCAGCAGCTCCTCGCTTACGTCAAAGATACGATGGTTCGTGCCCTGCGGGACACGTACGATCACGCCCGGCTCAAGTGAAAAGTCCCCGCTTCCCTCTACCCACATCATCGCCTTGCCAGCCAGGGGATAGAGGATGTCGTCGGACTGATCGTGGATGTGCTCAGGCACCTCCTGCCCACGGCCGATCCGGACCAGCATACAGGTCACGTCCGTGCCCTGGGCCGCTCGGGAGACCAGCACTTTGATCTCGACCCCCTTTGCCGTCGGGTGCGGTTGCCATTCCAGTTCGTCGACCTTCATAACGGGCGTCATGTCTCAACCTCCATCAGTCTTGAACGTCCTATTTCTGCCCTTACGATGTGCGCGTCACCGGCCTCGCCGCCGGCGCCGTGCTCGCCGCCCGCGCCCTCCGCCACCTCCGTATTCAGCCCTCGGTTGGGACTGCTGAGTGGGTGACCGAGTCACTCCGGAAGGTCGCATCAGCCAGCGGCCTATGGCCCGGACCAGCGTCCCCGAGGCTTTCGCCAACAGACCTACCCCGGTGACGACAACCGCCGCTCCTGCAGTCTCCGCCAGCGGGCTGGGCCGATGCACGGTGGGAACTGGTCGCTCCGGGGCAAGGATGAGGTCGCCCTCGACCACGGGCTGGGCAGCACCCTCGGGGCAAGCGTTGACGCAGGCCCTGCAGCCCGTGCAGGTCTCGTGGTCAATGTACGCCCTGTCGTTCACCAAAGTAATGGCCTCGACAGGGCAGACCTCGACGCACGCGCCGCAGCCGGTGCAGCGCTGAATGTCTATCCATACCGTCTGTCTATCCGACATCATCCTTCCTCCTCTCCAACAACACCTACTGCCCTCTTCCAGTCCTCGTTGAAGGCGCACGGCCTCCTAGCGGCTCAGCGATCAGGTAGAGCCAGATTCACATGACGTCCCTGAGGTGCTGATCGCGCTCGCCCCGCCGACCCCAAACAGAGAGATGACCTTCCTCACCCTATGACTGCCACACTTGGGACAGCTAGGATTCGTTTTCGGGGAGGATGAGCGCACAAACAGCTCAAAACCCTCGTCACATTCTTCACATCGATACTCATAGATCGGCATACTTCCCCTTCAGTGTAACGCAACTGGACTCTGGATTCTTGTCCCGGTTCTCGCCATCCAACATCAACCTGCAAGCTATCACCCGGCTAATCCTGTCTCCCGGCTAATCCTGTCTCCCGGCCGTGAGGCACTGTCTTGAGCGTCTCAGGCATTCTGGTCAGCAGAGGGATCCTCAACAGCAGATCGACCGCTAGAGGGAGTAGAAAGACGTACATAGGCCCCACCTCCCGCCATATCAGGCCTCCGATCATGGGGGCGGGGATAGTGACCAATCCCCGGAAAAGGCCAATCAAACCACTCCACTTTCCCATCCGCTCCACCGGAACGAGTTCCAGCGTCATAGCGCCCGTGAGACCTGCCGAGACAAAAAAGAAGGTCTGCAAAGCTCCCGCCAGAATCAAGGTGACCGAGTTGAAGGAAAAGATGAGCAACAGGTAAGAGGCATACCACAGCGGCGTGACGAGATAAATGACCTTTTTTCGCCCGATCTTGTCGGCCAGCCGCCCTAGTGGGATCCCGAACAGAACACGGGCCAGGACCGTGGCCGTGGCCATAACCCCCAGCAGGAATTGATCCGCTCCCTTCGCTTGATGCGCAAAGAGCTGGAGGAAAGGGGTGGTCATAGCCATCGGGAACCAGGTGAGGGAAGCAACGATCAGCCACTTTCTCAAGTGCCCCCCGTCCTTGAAGAACCGCTCAAAGTCGCCCATGAAGCCGGGGTTGGCGCTCGCCTCGGCCGTGCCCGTCGCCTTTGGCTCTCTCAATTGGGCGGCCACGAAGAGAAAGATGAGGACATACCCCACGAAGCGAACGGTGTACAGGGGGCGGATGCCCTCCACGGTCAGTCCTCCGGAGGCTGTGACCAGCCAGGCGGCGACCAGGGGGGCGATCATTGAGAGAATAGATGCCAACGTGACGCAGATGTTCTGAGCGGTTGCCCGGTCCTCGTTCCGCACCGAGTCGGCGCACAGCACGCTGCAGCCCGTGCCGGTCAGTCTCATAGAGATAGAGAGCAGTATCGTGGCGGTGATGATCGCCTGCCAGCCGGGCGCTAGGGCATAGGTCAGCGCCGCTCCGGCCAGTAACGCCATACCCAGCAGATAGAAGCGCTTGAGGCCGTACCGATCCACCAGCCACCCCACCGGCATAGAGATGAGGGCGCTGATCCCATTGCCAATGCTACTCACTGTTCCTAGTTCGACCGAGTTGGCCCCCAGCGCCACCGTGTATATTGAGTCGTATTGAGCGGTGAGATTCAGCAAGAAGCTGTTCACCGCGGAGCGGGCCACCGCTACCCGGTAGTTACGCTTCTGCCGGTAGATAAAGCCTATTACTCTTCCGACCGTGTTGCCAACCACGCCCTTCAGAGAGACACTCTCTGTTCTCTGCAACTTTGATCCCCCCAGTGGTAGCCCTGCCTGACCAGATCACCGGTGTGTGCAACCACTCTCTTTTCCACGCGGCTCTCAGTTGTCAACCTGCTCTCCTCTCAAGTCCGCCAGTTAAGGATCGCATTTTGCAGGGTGCTCACCGCCAGTTCGGCGCAATGGACGTTCTCCTTGGGCAGACCGTCCAGGGCGCTGAGCAGATCTTTTGGTCTGATCTCGCTGGCCTCGTCCAACGATACCCCTGTCACCATCTGGGTGAGCACGCTCCCGCATGCTAGCGTCGCACCACAGCCATCGGTCATAAAGGTGGCCTCTTTGATTCTCTCCCCGTCCAGCCCCAGGTAGATCTCCATCGTGTCGCCGCACCAGCCGTGAACGAGCCCGCGGGCGTCCGGCTCAGGCATACGGCCTAGGTTCCTGGGGTTGTGAGCCTCCTCGATGACCTTGTCCGAGTAGAGGGCCTGCTCCTGTTCGACGATCTCTCTCTGTAGTTCCTCCACCATGCGGTCGAAATCAGTTGTTTCCTGCTGCTGCATGTAACCTCCGGCATGTACGTGTCCCCCGCATGCATTCTCAGGGGCCGCACCCAGAGAGACACGCCGGGGCAACCCCGTGTGTCTCTCTGGTGAGTGGTGAGTGGCGATCGGATCGCGACTCTGCCCCTGACGGTACGAGCACTATAGCGGATGCTCTGGTTCTTCTCGACGTTCTCCCAGTATCTCTTGGACCGTGTCGACGAGCTGTTCCGGCTCGATTGGCTTGTCCAGGAACACGTCTACCGGTAAATAGTCCTCGTCGGGAGCGAAACGGTAGGGCACTTTTTTGGCGCTGTGTACGCTGGTGAGCATAAAGATGGGCAGGTCTATCAGCTTGTGCTTCTCCCTGATCTCGCGCGCGACATCGAATCCCTCGTAGCCCGTCGGCATCATGACGTCCAGGATTACCAGGTCCGGTTTGACGCTCAAAACCTTGCTGATCCCTTCCTCGGGCGTCCCCGCTTCCTCCATCTCAAAGTTGTTGGCTTCGAGCACCATCCGCACGGCAAGGAGGAAGTCGGCGTCATCATCGATAACGAGTATCTTTGTCATCACTGTCCTCCACGCTCACGAATCTGTTGGATGGCCATCTCGGCAGCGTTCACCATGTGATAGGCGATAGGTGAGGCCGTCAGTGCAGGGTGCGTGCCCGTCTGGAACATGGCGATATCCTCCGCCGTCATGCGGTTCTGCACACAGGCAGAGATGGCGTTGCTGATCTCGCCTGCTGCTGGGCCGCCCATAACCTGCCCTCCCAGGATCACGCCAGAGTTGCACTCGAACACCAGTTTCACTTTGGTATTCGCCGCGCCGGGCATGCCGCCGGGATGGCGGTTGGGTCCCGCGATGGTTACGGCGACCACGTCGTAACCGCGCTCCTTGGCCATCGTCTCGGTCAATCCAGCGGTGGCCAGCGCGTGATCCCCTACTGCCGTTCCCCACACACCTACCGTGCCGACATTCTCACGCCTGATGCCAAACAGGTTGGCTCCGGCAATACGCGCTTCCAACGTGGCGATGGATGCCAGCTTCAGAGGTGAGGGCCGGCCGCCAAAGAACGATATCTTTTCGGCGCAGTCTCCGCAGGTGTAGATGTTCTCGTCGGACGTGCGCATCGTCCGGTCCACCGCGATGCTGCCCGTCAAGCCAATGCGCAAACCGGCCTTCTGGGCCATGTCCACATTGGCGACAGCTCCGATGCCCAAGATCACGACGTCGGCCTTGATCTCGTCACCGTTGGAAAGAACGACCTTTTCAACCTTCCCGTCGCCACCGATCCTGTCCACCCTGGATGAAGTGCGGATGTTGACCCCGCGTGATTCAAGCACCTTTTCCATCTCGACGCAGAACTCTTCGTCGTACGCAAGCGCGAGGCAATTCGGCAGAATCTCGACGACGGTGACGTTCTTTCCCCCCGCCTTGTTGATCTCGTCGGCGAACTCGATGCCGATGAACCCGCCGCCGATGATGACCACGTCCTTGCTGGATTCGAGTCGCTGCTGGAGTTCGCTCAGGTATTCGACGTCCTTGACGACGGCATAGACGCCGTCGAGTTCAAACCCCGGTATCGGCGGCATAGCCGGCCTTGAGCCCGTGGCGATGATCAGCCGTTCGTAGCTCACGTCACCCTCGGTGGTATGAAGGACTTTTTTCTCACGATCGATGTCCGTGGCTTCGGCGAGAAGTAGATCGATGCCGTTCTTTTCGAGCACGGCATCAGGTATGAGGTTTTTCTCGGCGCTTCCCACCGTGCCAAAGATGTAGGGGATACCACATGGTATCAGAACCTGCTTCTCTGTGCGTACCATGAGGATGTCCTTGCCTGGATTATGCCGCCGCGCCGTAATTGCGGCGGTCAGACCAGCGGCGCTGCCCCCTACGACTACTATTGGATATCGTTGCTTCATTGTTTCGGTTGCTCCTTTGTTTGATTTGATATCGTCACAGGTCAAGACGCACGCTCTCCGCCAACATCCCAGTTCGATCCTGAGCTATCGTCTGCAGAGATCTCTACGCGCATCTGCCCTTTCTCACTTTTCCAGGCGGTCTAGCCTTTCCATCACGTCAGCCAGTTCCTGACGTAGCTTGCCCGCCATATCCTTTAGAGACGCGATCTCGTCCTGGGGAGAAGGGGAGGGACCGGCTTCCCCTGTCGGAGGCGGGGGTGGTGTCGGAGGGAAAGCCCCACCTGCACCGCGGCCCATGCCCATTCCTGTGCCACGCCCCATCCCGCGCCCCATACCACGTCCCATGCCCATTCCTCTGCCCCCGCCCCCGCCCCCGCCCATACCCATACCAGCCCGGACGTTGGCGTCGGCGATGGATTGAAGCTCACCTGCCCTGAACGCCTCAGCCATCTCTCTCACCGTTCCATTGCCAGAGAGGTAGATGGGAACACCCGCGGACTGGAACACGTTAAAGGCGTTGGGGCCCACGTTACCGGTCACCACAGCCTGGGCGCCCCGCTCGATGACGAACTGGGCCGCCTGGATGCCGGCGCCACTGGCAGTCCCTATCGCTGGGTTTTCCACGCCCTCAAACTGCATACTCTCCGTATCCACAAAGACGTAGGCTGGGCAGCGCCCAAAGACCGGACTCGCTGGCGCGTCCAGATCTGCACCGTTGGCCGTAATCACTATGATCATTTGTATTCCTCCAGATGATGTGTATAATCGAATCTCCCAACCGGTCGGCGCCGCGTGCGATAAGTTGTACTGGCTCCCACTCGGTTAGGGCCCGGGGCGGGTGGCGAAGCTTATGTGGCTGTCACCCGCCCCGATGTCTTGTTCTGGGTCCGCGTTATGCTTCCCCTTCGAGTTCCGTGATACGCTGGCTGATACCATCGAGCTGCTGCTGCAGCCACTCAGCCTGCGTTCTGAGGAACTCGGTCTCTTGCTCTGGCGTCGGTGGCGCAGCGTAAGCGCCATACGGCGCAGCCGGCGGCGCGCCCCACGCTGGTGCGTATCCGAAGCGAGCCCAACCGGGCACGCCGGTGGCATAATACTGGTTTCGCCAACCTCGACCGCGGCCCCAGCCTCCTCCACGGCCCGGTCCCATACCGAAACCACGACCGGGTCCCGGGTTTGCGTAGCCGGGCAAGTCGTAGCCGGCGCAGTAGCCGCCCCCGTGTCCGGTCATCGGTCCCATTCCTCTCGGTCCAGTTCCATCTCCTGCTGGCATCTCGTTCACCTCCTTCCTGTCAAGTCAAGTGCTTTGCTCATTACGGTTGATTTTCCTTTACCGCCATCCGCGGCCCCATCCACGTCCGCGGCCACCCCGGCCTCGGCCCCAGAAACCCCGGCCTATGCGCCAGCGCGGGCGACCAAAGCCATAGGCGGCCGGATAGCCGCCATAGTGCGGCCGCACCGCAGGTGGGTAAGGGGCGCGGTATGGACCGTAGCCGGCGTATTCGGGGCTGTTTGGATTGCACGGCCCCCGCGCTCCACCGGTCATCGGTCCCCTTCCGGCTGGTCCAGTACCATCGAATCCTGGCATTTCACTCACCTCCCTTCTGATATTGCTTGGCGATTTTGCTGCTCACCACCGGCCAAATCGTCGTCCACGTCCTCTGCCTGCGCTACGCCTGGGCCGAATCAATCCGAAGGAGCTGCGTCCGCGTCCGAAAGCACGCCCCAGCCACGTCGCCGGGCGCACTCTGCGGAAAAAGCGAGCGCCAAGTGCGGGCTGGGCAATCGGCGTCCTCATACGCACTGGCGTACCCTCCAGCCCTGCGTAGCCGTACGGTTCCTCGCCAGAGTCGGGGAGCCTGACTGCACAGTACCCCTCGCCCCGGCCCGTCATCGGACCCTGGCCTCTCGGTCCAGTTCCATCTCCTGCTGGCATCTCGTTCACCTCCCTTCTTTCAGCTCACCTTTTCTCGCCCACTCGCTGTTGCGCACTCGCTGCTGCGCACTCGCTGTCGTCAATCGTATGCCAGCCGCGTCTCCTCGTCCGTCAAGACGTGCTGGATACGCTCCTGCGCCCTGGCCGACCGCCAGGTCCCCAACTCTTGGTGGGTCAGGTAATAGTTCTGCGGGATGGGGTGGGTGCCGATAACCATCTCCAACCCGTATTTGGTTGGGACAAAGTCGCAAAAGGCATCCAGGCGTGGGCAGGGTGGGTAGCCGACCACCAGGCCTGTGGCGAGGTGGATCACCTCCGCGCCATTCTTTTTCATCTCGGCTGGTGCGTACTCCACGTTGCCGCCGGGACAGCCCCCGCAGGTGGTATAGCCTACCAACTCGACCTCCTCGCCCTCGTATAGGGCAAAGGCGCCCTCCCGATTCCGCAGGGCGCGCAGGCACTTTCCGCCCGCACAGGTGTGGTAACGGTTACAGATAATGATCCCGACTTTCTTCATATCGAATGCCCCTCCTTTAGTTTTTGCACGGTATGGGATGCGGTTGCTGACCACCGACCACACGATCATTACACCGTCTAGTGATACTCCCCCTCACTCTCCTCCATATGCCGTTCATAGACGTTCAAGAGATAGCCGATCCTCCGCCTGCTCTCCGCCAGATCCTGCGTCCATAGGGCCAGTACCTCATCGCCGAGCTCGGTGATCCGATAGACCCGGCGGGGCGGTCCTTGTGACCGTTCCTCGTTCCAGGTCGAGGTGACCCACTGTTTTTCCTCCATATCCCGCAGCGTCCGGTAGACTGCGCTGGGATTCAAGTCTCCCAGGCCGAACTGCCCCAACTGTTCCAGAAAGGTGTAGCCGTGTGCCGGCCCATGATGTAACAGCAGCAGCAGGGCTGGCTCCAGCATCCGGACTGCCCGGCGACCGTGCCTCCAGCGCCCCTGTCCTTGACCATGTCCTCTCATTTTTCTCCTCCGGCGTACAGTATACCATACTATGTGTCATTTGTCAATAGTCAATCATCATATAGCCGCTTTTTATATAGTTAATCTGCATATAGGTGCGGTGGAACCCCGGCCGTTTCGTAACATTGTTGTAACTATGCAACACCGGGCCTCGTGGTATAATATCAGCGGTGGCCCACTTGCCACCCGGGAATGGTCCCTTACAATCTCAAGGTATTTGGTATGCGAGAGATCGGGGATAGTTGACGCGCTGAACAGAGGTCTCGATCCCTGCGTTTGGCGCGTTCTTGCGTTCGGTCGAGATTCTTTTGTCGGGCCATTGCAAAGGAGCGGAACTATGAAGAAACAGCACCTGAGAGTGTCTAGGTTCATTTTCGCGGTTGTATCGTCGGCCTTCCTACTAACTCTGATATTGTATGGACTTGGGGCTAGGTCAGCCCAAGCGCGGTCGGCCGCGCCAGCCCCCGCTGCCCTGCGAGGGAGGGCCTATCTGCAACAGAGCTCGATCTTGACCAAGACCGTCGTGCCCACAACGGCGGTAGAGGACGGTGATGAGCTCACCTATACGATCGTCATCTCGGCGGCGTCTGGCGTGCAGGTTGGTTTCTATGATCCGCTGTCGCACACGACGTTTGTACGTTTCGTGGAGCGCCCATCAACCAGTGCCCTCACCCACGCCGGCGGCGCGGTTACGGGGACACTCACGGTTACGCCTGCCAATCAGGTTACGCTCAGCTTTGCCGTTCGGGTCGACCCGGGCACGTTGGCTCACGCCGATGGAATCGCCAATCGCGCCTGTATCTACCCCTTTGGCGGCACGTTGGACGGCTGTGTGTGGTCGAACACCGTGGTCAATCTGTTGATCCGTCGTCTGTACCTGCCGCTTCTCTTGCGCAGCTACACGCCACTGCAGGCTGGCTTTACGGCCTCGCCGGTCTGGGGCCGGGCCCCGTTGACGGTGACGTTCACGAACACATCCGTCGGGTTTTACACCGACAGCCTGTGGGACTTTGGGGATGGTATCACCAGCACACACACCAGCCCGACGCATACCTACATGCTGACCGGGACCTATTCTGTCACCTTGACGGTCGTCGACGCCGATGGCACGCTGGCTCCCCCGCGCGATTCCTCGACGCTTGTCCGTTCAGACTACATCACCGTGTCCGAGGAGGGGCCACCTGTGGCCCCCAGCGACCTTGAGGCCACGGCCGTCAGTTGGCGCGAGATCCGGCTGGATTGGCGGGACAATTCGTTCGATGAAACGGGCTTTACCATCTAT
>CAYUIS010000041.1:7354-37152 GCA_964444825.1 uncultured Anaerolineales bacterium | reverse complement strand
AGATGCGTGGAGATGCTGGGGTTGTGCGCTGGGAAGTCGAAGTGGGATAGCGAATTGGCAAGCTCCCCGAGATATGCTATACTCGCGAGTACGCCGTATTCGCACATACAATCGAGACGGAGGTGTTATGGTGTCAACGGGTGAAATGAGCAGGATTCTCGTGACTGGAGCGTGCGGTCAAATCGGCTCGGAGCTGACATTGGCGCTCCGAGAGAAATATGGCGGTGAGAACGTGGTGGCCACCGGCCACAGGACGCCGCCTGGCCCCGAGTTGCGCGACTCTGGTCCATTCGCTTTTGTCGACGTAACCAAGCAGGAGACGGTGGCGGATCTGGTGGACGAGCATGACATCGATACCGTCTATCATATGGCTGCCATCCTCTCCGCCGTCGGCGAGCAGAATCCTCACCTAGCCTGGGACGTCAATATGAACGGGCTATACAATGTCCTCGAGATCGCTCGAGAGCGGGAGACGGTGCGACTGTTCTGCCCCAGTTCTATTGCTGCCTTCGGACCGGAGACTCCGCAGCACAACACACCCCAGGAGACGATCTTGCGTCCCAAGACGATGTACGGTGTCACAAAGGTCGCCGGGGAGTTGCTGTGTGACTACTATGTGCAACGGTTCGGCCTGGATGTGCGCGGCGTTCGATATCCAGGTATCATCAGCAGCGAGACGTTGCCTGGTGGGGGCACCACCGACTATGCAGTCGAGATATTCTACGAGGCGATCAAGCACAAGCGGTACACCTGTTTTCTGCGGGAGGACACCGTATTGCCCATGATGTATATGCCTGATTGCATCAAGGCGACGATTGACTTGATGGAGGCCGACTTTTCGGGATTAGAGCACCATTCTGACTTTAACCTGGCGGCGTTCAGTTTCAGTCCGGCCGAACTAGTCGTGGAAATCCAGAAACACATGCCCGAGTTCAGGTGCGAATACGAACCTGATTTCAGACAACAGATTGCCGACTCTTGGCCACGGACGATCGACGACAGCGCCGCGCGTGAGGAGTGGGGATGGGAGCCGGAGTATGATTTGCCAGCAATGGTGGCCGATATGCTGGCTAAACTTAGCCAGAAACACCAAAAAGAGATCTAGAAAAGGAGACGAAAAGTGGGAGACAAGCTAGGTTTTATGCAACAGGAGCTTGAAGCCGCCAAGGCTGAAAAGCGGTTCATCAACATCCGGACGATGGATTCGGCGGCTGATGGGTGGATGGTGGTGGATGGCAAGAGGGTGCTCAATTTCTGCACCAACAACTATTTGGGATTGGCGAATCACCCGGCGCTGAAGGAGGCCGCCAAGAAGGCGGTCGATGAGTGGGGGGTGGGACCTGCCGCGGTTCGCACCATCGCTGGTACCCAGCGGTTGCACACCGCGTGTGAGAGGCGGATGGCGGAATTCAAGCAGGTCGAGGCAGCCCTGCTCGTTCAAAGTGGCTTTTGCGCCAACCAGGCAGCCATACCGCCATTGGTGGGACGGAACAGGGAGACGGGCGAGCAGGACGTTATCTTCTCCGACCGTCTCAATCACGCGAGCATTATCGATGGTGCGCGGCTGAGTGGGGCCAAGATCATCGTCTATGAGCACTGCGACGCGGCTGACCTAGAGGCCAAGATCCAGGAGCATCTGCCTAACTATAGACGGGGTTTGATGATCAGTGATGGCGTGTTCTCCATGGACGGCGACGTTGCCCCGCTGGACAAGCTCTATGAAGTGGCTGCCAGGCATGACGTGCTCACGATGGTGGATGACGCGCACGGGGAAGGCGTACTGGGCAACGGGCGGGGGATCGTGGCCCATTTTGGGCTGGAAGGAAAGTTTGACGTCGAAATCGGCACGCTGTCCAAGGCCTTTGGCGTGATGGGTGGTGTGATCGCTGGAAAAGAAGTGGTCGTGGAGTATATCCGTCAGAAGGCACGTCCCAATCTGTTCTCAAGTGCACTCACCCCGGCTGATACGGCGGCCTGTATGGCTGCTGTGGATTATGTTGAGCAACACCCAGAGGTGGTGGAGAGACTGTGGGAGAATGCCGAGTATTTCAAGGCGGGAATCAAGCGGTTGGGTATAGACACCGGTCGCACCGAGACGCCGATCGTTCCGGTGATGCTGGGCGATGTTAAGCTGGCAAAGGAGTTTAGCGCCAAGCTGTTCGACCATGGCGTCTTTGCTATGGCGCTGGGTTTTCCTACCGTTCCGATGGGGCAGGCCCGCATCCGGGTGATGAACACCGCTGCTCACACACGGGAGGATCTGGACAAGGGATTGGAGATATTTGAAAAGGTGGCACGGGAACTGGGCGTGATCTAGCCACTGTTTTTGTGTAGAGATCTCTATCGCAAGGGGCGGGCTCGGTATAGGGCCTGCCCCTTGCGCATATCTTTGTCTGGAAGGGCTCTCGTGCTCTGTATGCCTGTCACGACGGGCAGTCACCATGGTCGAGAACGGCTGTCTGCTTAACACGATATGGGCATCTTGTCACGCAAATGTAACCTTGTTGTAATGGATGAATGGCGACATTTGAGGCATAATAGGGGAGCACGAGCGAACAAATGTGCTACAGGTATTCAAAGATGATCGACAACCAGCCTTGTTTGGAGAGGGCGTATAGGAGTAGCGGACCGAGAGGGAGTGCAATTATGCGTAGGATGCAAATAATCGGGTTGGTGCTGATATTGACGCTATCGTCGGCAGTATCGGTTGTTGCCCAGAGTTCAACGATTCACATTGTGCAGCCAGGCGAAAACCTGTTTCGGATCGGACTGCGATACGGGGTGACGGTGAACGCACTGGCAGCGGCCAACGGTCTGAGTAACTCGAACCGCATCTATGTAGGTCAGCGTTTGGTGGTGCCGACCGGAGGAGCTACCAGCTCGCCTGGGGTTTCATCGGGCGTGCATATCGTACAACGAGGCGAGAGCCTGTATCGGATTGCGCTGCGATACGGCGTCTCCTACCAGACCCTGGCTGCTGCGAATGGCATTGCTAACCCCAACCATATCTACGTGGGACAGCGGCTCGTTATTCCAGGACAGGGGACCGCACCTGGACCGTCATCCCCACCTTCGTCAGGGCAGACGTACGCGGTGCGACGTGGTGACACGCTGTCGGCCATTGCCATCAGGTTCGGCGTCTCTCTGTGGTCTCTAGTGCAGGCAAACGGCATCAGTAATTCATCGCTGATCTACGTAGGGCAGGTGTTGCGTATTCCAAGCGGAGGGAATCCTGCGCCGCCCGCACAATCGCCAGCACCGACCGGGGGCAAGTGGATTGACATAAACCTCAGCGCCCAGCGGGTCACCGCCTATGTGGGAAACACGGCCGTGCGGAGCAGCCTCGCCTCGACCGGGTTGCCTGGAACTCCTACTCCTACAGGCCAGTATCGGATCTATGTCAAGTATGTATCCACGCTGATGACGGGGCCGGGCTACTACCTGCCCAATGTGCCCTACACGATGTACTTTTACCGGGGTTATGGTCTTCACGGAACCTACTGGCACGCCAACTTTGGCCGGCCAATGAGCCACGGTTGTGTTAACCTGCCTACATCCGAGGCGCAGTGGTTCTTCAATTGGGCGCCGGTTGGCACACTGGTCAACATCCACTATTGATGTGTGCTGAAAGGACGCTTCACTTGGTGGATTCGACACGCTGCCAAAGAGTGGTCAGGGGGCGGCGGAGCAGTCGCACGTTGACGAATACAAGTAGCCACAGATGCAGGCGGGCAGCGAAGAGAAGCAACGTCCACAGAAACTCGCGGGTGTGGCGAGGGTAGCGCAGCGCCAGGCGCGTGCCGTACCACATCTCGAGCCACGCCGACCGCATGCGCACAGGGGACGAGCGGATGTAGGGCTGCGCATACCCACCGGCGGAGCGGACCTTTTGTCTGAGCCAGTCACGATAGGTCGTGGGGTACTTGACATAGACGCGTGCCTCAGGGGCATAGGCGACGCGGTATCCTTGGCGGGCAATCATATGCGAGATCACGGCATCCTCTGCCAGCGCATCCTCCGGCACACGGTCGACCAGGGCGCGACGGATGGCAAAAAGATAGCCAGAGCAGACCAGGAATTGACCAGCGCGATCACGGTTCAAGCGAATCTGATGGATGCCCTCGGTGAGCAGGTAGGACCAATAGCCCAGCATTGTGTCACGTGGGCTGAGGCTTAGCGCCCGACCGCTCACGGCTCCTACCTGCGGATCCTCGAAAGGGGCTAGGAGCTTGACCAAGGTGTCTTCAGCGACAACCACGTCGCCGTCTGAGAGCACCACGATGTCCCCTTTCGCCGCCTTCAACCCGACGTTTAGGGCGACTGGCTTGCCCTTCTGTGGATCGGCCACGTGCTGCACAGCCGGATAGCGGGCAGCAAAGTCATCCACCACGGAGGTCGTTCCTGGGTCAGGGCAGACAACCAGCAACTCGGCATCGTTGGGTAATTGGGGGAGGAACGCTTCGATGGCTTGGCCTATCGTCGCTGCCTCGCGGAAGGCGGTGATGAGTATGCTTAGCATATGGGTAGATTATAGACGATGCATTGTCAAAGTCAAATGCTGTCGGGCCCGATTGTTGTGCATCGTAGGTGTGGGCTGAACATTCAAGTATGCTCAGTCCCGCCCCAGGAGCGAATGCACAGTCGCCAATAGCTCGCTAGGATCGAATGGCTTGGTGATGTACCCGTTGGCTCCCAGTTCCCTGCCTTTCCGGATATCCGTAGTGTCGGCTTTGGAGGTCAGAAACACGAGCGGAATGTCGGCCCATTCTGGTCTGCTGCGCAGTCGCTCCAACAGGGCGTACCCATCCACAGTGGGCATCATGATGTCTGCCAGGATCAAATCCGGTCGGGTGTGTTCCAGTATCTGAAGTGCCTCCAGTCCATCGCTGGCTGTAAGCACGGTGTAGCCGGCTGTTTCCAGGATTTGCTGAATCCCTATAAGGAGGGGTTCGTGGTCTTCAGCGACCAGGATCCGCTGTTTCCTCATTTGTCTGCCTCTCTCGTCTTTCTCTCTTGGCCCAGATGGTCCCGAAACCGGCCACGGCCACGGCCTCAGCAGCTAGCAAACCGACAATAACTACAGCGACGTCAATCCAGAAGCGCATTGGAAACAGACGAATCAGCGTGTCGGAGTAAGGGAAAAGCCAGGTCTCGCCCTCAAAAAAGATGCGGTGGAAGAACGTGAAGAACGACTGCCAGCCCAGGACCATGTACAGCCCGACAGCTCCCAGCAATCCCAATGTAAGGCGAGCGCCGTTCGCCAGCGCCGAGGAGAAACTTCGATAGGGCGGGCCTTTTATCGACAAAACTGCGATACCGGAGCACAAAACAATCGCACCGACGATGCCGGCTGCCAGGAGCTTTTGGTATGCGGCCTGCACATCAACCATATGCCGCAGCTCTCGTGCGTTAAACGCCGGTGCGCCGTCAGGCAGTCGCAGGTCCTCGAGAAGGGCGATGGGCGCGTTGGTGGCCAGATAGTCCACACAAACCTCAGCCAGGTGAGCTCTCTCACCTACTGAGAGGCCGTAGGGATCGGCAGGAAACCCTGCCTTGTTGTACTCCCAGTGTACGAACCACTGACTGGTCACGATACTCAAGTTTGCAGCCAGCAGAGCGATGGGTACAGCCAGCACGATCAGCCATCGGATCAGATCAAGCCATATTCGGCGTTTCATCTATTTCCTTTCAGAGCATACTCGAATACCAGGGTGTTGGTCATCAATTCGATAGCGGCTCGGTCATCGGTAAAGACCACCGGCCCAGGCTTTGTGGGGCGAAGGTTAGCTATCGCAGTCAGTGCCGTTGGATGTAGAAACTCGTCGCCCTCCAGGGTGGGTAGGTTGAGCAGCAGGTTGTGGGCGCTGGTTGGTTGAACGGTGGCCACAACAACCGCATTGAAGCTAAACGGGACGTCGATCACGTGGGCTGAGGGAAAGACCTTGAGCAGCGTTGCCAGCATAGCCTCCACCAGCCGGTAGTCATCGGGCGTATGCCCGACATTGATAACGAGGACTCCGTCGGTGCTAAGGTGATCTCGAACCTGATGGAAGAACTCCACGGTGGCCAGGTGTGGGGGGATGTAGGGCAGCCGATAGGCGTCTACGCCGATCACGGTGTACCGTCGGTCAGACTGGGCGAGGGCATAACGTCCGTCGGCGACGGTGACGTTGAGATTGGGTTGGTTCATCCCAAAGTACTCTCGTCCGACCTGGACGATCCGGGGATCAATCTCCACGCCATCGATAGGGAGCGGCCCGTACACCGCGGTGTACTGCCGGGCCATAGTCCCAGCGGCCAGCCCGATGAGCATAACGCTGTCAAGCCTATCAGGAGCATACGGAGGGGAGTTAAAGTAGGGGGCGATGAGGAAGAAATCCCACGGTCCGGGGGTCCGCAATTGATCGGGACAATAGACGGAGTGGATGCCTTGTCCCTCGTTTAGCAGGAGAGATAGGCACCCTCGCTCATCCTCTACGACCTGGATATAGTTGTAGGCGGACTCGGTTTCGTAGATGGCGTTCTCGGCTGCCTTGACTGGTTGTCCTCGCAGTAGCAGAGCAAGCAAGACAATGACCAGGGGCATCCAGGCATACAGCAGCATCCGGCGCGGCGCGCAACGGGCAAGACCAGCAAGCGCGACGGACAACAGGAGCAGCGACAACAGGACAAAGGTGTTGCGTGTACCGATGGTGGGCACGAGCAAAAGATTGGGCAGGAATGTGCCGAGGAAGCTGCCCCCCGTGGAGATGGCATAGACGCGACCAGCGACACTGCCGGCGCTCTCGACGTCTCTCATCAGTAGCTTGATGATGAACGGTGAGATACAGCCCATCAGCGTGACCGGGATGCTAAACAGAACCATCACGGTAAGAAAGGAGCCACCGAGAAGAAAGGCATCAAAGCGATCAAAGGCTGACGATGTGAGTGCGAGTACTGGATGGGCAGCGAAGGGTACGATGCCAGTAAGGAGGCCGGCCCAAGCCATAATCTGGTAGAGCGTGGCAGGGTGGGGAGAGCGATCTGCCCATCGCCCTCCGAAGAAGTAGCCAACCGCCAGGAACAGCAGGATCAGCCCAATGATGGTTGCCCACACCAGGTTGGCAGTGCCAAAGTGGTTGCGAAGTAGGCTGGAAGCGGTCATCTCGACGGCCAGCGAAGCCAGCCCACCGGTGAAGGCGGTGATGTAAAGGTGGGCGTTTCTTCCACGCATAGACCCATTATACCGCCTTTGGGTATGTGAGCAACCTGGTCACGTTCGGGGGACTTGACGACGTTTGACTTGTGCGTAAAGCGTGGTACACTGCAACCAGAATGAAGGCGTATTCCGTTCGGCTCGTTGTGGATAATGATCAGAATCCCCGCAGCCCTCGAGGGCGGCCGACGGTCTGACACGTCTGGTTCTCGTTTTCGGAAGAAGAAAAGCCGCCCTAGATAGGGCGGCTTGTTCTTTTGGGCAACGTAGGTAGAATAGCGCAGAGTTTGGAACACGTTCATCGAGGAGAGGACTATGCTAAAGACACACCATTGCGGAGATTTGCATACGGCCCATATTGGCCAGGAGGTAGAGTTGGCGGGTTGGGTGAATCGCTGGCGCGACCACGGCGGCCTGGCTTTTGTGGATCTGCGTGACCGGTCCGGCATCGTGCAGGTCGTTTCGAGTCCCAAGGGCGCACCCGAGGCACACGCGACGTTGCAGCAATCACGAGGTGAGTTTGTGCTTCAGGTGACGGGCGTCGTTCAGGCACGACCTGAGGGTTTGACCAACCCCGATCTGCCCACAGGTCAGATTGAGGTGGTAGCGAGCCGTGTAAAAGTCCTGAATCAAGCCAAGACTCCCCCATTCTATGTCTATGATGATAGTCCGGTGGATGAGGCGGTGCGGCTCAGATACCGCTATCTTGACCTGCGGCGACCGCGTATGCAGCGTAACCTCCTCCTACGCCACAGGGTGGTCAAGTATATCCGAGATTTCCTCACCGAGCGCGGTTTTGTCGAGATCGAGACGCCCATTCTGTTCAAGACCACACCGGAGGGAGCCAGGGACTATTTGGTGCCGAGTCGTGTGCACCCTGGCAAGTTCTATGCCCTTCCTCAGTCGCCCCAGCAGCTCAAGCAGTTGCTGATGGTCGCGGGTTACGAGCGGTACTTTCAGATTGCCCGCTGTTTCCGCGATGAGGATCAGCGAGGTGATCGCCAGCCAGAGTTCACTCAACTGGACCTGGAGATGAGTTTCGTCGATCGAGAAGACGTGATGGACCTGATAGAACGTATGACGATCGATGTCATCCAAGACTGTTCCGACCGCGAGCTGCTTTTCACACCATTTCATCGTATCACCTATGCGGAGGCAATGGCGCGTTTTGGTACTGATCGGCCTGATATGCGCTTTGGGATGGAGTTGGTGGACATCTCTGACCTGGTGGCAGGGAGCGGATTCAAGGTCTTTGGCAAGACAGTCGCCGCCGGTGGACAGGTAAAAGGTATCTGTGTTTCGGGCTGCGGTTCCTACAGCCGACGGCAGATCGATGAACTGACCGAATTGGCTCTGAACGAGGGGGCCAAAGGACTGGCCTGGCTCTCGTTGGGCGAGGAAAATGGAACGGTGCGCTCCTCCTTTGCCAAGTTTCTTGCCGAGGGTGAGGTGGACGCGATCATCGATCGAATGGCGGCAGAACCGGGTGACCTGTTGCTGTTTGTTGCCGATGGTGTATCGGCTGCTAACGCTGCGCTGAGCCGGCTTCGACTTGAGTTGGGTGAGCGCCTGGGATTGCGGAATCGCGAGGTGTTGGCGTGTTGCTGGGTGATCGACTTTCCACTGTTCGAGTGGAACGAAGACGAGCAGCGTTGGGATCCCAGTCACCACCTTTTCACGGCCCCGATGGAGGAGGATCTGCGACTCCTGGACTCTGATCCCGGCGCTGCACGGGGTCAGCAGTATGACTTGGTGATCAATGGCGAGGAGACGGGGGGGGGCAGCATCCGGATCCATCGACGCGAGGTGCAGGAGCGAGTGTTTGAGCTGATTGGGCTGGATGTGGAGGTAGCACAGGAGCGTTTCGGGCATATGTTGGAGGCGTTCGAATACGGCACACCGCCCCATGGGGGAATCGCGCCTGGCATCGACCGGTTGGTGATGCTGTTGGCCGGGGAGCCAAATATCCGTGAAGTGATCGCTTTCCCCAAGACGCAGCAGGCGGCCGACCTGATGGCTGGAGCGCCCTCGTCGGTGGAGCCCGAGCAACTGGATGAATTGCACATCCGGATAAAGGACAAAGAGTAGGCGGTAGATGGTTGCCGAGGCGGTATGTCTGGAGTGCTTTGTGCCCCATAATCAAACTCGCAGACAAAGGGAGGAGAGATGTCAAACGATCTAATAAGCCGGGTCAAGGCGGACGGTGTACTATTCGTCAGCCTTCAATTCACAGACATTTTGGGGACCATCAAGAGTGTCACGATTCCCGCGGCTGGTCTGGAACAGGCACTGGAACAAGGGATTTGGTTCGATGGTTCATCTATTCAGGGGTTCGCGCGCATCTATGAAAGCGATAGGACTCTGGTGCTGGATCCGACGACGTATCAGGTACTGCCGTGGAGTGCGCCAGAGCGGCGACGGGCGCGGTTTATCTGTGATGTCTATCGCCCTGATGGCCAGCCCGCTCCCAGCTCGCCACGTCAGGCACTGCGGCGAATGATCGCCCGAGCTGCTGAACGAGGATATACCTACAACGTTGGCCCTGAGCTAGAGTTCTTCTTGTTCAAGCGAGATAGTGAACGTAACACAGGGTATCCGGTGCGTCCTGTGCCACACGACGTGGGGAGCTATTTCGACTTTTCGCCTCGGGATGAGGCGCAGAAAGTGCGCAGTGAGATCATCCTGGCACTGGAAGCGATGGGCATGCACGTTGAGATGAGCCATCACGAGGTGGCCTCTGGTCAGCACGAGATTGACTTCCGCTACGCCGATGCGTTGACGAGCGCCGACAATGCCGCCACATTCAAATACATCGTGCGTGCGATCGCGGCTACCCACGGGATCTATGCCAGCTTTATGCCCAAGCCGATATTCGGAATCAACGGTTCCGGTATGCACGTGCATCAGAGTGTTTTTGGTGCGGATGGTCACAACCTGTTCTATGACCCGGACGACGAGTATGGTCTCTCTCGGCTAGCCTACAACTTTATCGCTGGGCAGCTCGAGCACGCCCAAGCGTTGGCGGCGGTGGTGGCTCCTACAGTCAACAGTTATAAGCGCCTGACGCCAGGCTATGAAGCGCCGGTCTATATCTGCTGGGCACGTCTTAATCGCTCAGCGTTGATCCGCGTTCCTGGTCATGGGGCGCACCGAGAAGGGGCCACGCGCCTGGAACTGCGCTGTCCTGACCCTAGCAGCAATTCGTACCTGGCCTTCGCGGCTATGCTTGCAGCCGGACTGGATGGCATCGAGCGGGACCTGACTCCGCCAGCAGCGGTCAATGAGGATGTGTATGACTTTGATCAGGGTGATCTGCGCGAGCGCGCCATAGGCACGCTGCCAGGGACGCTTGCAGAGGCTTTGAGTTTGCTGGAGCAGGACGAGGTGATTCAGGATGCGTTGGGGCCCAATATCACCGAAGCTTTTCTGCGGGCCAAGTGGGCGGAATGGGACGAGTACCGTATCCAGGTGTCAAGCTGGGAGCTGGAGCGATATCTAGAGACGGCCTAGGTTGTGGGATAATCGAGCGGCTCTTGCTGGAGATAGCTTTGCTCCACCATACCTGCGTGGTATAATCCTGCGTATTATGGCCAAGGTCCGCATCGATGGACGGCTCAACGCTGACCTGCGTCCTGTCAAACTTGTCAAGGACTATATAGAGTACCCCGAAGGCTCCGTGTTGGTCGAGACGGGACGTACTCGTGTGTTGTGCAACGTCAGCATCACGGAAGAGACGCCCCCCTGGATGACCACGCAGGGGGCGACGGGGGGCTGGCTGACCGCTGAGTATGGACTGCTTCCACGATCCACGCAAACGCGCACGCGCCGGGAAACGGACGGGCTCCGGGGTCGGACGCAAGAGATCCGTCGTTTTATAGGGCGCTCCCTTCGCGCCGCCGTCAACCTGAGCTTGTTGGGACGGCGTACTCTGGTTGTCGACTGTGATGTGCTCCAGGCTGACGGTGGCACCCGCACTGCCGCCGTCACTGGCAGCTATGTCGCCGTCGTGCTGGCGCTGCGTCGGCTTATCGGGCAAGGTCTTGTCGTGGCCGAGGTGCTTGGTCAGCCCGTGGCAGCGGTAAGCGTCGGCGTTGTGAACGGCGACATAAGGCTTGATCTGTGCTATGTCGAAGATCGAGATGCTGAGGTTGATCTCAATGTCGTGATGATGGGCGATGGGCGCCTGGTTGAGGTACAAGGCACCGCTGAAGGATCGCCCTTCTCACGGGAAACACTTGACAAGATGCTGGATCTGGCGTCTCGAGGTATCGACCGGCTCTTACAGTATCAGCGCGAGGCGCTGGCGTGAATGCTAGTGGTCTGACTTCTGGGCAACGCCGCGTCATTATCTTGATGATACTGGCGGTCGTCGTTGTCTTTGCTATGCTCGCCGGGCTGATCGTGACCTCTCTGCAAAGCTGGAAGAACCTGTCACCTGTCTCTACTCCCTCGCCGGCCCCAACTGTGTGGGCAACTGCATCTCTGCCAACGCCGTCTCCGTCACCTGCTCCAGCACCGACCTTTGTCTTTGAGGAGGGTATCTGGTCGCAGGTGCAGGCGGCTCGCCTGTTCGATCAGATTGCTCATCAGGTGGAGATCATTCGCGGTCTTTCACCTCGAGCCGAGGTGCCACTCAGTTTCCTCGATGAACCTGCGATGACCGGATTGCTGGAGCGGTTCCACGGTCGCCAGGATATTGAGGCTTTGGTCCTGCCGTATGCGGAGCTCGGACTGCTGCCAGATACTTCTTCCATCCAGGTTCAACCTCACCGGACCGCAGGTGTGTATGTGCCTGAGCAGAAGCAACTGTATGTCACTGCTGGTCGGCCTGAAAGCAGTGCCGATGATCAGGCCTTGCTGGCACACGCCTATATTCACGCTCTGCAGGATCAGCATTTTGATCTCGGCGCAATGGATGACCGTGCTACCACCACCGATGAAAAGCTGGCTATCCAGGCACTGGTGGAAGGAGACGCGGCACTGGTGACGGCCTCCTACCTGTATGGAGACATCACGGCTGCTGATTGGGATCACATGCTAGAGCTTGTTCTGGAGGCAGAGCGACCGGCCTACGGGGAAGGTCTGGATGAGGTCGAAGCTTGGGCACGGCTGGAGCGTTTCCCGTATTCGGAGGGACAGCGTTTTGTGAGTGTGCTCTTTCAGGTTGGTGGGTGGCAGGCGGTCAACGATGCCTATATCCGGCCACCACACTCGACCGAGCAGGTGCTGCACCCGGAGCGCTATTTGGAGGGGCACACAGAACCTGTCCAAGTCGCCGTGCCCAACCTCAGCGGTGTTCTTGGTGAGGACTGGGATGTCCTCGTCCAAGATACGCTGGGAGAGTTTGTCGTTGGTCTGTATCTCCAGTCTGTTTTGTCAGAAGAGACGTCGTGGGAGGCAGCTAGCGGTTGGGATGGCGATACCTTTGCCGTGTGGGAAGACAAAGATGGGGAACGGCTGCTCGTATGGCGCACCATTTGGGACAGCCCTGCCGATGCCGTCGAATTGGAGCGGGCACTGGCTGCGCTGGTCTCTCAGAGGTATGTGCCTGCTTGGCCTGTCAGCGCGCCGCGAGGGCTTGGGGGACAGTGGTGGGAAATCAGCACGGGAACGGTGTGCGTCTTACGGGTAGCCCGCTATGTTCTGTTTGTGCAAGCTCCGGATCTGGGGCTGTTGGCGGACGTTGTTGAGAGCCTGCCCTAGAGATGATTCTCCAGGTGACCGAGATTCTGAAGCGTATGGCCGTCGTGTTGCTGGCCTGCGGCGTGATGGGAGCAGCAGTCTTGGGAGGCCTTCGGCTGGTGTTTGAGGGAAGGGCTCGCCAGCGTATGTACGACCAGATCGAAGACGTGCCAGCGCGTCCTGTCGCTCTTGTTCTGGGTGCAGGTCTATGGCCTGATGGCTCCCTCACGCCCATTCTGGTCGATCGGGTCACTGTGGCTGCTGAGCTCTATCACGCTGGCGTCGTTCAGAAGCTGTTGTGTAGTGGCGACAATCGTTTTATAGACTACAACGAGCCTCAGGCGATGTTGGCATATGCCGTGCGTCTGGGGGTGCCTGAGCGAGATATCGTACTCGACTATGCTGGTCGGCGTACCTATGATAGCTGCTACCGGGCTGGAGTGATTTTCGGTGTGGAGCGCGCGGTGGTTGTCACCCAGCGTTTTCACGCCGCCCGCGCACTCTATCTCTGCGAGGCACTGGGTGTGGACGCTGTGGTGGCTCTGTCCGACCGGCAAGACTATAGCGCGCGGCGGGTCACGTGGGAGACACGGGAGTACCTTGCCGTGGCACTGGCGTGGTGGGATGTCAACGTGCGGCGCCCGATTCCCGTCCTGGGGGATCCGGTACCTATCTGGGGTGCTGATACGGAGAACGGGATCGCGATGGCTGAGGAAACCGGCTGACCAGGCAGGTGCAACGCACTTGAGAAGTGCATCGCACCGGAGAAGAGGAGGACACGATGAGTGCAACGATTACAGATAGCGGGGCCGGTGGAGCAAAATACTCCCTCAAGGAACCTGGGAGCCTATCTCCCCGGATCAAGTGGCTGAGAGACTTTTACTTCCAAGGCACTGGCCGTGAGTGGAACAACGAGTTCACCGCCTGGACGACGGGAACGGCGTGGGATTTCCAGTTCGAGGAATTGACCTTTTACATTGTTCCAGAGACCTATACTTTCCATCAGACCTTTCGATCGTCGTTCAAGCAGGTGGCAAGACAGGTTGATCTGGATCCCAGCTTCTGGCGGTGGAGCCTGGTGGAGCGTCGGGCGTGGTTCATCAGGGAGGTAATGACCAAGTACGTGCCCAAGGAGGTCCTGCCTGGTGACCTAATCGTCGGGGCACGGTTCAATGTGCAGACATCGACCTGTCTGACCAATGCTGAGGCCAAGCGATATGATAGGAAGGTCTACGGTAAGCACGGTTCCCGGGCTTCTATGAAGTGGTTTCACGATCATGGATATGGCAATGCTGGAGCCACGGGAGGACACCTGATCCCTGACTATGCCACAGTCATACAGAAAGGGTGGAAAAGCATCCACGAGGATATCAGGAAGCAGTATGAGTCACTTCCACCAAGTGGAAAGCGGGGTAGAAAGGGAGCACAGCTCAAGGCGATGCTGACGGCAACGACACTGCCGAGAGACCTGGCGGCGGAATACGGTCGAGTATGTGATGAGCTGGCCGAAAGAGAGGCCGACGAGACTCGGAAGGGCGAACTCGTGCAGATGGCGGTAAGCCTTCGGAAGGTCCCCTGGGAACCCGCGGAGACGTTCTGGGAGGCGGTTCAATCCCTCTGGCTTACCCATATGCTGATCATGAGCGAGGAGAACTACCCGGGTCCTGGTGTGTCGTTTGGAAGAATCGACCAATACCTGTACCCTCTATGGGTCAAGTCGCTTTCCGAGGGAATGGATAGGGAATTCGGCAAAGAGATCCTAAAGTGCTTCTGGATACACGCGAATACGGCTTACGATGCAATGATCCGGACTGGAGGTAATCAGGGCATCACGGCTGGCTATGGACAGTTGCTTACTCTCTCCGGCATGGGGCGTGGGGGAGCAGACATGACAAATGATCTCTCCTATGCCATATTGGAGGTAATCGACGAGATGATGCCCATTCTCGAGCCGAAGCCAAATGTGCGGCTGCATAGAAACACGCCCGATGCACTCCTGGACAAGCTGGTCGATATGGTGGCATCGAGTCAGGGAGCGCCCTTTCTGCTGAACTTTGACGAGCGTTCCATAGCCGGTATGATGCACCAAGCCCGGATGTCGGGTGTTGAGCATCTCATCAATGAGAATAACGTCCACGATTACGCGCCTGTTGGCTGTCTGGAGAACACTATGGTGGGCAACGATCGCTCCGGGACGGTGGACTGCAATCTGAACTTGTTAAAGGCGGTGGAACTCGCTCTCACCGGGGGCTACGATCTGATTCCGTTCACTGATCCGATGACGGGCTCGACCGAACGTCGCCGGCGCTGGGGCATAGACACAGGCAGCCCGGAGCACTTGGCGACCTGGGAGGATTTCTGGAATGCCTATGTGGTCCAGACCAAGTATATCATCCAAAAGATCGTGGACCTATACGAGAAATCGGAAGAGATTCGGGCAGAATTCTCGCCGACGCCGTATCTCTCCTGTCTGGTGAAAGGGTGTGCTGAGAAAGGACTGGACGTCACACAAGGCGGTGCAGAGCTCTCCTACACGACCATCGAGGCCGTGACCTATGGGACCACTGTCGACTCACTCCTGGCTGTCAAGTATCTAGTATTTGATGAGAGGGCTTGCACGATGGCCGAGTTGGTGCAGGCCTTGAGGGATAACTGGGAGGGACACGAACCGCTGCAGGCCAGGGCGCTGTACAAGGCGCCCAAGTATGGGCGGGACGAAAAACGGGCCGATGAGATGGGCCGAGCAGTGATGGAGCTCTGGACACGGATGACTTGGGAACACCAGACAAGATCCACTGGGCGGCAGTTTCGCCCAGGCATGTTGAGTTGGAACTATTGGGTATCGGATGGATACATCCTGGCCGCGAGTCCAGACGGCAGACCGAAGGGAAGGTTCCTTTCCAACGCCTTGTGTCCCTCGAACGGCGCCGACACCAATGGGCCGACGGCCAACGTGAACTCGGTGGGCAAGGTCTTGGGTGGGAACGGTCCTGAGACTGGTGATTGGCGTGAGTTCAACAATCTGTTGCCCAATGGCGGAAGCCATACGATGACGTTTAGTCCCTCCATCATCGGTGATCCCGAACACAAGTTCAAGTTCAAGGCGTTCCTCAGAGGTTACATCGAGAACGGGGGCACCGCGCTTCAGATCAACATGGTCGATGCAAGTATGCTGCGAGATGCTCAGAGACATCCAGAGGATTATCGCAACCTGCTAGTGCGCGTTACAGGCTACAATGCCTATTTCACCACCATTGGGAAAGAGCTACAGGACGAGATCATCGCTCGGGAGAGTCATAGCTTGTGAGGACGATGCGCGATCCGTGGTCCAGGCGACCCATTTAAGCGGAGGTATGAATATGTCGAAGCGGAGGAATGACCAGCGCTCGTTTTCCGAAGCCGATATGAGATCCTTCGAGCCAGAGATGAAGATCGGGCTGTTGGCCACGGTGAACGAAGCGGGATTGCCGCACCTGACCCTGATTTCGACGTTGCGGGCAAGCACGCCGACAGAGGTGGTATGGGGGCAGTTCACTGAGGGGATGAGCAAAAAGTTCGTCAAGAGCAACCCAAGGACAGGGTTCCTGATCATGACGCTCGACAAGGAGCTCTGGCGGGGCAAAGCGACCTTTACGCGCACTGCACGGCACGGTAGGGATTACGAGGTCTACAACAACATGCCCATGTTCCGCTACAACGCTTACTTTGGCGTGCATACAGTGTACTATATGGACCTGGTCGCACACTATGGCCGTGAGGTCCTGCCGATGGGACGAATCGTGTGGTCAGCCATACAGACGACGATAGCACGGCTGCTGGCGGGCAGTCAGGGACGTGGAAAGGTCCTGAACCCTTGGACCCGCGGCTTCCTGAACAAGATGGATAGCCTCAAATTCCTGTCGTACATCGGGGAGGATGGGTATCCAGAGATCGTCCCGATTATCCAAGCCCAGGCGCTCGATGGTGAGCAGGTGGTGTTCTCTCTGTCGGCATATCGAGAGGAGCTGGAGGCAATCCCTGAGAACGGGATGGTGGCAGTGTTTGGAATGTCACTCCAACTGGAGGATGTGTTGCTCCGGGGGAGCTTTCGGGGTATCCGGTCATTAGGAGGTGTGCGTTGCGGAGTCATAGCGGTGAATTGGGTGTACAACTCGATGCCGCCGGTGCCTCAGCAGATATACCCCGAGGTCGAGCTAGAGCCCGTCACTGGTTTCTAGAGTACGCCACGGAAGCGCCTTCTAGGTCTCTTGATGACAAGCCTGGGCCGCGTCTTGCGGCGATACCACCTGGCGCGGGCGCGCTTGAGCCTCCATCTCTGCCTCAGGAGCGCCAGCCGCCTGACGTGCCTTTTCGGTCGGACTGCCGGCCGGCCGGCATAGATGGTCTGACGGTTCAATCCCTCGCGCGTGTCAAAGTCAAAGCTCTCAAAGATGTCTGCGAATTCTTCCACGATCTGCTGGCGTGTCAACCTCAGGTGCTTGAGCGAGTAGCGGTGCTTGCTGCGGTAGGCTCGGGCATTTGTTGCCTCATTCCGCAGTAGGTGGGCAAACGCCGGGCTGGTCTCGAGTCCGAATCGGCTATAGACGTCGGCGACGGTCCGCTCTGGGTCCTGGAGCAAGTCATTGTATCTCACGATGGCATAGCTGTCCTGAGGCGCGCATTTCAGCCGTTCCAGCGGATATCTGTACCAGTGCCTAGCTATCTGCAGGACATAGTCGCGACTTCCGTGATCGCCCAGCGTGGCGCCGAACAGACGCCAGGTGTAGTTCAAGAGACTGATGTAGGACGGAATCGTGTCCAGTGGATTGCGGACCAGGTAGATGATCTTGGCGTCGGGGAATGTCCGCAAGATCGTGTCCACCTTTGGGCTTGCGGATGGGTCTTTGGCAAGGTAGTGGACTGGTCGGCTTTGCCTCGTACGATGAGCATAGAGGTGACGCTGGATGCAGCGCCTGTAGAATCCCATGATCCGCTTCTTGTCCTCCGACGGCATCTTGGCGTCGAAGTGTATGTCAGATGTGGCCTGGTCTGAAATGGCGGAGAATGTCCAGATGGCGAGGCTTGACCAGATGTGCAGGAAAAGGAATTGATCTTCCTCAGGCTTCCGTAGCGCTACTTTGTGCATCACGTTGCCCACTTGCAGCCGCTTATCCCACGCCGCTGTACTCTTGCCTAGTGGGGCTCCCAGGCGGCGATCTATACGGGCGAGCGCTTTGACGATCTGCCTCTGGACGATGGAGGGAGCGAGTAGTGCTTCCCACAGCCGCATAGTGGTAAAGTTGTACGTGTCCTTGGCCAGAAGCCGATGAAGGAATGTTGTACCACTACGGGGATGCCCCACGATGAAGACGGGCTGATTGATCTCCTCACTTCGGTAGTCGGCGCAGAGGATGTCATCCAGGAGAAAGCCTGTCCAATGCGCGAGCTCGACCAAGGGGAACAGAAGGTAGAAGGCCACGAGGGCACCCGCACGCTTGGGCGTCAATCGGTGATGGGTGCCTTCGCTCTTGAACAGCGCAATCCAGGTGAACTTGGCAAAGTTCCTAAAGTCAAAGGGCATGTCATTTTCTCCGCTCAGATACGCTGCTGGGATGCTGCTTTCAGCTCAGGGCGGACCAGGCGTGGCAGGATGTTGGGGTTCATAGGCTCTCGCAGGTGCGGCAGGGGTGCGGGCCAATCAGGTGCCAGACACTCTCGAGGTGTCTGGCACCTACCAAGTGGGTGAATCTATTATGCTTACCTCTGACGGTTACCTCTCATTCTCTCTGAGGGCCCGCCATACGCGCTCAGGCGTGAAGGGCACTTCCCGCATCCAAACACCCGTCGCGTCATAGATGGCATCGGCCATTGCCGGGGCGATACCGTCCATCGGTAGCTCGGACACAGATTTGGCTCCAAATGGACCGGTTGGTTCCTCTGTTTGCACAAAGAAAACGTCAAGCTTGGGCATTTCGTTGGCCTTGTAAATGTGGTAGGGACCGAGACGTGGGTTGACCAGGCGACCATCGTCATCGTATACCATCTCCTCGCAGTGCGCAAAACCCAGGACCTGCTGTAGTGCACCTTCAATCTGACCGGAGGCGGTGATTGGGTTGATGACGCGACCGGCATCTGCTGCCATACAGATCCGCTCCACGGTCACTTGTCCTGTCTCAATATCCACGGTCAACTCGATGAATTGAGCTCCGAAGGGTGGGGGGCATTCTTGGCTCATGTGGGATGCGCTAGCGATGATCTGATGCTGATCTTGCTGGTGGAGGCTGCTCAAGGCTATCTGCTCGATCGTGAGCGTATTGCCATCGGGCAAGTGGACCTTCCGATCACCTAGTTCCATCCCCTCGATGCTCTCCAGACCCATCATCGTCGTGGCGTGTTCCTTGATCTGTTTGGCAACCTTGAGCGCCGCCTTGCGGACGGCCCCGCCGCTGATGTAGGTGGTGCTAGAGGCATAGGCTCCTTTGTCAAAGGGCGTAAAGTCAGTGTCTGAGGAATAGACAATCATGTCCTCCACAGGGACGCCCAGAACCTCGGCCGCCATCTGTGCCAGGATCGTGTCGGAACCGGTGCCGATGTCGGTGGCACCGATCAGGAGATTGAATGAGCCATCGTCGTTCAACTTGATTGTCGCTGACGCCATATCCAGCCCTGCGATGCCGCTGCCGTGGAGCATGACGGCCATTCCAATGCCGCGGCGAATAGACGGTCGATCGGTCTGCCGGTACGCAGGGTTAGCACGCTTGCCGTACCAGTCGGTTGCCTCTATGCCTACCTGGACGCATTGTTCGAGACCGCTGGAACGGATGACCTGTGCGAATCCTTCACGGCCCTCGCCAAGCGCCTTGGCTAGCAGCAATTCTTCGCCCTGTTTGATCCAGTTCTTACGCTTGAATTCGACGACGTCCCATCCCATTTTGGCGGCGATTTCAGACATCAACGTCTCAATGCCAAAGTGGCACTGCATAGAGCCATACCCTCGGAACGCTCCCGGCGTGGGCTTGTTGGTATAGACCACGTCACAGATGAATTTCGAGTAGGGGGCATTGTAGAGTGTCAGACCCTTCTGCCCGCCCACCATCTGCACCGTTAGACCGTGGGTCCCGTAGGCGCACGTATCACCGATGAGGTATAGCTCGGTAGCGACCACCTCCCTATCCTCGGTCACGCCGACCTTGTAGCGCATAATCTGCGGGTGGCGGCTGCGCGAGCTGGTGAATTCTTGCTGGCGCGTGTACTCCATCCGCACCGGACGGCCGGTGGCAATGGTCAGGTGCGCGCACAGATCTTCGAGGATCATCTCCTGTTTGTTGCCGAATCCGCCCCCGATGCGCGGCTTGATGACGCGAATCTGTTTGACGGGGAGCCCGATTAGGGGAGAGAGCATACGTCGAATATGAAACGGTACCTGGGTGCTGGTGCGAATTACCAATCGTCCGTCCTCGTCCCAATAACTGATGCAGACGTGGGGTTCGAGGTGCGCGTGCTGCTGTTGCGCTGTACGGTACTCGCCTTCAAAAACGTGGTCAGCCTTGGCCCACTGAGCCTCCCTATCGCCGCCCTCAGCCTCGATGTGGTGGACGATGTTCCTCTTGGCATCGTAGATGTCGTCGGTGTCGGGCTCGTCGTGGATAACGGGAGCCCCCTCCTGCATCGCCTCGACAGGATCCAGGACGTGGGGGAGGACCTCGTATTCCACGTCGATCAGGCGTAGTGCCCGCTGGGCGAGGGCTGGTGTTTCTGCAGCGACGACCGCCACACGGTCACCGACGTGACGGACCTTGTGGTCAAGGCAGGCCTGGTCGAAGGGGGGTGGCTGCGGATAGCTCTGTCCGCCGGAGGCGTGTTTGACGCGGGGGATGTCCTCGTGGGTCAAGACGGCGTGAACGCCGGCCATCTCCCGTGCACGGCTGGCGTCAATCCGCTTGATGTGGGCGTGGGCATGGGGGCTAGTGAGCAGCGCTCCATAGAGCATTCCTTCGAACTTGATGTCGTCGGTAAAGACGGGGCGGCCTGTCGCCAGCTTGACGCCATCGACTTTGGGCTCGCCCTTGCCAACGACTTTGAGTGGCTCCATCTCTGGTGGAGAGATGACCAACGGTGGTAAAGGGCTCCCATCTTGAGCGGTACGGTAGTATTTGCCCAGCAGCTCAGCGGGTGACTCACCCGGAGCGAGCGTGGACTCGATGGGCAAGAAGCTTGCCACTTTTTCACCGCGCAAGACGGCAGCGGCCCGCTGCACGGCCTGCACGATTTTGACGTATCCGGTACAGCGACAGAGCACACCAGCCAATGCCTCTCGAATCTCCTCCTCGGAGGGATGGGGGTTTTTGTCAAGAAGCGCCTTGGCCACAAGAATCTGGGCGGGTGTGCAATAGCCACACTGGATAGCGCCGGTCTCAATAAATGCTTGTTGAATCGGATGGAGTTGCCCACCAGGGGACAGCGCCTCAACCGTGGTTATCTCGTGGCCCTGGATCTGTACAGCCCGCAGTTGACAGCTACGGGCCGGCTCGCCATCAAGCAGGATGGTGCACGACCCACAGTCCCCGGTTCCACAGCCGAATTTGACACTCGTGTAGGAGGCGCGGCGCAGAACCTCCAGCAGGGTATCGGATCGGCTAGCTAGCAGAGTTTTCTCTTCCCCATTCACCGTGAGTGTGATGGAAACGGTTTCTTTTTCACTCATCTTTTGCCTCCCGATGCAGACACTCCTCCAGTGCACGATGGGTTAAAACGCCCGCCATGACCCGGCGGTATTCTTCGCTTCCCAAGAAATCCGCCTGGGGGGCGACCTCGTGTTCCACAGCCTTTGCCACAGCTTGAATGGTTTCCTGGTTTAGCGGGCTGCCCACCAACTGGGTAGGCGCCCTGGCGAGGCGGACCGACTCTGGCCAGACACCTGCAAGTGCGACGCGGGCGTCACGCACCGTGTCCCCATCGATCGTGACCACAGCGACTGCCGAGACAATGGGTTCGTCCGCAGGGGTACGGGATACGTGAGCCGCACCCCATTGCAGATCCTGCACATTGACGTGCAGGCTGGATATCCTTCCCCGCTCTTTGCGCTGCACCACCGTCTCCAGTGGTACCTCTGTTTGGCCATCGTCATCTTCCACGGTCACCGTAGCTCCGAGAGCCAAGAGTGTGGTCAACCACTGGGTTGCAGTACGAGGAGATGTGAGTGAGCGCCGTATCGATACCTCGTTGCGGGCCTGCCACGAGAGCGCACCAGTGAGCGTCGTGCGCAGGAGCGTTGGACAATCTTGACGCTCCAGAGCGTCCTGAAGTGAATCATCAGCGTCTATAATCCAAGGTCTTTTGATTTGCTTGTCTTTCACTGTTCTCTGCCCTCCGGGTTATGTCTTGGGTCTGATTGCATCCAGGAGACGATGTGTGGAGTATACATTGGGCGAAAGAGGATGTCAAACGTCCACGTTCAACTACCCGGGGCCCTACCCGCAGTATGCCGTTTGCGCAGAGCGGGGAGAAGGATATACTAGGAACTCTGTAGCACCGCAACTATTGGCAGGTTTTGGTGATATAAATGGTGGCAAGTTGGTTCGATCAGTTGCGCAACGCTGAATGTGTCGAGAGTCGGCCCTAATTCATTGTGACAGAGAGGAGACGGACAAATGGAGACTGCGACTTACGAATCAGACTCAACCCGGCGCGGGCGTTGGGCCTGGTACATGTACGACTTTGGCAATTCGGCCTATGCCGCTGTGGTGCTGCTGGCGATCTACTCTGCGTACTTTCAGGGCAAAGTGGTCGGTGGCGCGGAGGGTTCTCGCCTGTGGGGGCTGGCTGTTGGGATCGCTATGCTTGTCGTGGCGATCACTTCGCCGGTGCTGGGGGCCATAGCAGATTTCTCGGCAGCCAAGAAGCGTTTTCTTTTTGTCTATACGACGATATCCATCATATTCACGGCCGGCCTCTTTTTCGCCAGACCTGGTGGCGTGCTGATTGGTATGCTGTTCTTCATCTTGGCTGAGATTGGGTATCGTGGCGCCCAGGTCTTCTATAATGCCTTGCTGGTGGAGATTGCGTCATCAGAGGAGATGGGCCGCGTCTCTGGCTATGGCTGGGCCATCGGGACAGCGGGAGGAGTCATTTGCCTGGTTCTGATTCTGCCCCTGATCATGTTCCTGGGCGACTCGTTTGCCGATGATACATTCATCATTCGCCTTGCGATGGTGATCACGGCCGTCTTTTGGGCGATCTCTGCCGTTCCGATATTCCTGTGGCTGAAGGAGCGTGGTCAGTCACAGCAACTGCCGGCCGGAGAGAACTATCTGAGCGTCGCGTTCGGGCAATTGCGGGCTACGCTTCAGAAGGCCAGACATTTCCGCGAGTTCATAAAGTATCTGGTCGCTTTTCTGGTCTACAACGACGGTGTGATCATGGCATTGGACTTTGCCGCCATTATCGGCGCGGTGCTGTATGGGATGGATCAGCAGTCACTGATCATCTTTGTCATCTTGGTGCAGATCACGAATGTGGCTGGGGCGTATTTCTTTGGCCTGTTGGTGGATCGCATCGGAGGCAAGCGCTCCCTGCTGTGGTCCCTTGTGATGATGATTGGGGTGGTGGTCTGGCTGTACTTTAACCAGACACGGACTGGCTATTTTGTAATTGGTGCCTTTGCCGGCTTTGCGATGGCTGGTATCCAGTCGGTCAGCAGGACGATGGTGGCGATGCTCAGCCCGCCAGAGCAGAGCGCAGAGTTTTACGGCTTCTTTGCCGTGACCGGGCGGACATCGTCCTTTATTGGGCCGGCAGTCTATGGCTTGGTGGCCGCGGAAGCAGCCCTGTGGTACGAATCTCGGGGGTGGACGACGGTGCTGGCTGAGCAGGCTGGGCAGCGTATGGCGCTTGTCACAGTCGCTGCATTCCTGTTGATTGGTTTGGTCCTGCTGCTGTTCGTTGACGAGTCAAAGGCTCGCGCGGTATCACAAATGGGCAGCGACGGGACGACAGGCTCGGTCTAGTGTGTAGGGGAAAGTGCGCGGTTTCGGGATCGGTAATGAAGGACCATCATGGTGATAGGGTGGGTGGGTTTGTTGGGCAGGAAGGACTGTGGTACACTGCGCCTCGCTCACGCGCCGCTGCTGAATGACAGGCTTAAGGCGCGATGGGAACGACAGACGATACCTAAGCTGAGGAGTGCCTAATGGCAAACGTACTCTGTATCGGTGCTGGTTATGTTGGCGGTCCGACGATGGCAGTCATCGCCAAGAACTGCCCCGGGCATCGGGTCGTAGTGGTCGATATCAACGCGGAAAAGATCGCCGCGTGGAATTCTGAGCGCCTGCCGATCTATGAACCGGGTCTGGACGAGGTTGTGCGCACTGCCCGAGGCAGGAACCTGTTCTTCTCAGCCGACATCGGCCCTAATATCGCCGAGGCGGACATTATCTTTGTCAGCGTGAATACTCCCACCAAGACCTTTGGTCACGGCGCGGGCAGGGCAGCCGACCTGCAATACTGGGAAAAGACGGCACGCCAGATACTCGAGAATTCGACCTCATCGAAGGTCGTGGTCGAGAAGAGCACCTTACCCGTACGCACAGCCCAGGCGATGGAGCGCATCCTCAACTCTAACGACAGAGGACTGCATTTTGATGTGGTCTCCAATCCCGAGTTCCTGGCTGAGGGGACCGCAATTCAGGATATGGAGCAGCCCGATCGCGTGCTGGTTGGCGCGCGACAGACCGCTTCTGGTCGAGAGGCTATGCAGGCGATCGTCGACATCTATGCTGAATGGGTGCCACGCGAGCGCATCATCACGGCCAATCTGTGGTCCAGTGAGCTATCAAAGCTGGTTGCCAATGCCTTTCTGGCCCAGCGTGTGTCTTCCATCAATGCTATCGCCAATCTGTGTGAGAAAACGGAGGCGGATGTGGCGGAGGTGGCTCACGCCGTCGGTACGGACAGTCGCATTGGCCCTCGCTTCCTGCGAGCCAGCGTCGGCTTTGGTGGCTCTTGCTTCAAGAAGGATATCCTGAACCTGGTCTATCTTTGTGAGCACTACGGCCTGCCCGAGGTGGCGGCGTATTGGGAGCAGGTCGTCAAGATGAACGAGTATCAGGGGACGAGCTTTGTCCAAAAGATGGTGGCTGCTATGTTCAACACCGTCGCCGGCAAACGTATTGCGCTGCTTGGCGCTGCCTTTAAGGCCAACACCAGCGACACTCGTGAGTCGCCCGCTTTGGCTGTGTGTCGAGGATTATTGGAGGAGCGGGCTAGCGTCGTCATCACTGATCCCTACGCTCTGGCCAATGCTCAGGCAGACCTGGGCGAGCAAGCCGAGCAAGTGGTCTTTGAGCCTGATCCGTATGTCGCTGCTCGGGATGCCCACGCCATCGCCGTATTGACCGAGTGGTCTCATTTTGTTGAGCTGGACTATGAGGCGATTTTTCAATCGATGGTCAAGCCGGCCTTTGTCTTTGATGGCCGCAACATCTTGGATCACAAAAAGCTGCACGCCATTGGGTTCAACGTATATGCGGTGGGCAAGCCTCCACTCACCAATTTCACCGCGTGAGGGGCCCAGCATTGGGAGGAGACTGACGCTTCTGTAAAGCGTCCCTGATATTGGTGTGGAGATAGGGCACAGAGACGATGCCTCTGGGTAGGCGTGGCGTCCCGCTAGAGGATGTCGGACATCGAGATGCCTCGCTCCTCGGCACGCCGCGACATCCAGTCCTGGAGATCGGCCGCCAGGGGGAGTGCCTCACCGGTGGGGCGGCGTTCCAGGTGCAATGCGTCGGCCGGGCAGACAGTGGCGCAGACGCCGCAGCCCACACAGCGGATGACATCCACCTCGCAGACATCTTCTGGAACCTCCAGGGCCCCAAACTGGCAACGCTCAACGCAATCACCACACCCGATGCACAACTCGGCATCGACGACTGCCTGGAAGCCAGAGTGGGCGATGGCGGAAGGAATGGCGAACTCGGCCACGCCGCGCAGTATTCCGCAGCAGCAGGTGCAGCAATTGCAGATATAGTTGTGTCGATCGCGATAGTTGCCGATAGTGTGGACTAGGCCTGCTTCCTCCGCATCGTGCAGAATCTGTAGGGCTTCCTCTTTGGTGATGGCACGATCCACCTCGCTGTGGTTGAAGACACCCTCTACCGGCGCAAAGACCAGGCAGTTCTCTATCTCGTGATCACAGCCTTTCCCGATGAGGTGCTGTTGGGTACGGCAGATGCAGTCCCGTACAGCCCACGCTTTGGCTCCCTCGATCAGCTCCGTGGCCCGCTCGAAGGGAAAGATCTCTAGTTCAGCAGGAATCGCCTCCTCCACAGGGATGACGCGATTGATGGCAGGCTCTGGGCGTGAGATTCCGGCCCCTTTGCTCTCCTGGATATACTGCTCGAACAGATCTGCAAGTTCCTTGTCCATTCGGGGCAGTTGTTCTTCGTAGAATCCAACGGCAAAGGGCATCAGTCCAAACAGGAGTTGCCCTTTTCCCCTCTTGATGTGAATCAATCCCTTACGTACCATCTTCTTGAGCATACGATTGGCTACGCCGGGGTCGACCCCGGCGCGAGCGCCGATCTCGGCGGGTGATTCACGGGTCAGGCGCATGACGCTGGCCAGCGCTGCTTCCTCCGGTGTGAACATCTTGGCCAGCAAGCGCAGTTCCACGCCGCTCTCAGTAGAGGGGAAACCGTTGGGAATAGCGTCCAACCTTTCGGCCAGTTTACGATAGATGTCTTGGTCCATTGTCTGTTCTCCTCCTGAGGCGATCTGTGGCGAGCAATAGAATGGCAAGAACGCGCTGCGGGCAACTACGAAGCGATTATAACACACCGATTCATGTTGACAAATCGTTCCTCTGACGGTAGAATGCGGCCTTATGCAAGAGACCGTCCAACCCCTGGATCGCGACCGTCTCAGCGTGCTGGTAGCGGTGTTGCTGTTGGGAGGCGCGCTCTTTCGGGTCATCGAACTGCCCGAACAGACGTGGCGGTTGGAGCCCCTGGGGTCCCCCCTGGAGATCCATATCACTGGTGTCTGGCTACTCGCTGCATTGATGGTGGGCTTGGTCTGTACAGGCACGAATCTGATAGTGCACGACCACCCACACTCACAGGACCAACCTGGGCGCCCCGTATACATCTCGTGGATCCTTCCCGGGATTATGGCCGGGCTTTCAGCCGCCCTATTATCTCAGGTCTCGTTTTGGCCATTGTGGATCGGTGGGTTGTTTTTTGTTGGTGTTGGTATCAGTCTGACCATCTCGGCTGAGTATCGGGCTGTCTCCCCTGCGGACCCACGTTACCCCACGGCTCGCCTGGCCCTGAATATGCTGGCGTATCTGCTAGCGTTCACCCTCTTTTCCATCATCTACCATACTCGGGCACGGACCCTGGTGGCTGGGACGCTGATGCTGCTCACAGCGGCGCTGCTGGCACTCGACTTGCTGAGTGTGGCCGATGTGGAATTCCGACGTGTGGCCCTATATGCCGGTCTGGTGGGTCTCATCGTTGGACAGAGTACCTGGGCTTTGAGTTACTGGCAGGTCAGCGCCTGGTCTGGGGGGTTGCTACTGCTGGTTATCTTTTACTTTGCAGCCAACGTCACTCACCAATATCTGCTGGAGCGGCTGAGCGCGTCGGCTCTGGTGGAGTTTGCCGTTGTGGCTGCCGTTGTGTTGATTATCGTCCGTATGACCTAGGCTGCCTTGATGGCACCACGCTGACTAATCGTTGAGTGAGGAGAAGGTTCGTGCAAATTGAAGCCGTCGGAATCAATGCTACGATTCCAGAGCGAGTAGCTCGCTTGGAGGAACTGGCCTACAACTTTTGGTGGAGTTGGCATCGTCAGGCTCGTGATCTGTTCAAGATGCTCGATTATACGCTTTGGCGCACCACCGGGCATAATCCAGTAAAGATATTGATGGAGGTGTCAGCAGAGAGGCTGGCAGCACTGGCAACTGACCCGATCTTTCTCCTCCAGTACGATTCCGTAGTAATGGCGTTTGATCGTGATCTGAAGAACGGGCACCTCTGGTTTCTCAATGAGTATCCCGAACTGGCATCGCGACCAGTGGCCTACTTCTCTGCCGAGTTTGGACTTCACCAATCACTGCCAATCTATTCCGGCGGCCTTGGCGTGTTGGCGGGTGACCACTGCAAAGAGGCAAGCGACCTTGGAATACCGTTTGTCTCGGTCGGCTTTCTTTACGAGATGGGCTATTTTCGTCAGCATATCAATGCTGATGGGTGGCAAGAGGCGATCTATCCACGATTCAACCCTGGAGAGGTCGCTATCCGGGAGGCTGTGGACAGTAATGGGGAGTGCCTTTTTGTCCCCATTGAGGTTGGAGAGCGTATCGTTCACCTCCAGATCTGGCAGGTCGAAGTAGGGTGCACAAGTCTCTACCTGATGGACGCGGACAATGATATGAATGCACCCTGGGATCGGGAGCTCACGGCGCGGCTGTACGGGGGCGACCAGGAGATGCGGATCCAGCAAGAGATCGTACTGGGTATAGGTGGCCTTCGGGTTTTGAGGGCGCTTGGGATCCGTCCGAGTGTTTTCCATCTCAATGAGGGACACTCTGCCTTCCTGGTCCTGGAACGGGCGCGTGAATTGGTGGAAGCTGGGCAGTCGTTTGACCGGGCTATGGAGGCGGTGCAAGAGACAACCGTATTCACTACGCACACACCTGTTGCAGCAGGGCACGACGTCTTTCCCTTCCATTTGATCGACAAGTACTTTCACACCTATTGGCCTCGTCTGGGGTTGAGCCGAGAAGAGCTTCTCCAACTGGGCAGCATTGTCCAGGGGGGGCAAGGGTTCAACATGACCACGCTGGCGATGCGAATGAGCGGGCGGCGCAATGGCGTAAGCCGGTTGCACGGTGAAGTATCGCGCCAGATGTTCCAGTCGCTGTGGCCGGACAAACCGGCAGAGCAGGTACCGATTTCACATATCACGAATGGCATCCACGTGCCGAGCTGGGTCGGCGGGGCGATGAACAAGATCTACCGCAAGCACCTTGGACCTGATTGGGCCAACCGGCACGATGATCTTGCACTGTGGGAACGTATCCTTGATGTGCCAGATGGCGAGCTGTGGGCTGCCCACCTGCACCTCAAGCGAAAACTGATGAGCCTGATCCGTGAGCGAGCGCGGCGGCGACGGATCGCGAGGAGGCTTGATGCGGAGCAGGTTCTGTGTGCTGGGACGTTTCTGGACCCTGACGCGCTCATTATCGGCTTTGCGCGGCGTTTTGCCACATACAAGCGCGCCACGCTAATGTTTCACGATATGGATAGATTGCGGGAGATGCTTCACAACGAGTATCGTCCAGTGCAGATCGTGTTTGCTGGAAAGGCACATCCAGCCGACGAAGCAGGAAAACATCTGATTCAGCAGATCTATCACATCGCCAAGGACCCGGCTATGGGAGGCCGTATTGCCTTTGTCGAGGATTATGACTTGCAGGTGGCCCGCTACCTGATCCAGGGGGTGGACTTGTGGCTGAATACCCCCCGAAGTCCTTACGAGGCCAGCGGCACGAGCGGTCAGAAGGCAGCGCTTAACGCCGTTCCCAACCTGAGCGTGCTCGATGGGTGGTGGGCAGAGGCGTATAACGGGGCCAATGGCTGGGCAATCAACCCTCGTCGTTATGAGGACCCGTTGGCGCAGGATACGGCAGATGCTCAGGCACTCTACAACCTACTTGAGCACGAGGTTGTGCCTCTGTTCTACAGACGTGACGCCGACGATGTGCCTCGTGGTTGGGTCCGGGTTATGAAGGAGGCCATCCGCACAGCGGCCCCCATCTTTTGCACGCGGCGGATGCTCAAAGAGTACGCCGAACGGTTTTACGTTCCGGCGGCGCGACAGGCTCCAGAGGTGGAGATCAGCGAAGCTTGAGTGTAGGATCGAAGGAAAGGGTCCTACC
>CAYUIS010000041.1:0-7254 GCA_964444825.1 uncultured Anaerolineales bacterium | reverse complement strand
CGAGCGTTTCTGTACCTTACGCCAGGTACTTACGCACGATAGGCCCCAGTCTGTCCTTTAGCTCCTGTGGAACCAGGTCCTTCCTGGTGATGAGGGCTGTTGCCAGCGCCGACCCACATTCGCAATCTCGCTTCGCCGCGGACAGTCTGGCCACCGCCAAACGCAGGGCGTTCTGAGCCAGTTCGGTGTTAGCAGCAAGAGTCGCCAACAGCGCCTCGACGTTGACGGGTTCCTCGGTCTCGTGCCACACATCATAGTCAGTGATGTGAGCCATCACAGCGTAGCACATCTCCGCTTCATGGGCCAGGAACGCCTCTGGCGAAGTGGTCATGCCGATGATGTCCATCCCCCAGGCGCGGTAGGTATGGCTCTCGCCCCTGGTTGAGAATCGTGGACCCTCGATGGTGATGAAGCGCGCGCCTCGATGTACCGAACCACTGACTTCTGTGGCTGCATCGGCCAGGATGGTTGAGAGGCGTGGGCAGAAGGGGTCCGCCACGCCGATATGGGCCACCAGTCCATCGCCGAAAAAGGTATTGGCGCGATTCTTGGTAAAGTCGAATAACTGGTCAGGGACAACGATGTCGCCGGGGTGCAAGTGCTCCCGCAGAGAACCGCAGGCAGAGACAGAGATGATCTGCTCAACGCCCAGGCTTTTGAGGGCAAACACGTTGGCTCGGTAGTTCACCTCGCTGGGGGTTATCCGGTGGCCTCGCCCATGTCGAGCCACAAAGGCAACGCGTGCGCCTTCCAAAGTGCCGACGACTATGGCATCGGAAGGATCCCCGAAAGGGGTGGCGATCTGACGTTCCTCGACGTCGGTCAAGCCATTCATCTGGTAGAGGCCGCTGCCGCCGATGACGCCAATGGTTATGGGGTTCTCAGTCATAGACACACTCCTTTGTTCGATGCCGGATGATGGCTGCACACGCCGTGATCTGCGCTCAGAAACCGGACCCTTATTGTACCCCAGTCATTTCATCCGCGCCAGCGTGGGCCCAGATGAGCTACCAGTGGGCCTCGTAAACGACCATCGTCTCCCCGCCAGCCACGGTATTGCGCTCCAACGTGACTTGGTGTATGGGCTCCAACAGGTCGCTGCGAGAAGCCAGACCGGGAAACCAATTGGGGAAGATGATGACGACCTGTACATTTCGTGCGGCCAAAAAGGCGATTAGGCGCGAATCTCGGTCCGGGAAGCGAAGGAGGGGGATGACCTCGGGCGTGATCAAGCCTGCCAGGTCCACAACTGGCCGTTCCGAGACGTAGGTGATGGCGCCAATGTCATTCAATGCCAGGACTGTCTCTGGCGGGGTGTGATCCACCACCCATTGGCCGAGGGCGACGTGCATTTCGTTGATGTTGTGTACGTTCCAGGCATAGAGTCCTGCCATAGTCGGCAGTCGCCACCCGGTACCCAGGACGACAAGGGCGCTGATCAGCGCTCTCACAAGACGCGGTGAACCATGCCTGCGCCACCGACCGCGGCGACGCGCGAATGTGCGTGCCTCCATCAGGCCATATACCCCAAGGACAGCGTTACACGGGATAAGGGGCATCAGGTAACGTCCATGCTGGTAGAGAGGGGTGCGGAGAAAGGCGTAGGCCAAGGGTAGCGCCATGGTCCAGAGGGTCAGCAGGGGTGCGCGCTCGAGCGACAATAAACAACCGGAGAGCAGGAAGGGCAGAAGCAGCGGATTGTCAAGGATCAGGTAACGGGCCGCGACACTTAGAACATCCCGGAATTGGCGGTCGGGCAACAGGCCGACGGTGGCCTTGGCGTGATAGGTGTTGGGAAGTAAGTGGCCACTGGTGTACAGCGAGAACAGTAGGTAGGGAAGCACAATGACGGCAAAGAGAGAGAGGGGAAGGAGGAACCGAGGGATTTGGCTTGTACGGGACGTTGCCTGGGATACTGGGAACGAACTGATGGTCCAAAGGAAGTCAGCCAGAGAGAGGGCAAAAAGCATGTAGCCTTCGGGACGGCTCAGCGCCGCTAACCCAAAGAGTGCGGAGGTGATAAGCCGGTAGCGGTGATTGGACCGGTCGCTCAGATAGGAGGTAATGGCCCCCAGGCTCAGGGCAGTGAACAGGCAGGTCTCCAGCGCAGAGAGGCCGGCCCAGACCATACGGCCATTGACACAGACAACAGCGCCAGCGAGCCAGCCGCCCCATCGTTTGCCTGTGAGTCTGCGGCCCAGCAGATAGGTCATTGCCAGCGTAGCCAGGAAGGATATCCCGCTGAGTAGCTGCCCGACGGCCGGGAACCGGCCTCCAACCAAGTAGGCAGCCGCCAAGAGCAGGGTCCACAACGGGGCAGTGGAGCCGGACGTAGGTACGCCAGGATTGAAGGAGAGGCCATCCCCTCGAGCCAGGTTCCGGGCGAACTGGAAATGTATCCATGCGTCGTCCAGTGGGACACCACCCAGCCCGTTGGTGAATCGATGGGCAGTGAAAACAAAAACGGCGAGCGTCAGCGTGCCGGCGACGAGCAAGCTCGCCAGCCAGAGCCAGTCAGCCTGGCTCGGACGTCTACCATCCCTCACGTCACACCCCGGTACATTCCTCCATCGACAAGCAGGCTGACACCCGTGATATAGGATGCGGCAGATGAGACCAGAAACACGGCAGCGGCGGCAAACTCGTCCGGTGTTCCCATGCGCCTCAGTGGAATCGATGCAGTGATCTTGGCTGACTCTAGATCTGGCGTGGTACCGCTTCGTTCCGCCCGATCGCTCAGGAGCTGGTCTACCCGTGTCGTTCGGGTCCATCCGGGACAGACTGCATTAACCCGAATGCCGGATGGAGCCAATTCGTCTGCCAGCGTCTTGACCATACCTGTCACGCCTAAGCGCAGGCTGTTGGAGAGAATCAGGTTGGGCAGAGGTTGCTTGACGGTGACCGACGTCATTGCCAGAATAGATCCTTCACCCTGCTCCCGCATTAAGGGCACGGCGGCGTAGCAGAGACGGACTGCGCTCATCAGGGTGAGACGTGTAGCCTCGTCCCAGTCCTGTGGGGTGAGGTCGAGGAACTTGCCCGGAGGCGGCCCTCCAGCGTTGATGACGAGAATGTCTAGCCGTCCGAAACGCCCGACCGTCTCCCTCACTAGTCTCTCTGGAGCCTGTGGATCGGCCAGATCGACCGGGAGTGCGAGAACCGGGCGACCGGTTTGGGCTTCGATGTCGGCGGCGGTTGACGTCAGATTTTCCTGGCCGCGTGCACAGATAGCGACGCAGGCGCCTTCCTGGGCCAGGTGTAAAGCGACAGCCCGTCCCAGCCCTCTGCTCGCGGCGGTGACTAGAGCCACTTTGTCTTGCAGACCTAGATCCATCACTCGATCTCCAGTCTCAGTCTCGTTTGACCGATTCCAATGACATCGCCGGTATTCACGATGGTAGGGACACTGATTCGGGTGTCATTGAGAAGCGTCCCATTGCGGCTGCCTTGATCCTCAAGCCACCACTGGCCCTCCCGCCATGCCAGGAGACTATGGTGGCCGGAGGCGTAGGTATCGAGAATGGGGATGGTGTTGGCTGGCGAGCGCCCAATTGAGGTGACAGGCTGGAGTGGGAAGGTGCTACCTACTGTGAGGGTGTCTGATTCACAATCCAGGATGACTAGATGGGCTTGAGGTCGGTTCGTCTCAGTGCTGACAATCGCCTGTCTGAGGTCACGCCACAGCATTAGGAATATGGCAAGCAGAAAACCATACAGGAGGACGACGAGCAGAATCCGCAATACCAACAGCAGCACATCCATTTCAGGCAGTCAGATTCCCAATCAACCGTACGCTGTCTCCTGGGCAAGCGCTGGGGTATCTTGGCTACTTGGCGCGGCAGGGGTGGGCGGATCCTCGCCATAGATAACCTGGACGCCGGCGAAGCTGACGACATCGCCGGAATGCAACACGCATTCTTCAATGGGATAGTCATTAATCTGCGTGCCGCCCGAACTCCCCAGGTCATAGAGCACGTAGCGTCCATACCTGCGCCGAAACTGCGCGTGGTGACGGGAGACGCGTGGATCTTCGAGGATAATGTCGTTGTCGAGTGCCCGTCCAACCGAGATCACAGATCTGAGGAGGTTTACGTGACGATGACCATCCACGATCAAGAACGGCCGACCGGGCGGGGGCGTATTGGGATCCTCTTCGGCCTTTGGTTCGCTCGCCTCCATCTCACGTGTACCTGCACCTTGTGCCTCTTTTTCTGTTTCATCGGGTATCCATCGTGCGTCGACGTATACTCTGTGAGGCGCCATATGCTCGTCAGATAGAAGATGAACAACTGGCGTGGTCATGATCATCAATCCGGTCTGCTCCGCCAGTTCGCTCATGTCACGGGCCAGTTCTGCCTCCAGAGCGGGTTGAGCATCGGCAAGCGTTTTGTGATCGTCTGGATGCAGGTAGACTGAATAGTGAGTCGGAGCCTGGGGTGTTCCAGTGGGAGATAGCGTCTGGTGATCCTCCATTGCCCGCGCGAGGTGTGCCACGACCTCCAACGGGCTAAGCTGTCCGGCAAAGAGGCGGGCGAAGGTGCCTTCTACCAGCCGTTCAGCCATAGCCTCAAAGCGTCTGATCCTGTTCATAACGCGGCGATTATAACGCGAGAGGTAGCAAATGACAAATGGGATGTCGGTTGATCGATCGCCAATAGCGCCACCGCATGGCGGTTCGACCCGGAGGCAATCTGTCTAGTTGCCGAGATCGAAAAACGCCACTATCGGATCGTGGCCGGAGCTGTGGTACAGGCTGGTCTGGTCCGGATCAGCAGGCGGGTGATCGGCGTTGACGTGGAGTACGTCCACGCGCACTTGGCGGACCGCCAGTCCGGGCGTTACCAGAATGTGGTCAAGCAACTGAGAAACGCCCTGCGAGATAACAGAGTATCTGTCTCCTAACGGCAGGGCTTGGGCGGCGTTGAGCAGCCGTCGAGCGGAGTTTTCGCCCTCGGTCAGTATTCTCAGTGGGACCGAGTCGTAGTGTTCGTTCAGGTTGCCCAGTACGACCAAGAAAGCCTCCGGGTTGGCCGTAAGGATCCGATCAACCAGATGAGCGTTCCATTCTGCTTCCTTTATACGGAGCGACTGAGCCAGCGGACCTGCTCTATCTGGGGAGGTAAAGTGGTTGACGATAGCATAAACAGTGGCAGCGTCTGTTGACGCCGTGTCCACCGTCATCGTGATCATCAGTGGTGGGTGGCTAAAAAGGCCTTCGGGGGTCTGATGCTGTTCAATCCCTGCCACAGTTATTCGATCACCACGTATGAGAAAACCCACGTTGCCTTCCGGGCCGACGGGTTCTTTGGTCAGGATGGCCTGGTAGTCATAGATCGTCAGGTCGGGGTGGAGGGCTATGCTTTCCAAAACATCCAGGCCCTCCACCTCCTGGAAGCCGATGACGGTTGGCATACCTAGAGCTGCTATTGTGGAAACGATCTGATCCCGTTTGCGCTCATCTTGGTCTCGGCCAGAGGGCTCACTGGATCGCCCGGGCTCCTTGGCACTAGAAACGCTCTCGATGTCAAAGGTGGCAATACTGAACTCACTGAGGCCAGGTTGTGGCAACTGGCGTATTTCCTCCTTGACCTGAGCCTCAATCGCAGGCGGTTCCATGGGTTCGATGACGTAATCATCAAAACTGGCGGCCAAGGGGCCGACCAGACTGCTCACCCTGTCTCCGGTGTGGACAACGTACGGTAGCGCGCTGGCGTCGCTGTGGCGAACGAGGGCCCCGTCATCCACCGTAATAAGCAATCCCGTTTCTTCTCCGGGAAAGACCCGGTCGATTCGGTGTTCAGACCGCACAAGGACATATTCGCCATACGCTGAGGTCGGCGCTATTGCGATGGCTGGCTCAGTGACGCTGACAAGCATGCCTTCAAGTGGTTCGTGGTACGTCGTAGAGGCCTCGGACTCTGCCGGAGGATTCAGTTCAATTGGGGTTGGCAGGGGGAGATCGCTGTCGACGATGGTTACGTCATCAGCCGAAGAAATATGCAGTTCGGTCTGCCCGAAACGCTCATGCACCTGTCCGCGTACCCTGATCAGGTCGCCAACCTGTACCTCAATTGGATTCTCTCCCGAGTGCACAAACAACCCTTCGGAGGAGGTCGGCTCATCGTCGGACCGGGCTCCTTGAATCCAGAACCCTTCCAGTTGCGGGAACACGCCAGTGACGACCCCCTCGGTGTCCACAGTGTCGGATGCATAGGGGGAGATCAGCCCAGGCCCCTGGATGGCATGGACGGGTACGCTCGCCCCAATGAACGTGACGAGCGGCAAGCCACTTTCGTGTAGTGGCCATTCGTTTGCCCAGGCCGCATAGCGCTCTAGGACGATGGTGCCGGTGTCGGTGAGTACGGCTGCAAAGAATCGAGCACTGTGGCTCGTATGTGCTGCCAGTGCGGGAATGGTCCAATACAGACCGTTTTCCTCCATAATTCCTTCATCATCGATGGCGGCCAAGACCGCGTTCTCAGAGGGCAGCGTGCTGGTGATGGTCACATCGGTGAAATCCGTGTTGGTATGGTTGGATACGGTGAGTGTGTATACAAGCGTCTCTTCGGGCAAGACATTGTGTGGTGCAAACGCTTCGATCATCAAGGTTGGTGGGTGAATCTCGATGATGTCGGCGGGAATGCGGGGCTTGAGCTGCGGACTGTTGTCGAACACCTCGCTGATGCCAACGATGGTGTATTGATGACCGACTGCTACTTGTTCGATCGAGCGCTGCATTTCGTTCAGCCTGTCCGTATAGACCAGCAGAACGTTTCCCTGATCATCGGCCAGATCTATTTCGTAACCGTGCCTGGACCCCTCAACACGGATCGCCTGTCCTGTGACAGCGATCAGCCATCCCGCTGTGGTCGGATCACTCGTGGCCTGCGAAAGGGCCACTGCCCGAGGTTGCACCGGTCCCTCCGTCGAAAGGAGGGCGATCTCGTCAGAGTTGGCAGCGGATACGATCTGTACCGAGTGGTGGACCGTGCCTACCTCACCCGTAACCTGCACGCAGTCGCCTGGGTTCAGGTTTGAAGGCAAAAATCTCTCATCAAGACAGTTGATCTTGATCCCGCCCGTCTCATCCTGAAGGTAGAACACGACGTTGCTCGTTCCGGCAGGAGGGCCGTCGGCGTGCATCGTGATGATCCCTTCGACAGTCACTCGTGTCCCAACTAGGGAACGAGCCGACACAATGGGAATGATGCCGCCTTCGACCCGAGTGCGCGCCGGTGGGCCGACTGCCAGTTT
>CAYUIS010000040.1:13187-37304 GCA_964444825.1 uncultured Anaerolineales bacterium | reverse complement strand
AGAGACGCCGGCTTCTCGCTCAGCTATCCTTGCCTGGTCGACTGGCGACTCGGGCAGGGCTTGCAGGAGCTACATCTTGGCCTCTCCGCGGCCGGTCTCGACGCGCTTCCAGGCCACGACGACGGCGACGGTGATGATGGCGGCAATGATCACCTCGGCGATGGCCTGTGGGATGATGGGTGGGATCGCGGCCATGGGCAGGTAGCCGCGAATGACGGCCATGCCCAGAACGAGTACCGTGTTGGTCAGTGTGCCCACCACGGCAGCCACGATGAGAGCGAGGTATTCGTTAGCCTTTTTCAGGCCCGCGTAGGTGAAATAGGCGGTGATGCCGATAAAAATGCGGGGCAAGACGGCGACGAGCGGGTCCTTGAAGAGTGGTGTGGTGGCCTGAAGGAAGCTAAACAGACCAAAGATGGTACCGACGATGCCTCCGACCAGCCATCCCTCCATGACGCCTCCAATGATGGCTGGCACGTGCATAATGGTGGCATTGCCTGCCAGGTTAGGTACCGGGATGAACCCGAGACGGGTCACTCCCAGCAGGATGGCGATGGCGGCCAACACGCCAGAGATGACGATCTTGCGTACCGAGAAACCCTTTTCCTCCATGATATACCCTCCTTGAGTAATGAGATTGTTTGATCAGTCTGCGGGCCGGAGAACCCTTTTCTGGCCCGTGCGGATGAGACGAACGAACCAATACAAGACGATGCGGTGTTCTTGTGACCGATTCTAGTCCATTCACACCTCCTCTCCAAAAACCCCAAAATCCGAAGCACGTGCTCAGACCTGAAACGTCACACCACAAGGTCTCAAGCTCACGTTTCACGCCTTTAGGTCACGCGCCGCCGGAACACCGCCCAGGGACTCTGCTTGCTGCGCTGCCCGCACCACAGCCTGTGCCAGCACCTCGGCAGCCGCGGTGCCCACCACGCTAGGATCGGCGCCCTTGCCCTTCTTGGGGCGCTCACCGGTGGCCAGGGCGAAGACGGTGTCACCATCGAGCATTGTGTGCACCGGTCGAATCGATCGCGCCAGGCCGTCGTGGGCCATTTGAGCTACCTTGTTAGCTCCCTCTTTTGTCAGATAGGCATCCGTGGCGACGACGGCCAACGTAGTATTGGCAAAGCCGAGGATCGTCTGGCCCACGCCGCCCTGCATCTGTTTCACAGTGTTCATAAAGCCACCGCCCACCGGCTTGCGCGTACCGGCGAGGATCGTGCCAGTATCGGGATCTACCACGTCGCCGAAGGCGTTGACGGCGACGATGGCCCCCACGACGATGCCTTTGCCGATCTTGACGCTGGCTGTGCCCAGGCCGCCCTTGGTGGCAAACTTGGGGCCTAACAGCTTACCCACTGTGGCCCCAGTCCCCGCGCCAACGTTTCCCTCAGCCACTGGCCCGTCACTTGCTGACTGGCAGGCCTGGTAGCCCGCATCGGCGTCGGGACGGGCCTTGGGGTCGCCAATCGTCAGGTCAAACAGCACCGCCGCCGGCACAATAGGCACCACCCCCACGCCAACGCTAAAGCCAATCCCGCGTTCCTCCAACCAACGCATGACCCCGCCTGCCGCGTCCAGGCCATAGGCGCTGCCGCCGGTGAGTAGTGCGGCGTGCACCTCTTGCACCATGTTCACCGGGCGCATCAGGTCGGTCTCTCGGGTGCCAGGCGCGGAACCGCGCACGTCCACGCCTCCCACGGCCCCACCTTCGCACAGCACTACCGTGCAGCCGGTGATGCCCTCACGGTCGGTGTAGTGACCGACCTTGATGCCTGCTACATCGGTGATGGCGTTGTGCATACTGCTCCTCATAGGGGATAAAAACCCCCAACCTGACAAAGGTTGCGCTTGGCCTCAGAACATGGATTGCAGGACAATAGCAGATTCTACTCTTCCTCCACACCCAGGAAACGCATGGCGGCTATGGTGTAAAGCCGAGTTGCTTCGATCAGCTCGTCCAGGCCCAGCCACTCGTCCACGTGGTGCGGGATATAAATGTCGCCAGGGCCACAGGTGACGATGGGGATGCCAGCCTGGCTATTGAGGATCGTGCCATCGGTGGAACCAGGCACGCCGCCATAGACCGGCTCCTGGCCGGTGAGATCGCGGTAGGCTCGATCCAGCACTTGGACGATCGGCTCGGTCCTATTGGTAGCGGTGGGCGCTCGGGCTTCCAAAACCTCTACGTCGTAGGAGACCGGCTTGTCTGGCTCTTGGGCGGCGGTGAGCACGTCACAAGCGTCCTTGATCCTGGCTTTGATCTCCTCTGGCGACTGCCCGGGGATCAGGCGGATGTCCAACACGACCTCGGTCTGGGCTGGCATGACGTTGTTCTGGGGCTCGCCTCGCACGGGTGAGCGGAGGATGGTGGGCGTGATGCTGGGTTGGCCCAGGAACTCGTGCTGGCCGTGGGTGGCGATCTGTTCCGCTTCGAGCTTGTGCATTGCCATCAGGAACCCGGCTGTGGGGTAGGCCGAGTTGATGCCGGTCAAGGGCATCGCTCCGTGGGCCATCTTGCCCGTGAGCGTGATCCGCACCCACATAACACCCTTCTGGCTGATGCAGAGGTGGTTTTCCTCCGGCTCGCAGATGATGGCCGCGTCCACGCTATCGGCCCAACCCTGCTCCACAAAGTGCTTGATGCCGATCATGTGGCCCTCTTCGTCGCACACGGCGCCGATGAGAATGTCACCCCCTAACCGGGCGCCGCTCTCAACGATGGCCTTGGTCGCGCAGATCGCGGCGACCAGGCCTCCCTTCATATCGTTTGCACCTCGACCGTACATCTTGCCGTCCGCGATCCTGGCTTCGAAGGGGGGATATGTCCACTGGGATACGTCCCCTTCAGTGACGACGTCGGTGTGGCCCTCGAACATCAGCGTCTTGCCGTCTTTGGCGCCTTGCCACCGGCCGATGACGTTGGGACGCCCTGGCTCGACGACCTCGAAAACAGTCTGCAGACCGATTTCCTTGAAGCGAGCCTCCACCCAGCGGGCAGCCGGTTCCTCGGCCTCTCCCTTCTCCGGTCGATAGACACTGGGAATACGCACCAGTTCCTGTGTCCAACGGATAACCTGATCGTCGTCTATCAGAGACAGCACGCGTTTCTCAAGTTCAGTGATCATATGCGGGAACTCTTTTTATGGTAACAATTCTAGGCCCTATGACTGCGGACGAGCAAAAGTCGCACCTACGAACTGAAACGCGAACCTGGATCTAGAACGGAAAGTGGTTGCGCAAGGCCAGCATAGCTACAGAGAAGGCCAAACTGAGTCCGTAGACCGTATAGTCGATCCGGGCAAACTTGAGACGGACCAGACTGCTGCGGCCTTGACTGCCTACATAGCATCGGGCTTGCATAGCCAGGATCAGATCCTCGGCACGCCGGAAAGCATCGATAAAGAGTGGCACGATGAGCGCAGCCACCTGTCGCGCTGTCGTTATGAACTGGAGTTTGCCCTTGTGAGCGATGTCGGCTCCGCGAGATGCCTGTGCCTTCATAATGATCTCCAATTGTTCGGCTAGGAGCGGCACAAAGCGCAGCGCAATCGTCGCGACCAGAGACAGTTCGTGGGATGGCACACCGAACCTGGAGAAAGGACGGAGCATATTCTCCATGCCGTGCGTGATGTCGGCCAGGGTCGTGGTGTTGGTCAGCAGGCTGGTCAAGAACAGCAGTTCGACAAAGCGCATCGCGGAGACGATGACCAGTTGCAGGCTCCCGTTAGTGATGTGGATTATGCCCCACTGAAAATACGTCTTGCTCTGCATGCCATATGGTACAAATCCATCACCGTATAGAAGGAGCTGCAAGACGGCCAGAACGATGATAAGGGGAATCGCTGGCTTGATACCGGAGAACACGTAGCTCATAGGTATCCTGGAGAGGAGCACCAGAAACATTGTCGCCAGCACCAGGATGATGTTGCCCGTATAGGATACGCTGAACGTGACAGCTATCGTGATGAACAAAAAGATCGAGATCTTGGTACGTGGATCTAGCCGGTGGATCAGCGAGTCGCCGGGCAGGTATTGGCCGATGGTGATATGTCTCAGGAGTTCAAAGTCTTCCATATTTCCTCTACCCCTTCTTCCACCGTCACCGGAATCCGTTCGACAGGGATGTTGCGTGAGATCAGTTCGTGAGCTACTTCGGTTACCTGGGGCACACCCAGCCCATGCTGGCGCAGTTTCTCCGGCTGAGAAAAGACCTCCCGGGTGGTGCCGCTCATCACCACGCGCCCATCGTCCATCACATAGATGTGGTCGACCAGTCCGGCCACGTCTTCCATATTCGGTGAGACAAAGGCCAACGTCAGGTTGTGCTCTTTGTGCAAGGTCAGCAGACGTTCCAAAAGCTCCCTCCGGCTGCGAGGATCCACGCCGGAGGTGGACTCGTCCAAGATGAGCATCTCTGGTTGGAGGGCCAGGACGCCTGCGAGGGCGGCCTTGCGCATCTCGCCCCCGCTCAGGGAGAAGGTGAATCGATCCTTGAATTCCTCAAAGTCGAGGCCCACCATATCCATAGCCCACTTGACCCGCTCGCGGCGATCGGCTTGCTCCATACCTAGCTTCTTGGGGCCAAAGGCAATGTCATCGCCTACCAGTCGCTCGAACAATTGCTGCTCCGGGTACTGGAACACCAGGCCGATCTTTTGCCGGATGCGGCGAACGTCTACCTTGGGATCGCTCATATCCTGGCCATCCACGATGACCTTCCCCGGCTCCAGCGGGCGAATCAGGCCGTTGAAATGCTGCACCACCGTGGACTTGCCCGCGCCAGTGCGGCCGATGATCCCCACCGATTCACCTCTGTGAATCCCCATATTCACGCCGCGCAGGGCTGTGACTTCCAGCGGCGTGTTGCGCAGGTAGCTGTGATGCAGGTCGCGAATCTGGATGAATGGCTGCTCGCTCATGCGTCACCTCTCCCGTTGGTGCGGCGTTGAATCTCGTCAGCTACTTCGTTCACCAGCAGTAGGTCGGGCGGGAAGGTGGCATCGCGCTGGTTCAACCGATAGGCTATGTCGGTCGTCTGTGGTACATCCAGTTGGAGGGCACGCAGTTCTTCGACGTGGGAGAACACCTGGCGCGGCGTCCCCTCCATAACGATCTTGCCAGCCTCCATAACGAGGACGCGGTTCCCCTCAGCGGCTTCGTGCATGAAATGGGTGATGGCGATAACCGTGACCCCTTCCTGGTTCAACTGGCGCACCGCCGTCAGCACGGCGCGCCGTCCCTCTGGATCCAGCATGGCCGTGGCTTCATCCAGCACCAGCACCTCAGGCTTCATAGCCATGACGCCTGCAATGGCCACCCGTTGCTTCTGTCCAGCGGAGAGCTGATGGGGAGGACGGTTGCGGTGCTCCAGCATGTCCACCACACCCAACGCCCATTCGACGCGCTCTTTAAGCTCGTCCTCTGGTACTCCCAGGTTCTCCGGGCCAAAGGCCACGTCCTGCTCAACGATGGTGGCTACGATCTGGTTATCGGGAATCTGAAACACCATGCCCACACTGCTGCGAATGGTCAGTGTGTGGGCTGGATCTCGCGTGTTTAGCCCTTTGACCTGTACGTCGCCCTGTGTTGGCCGCAACAGCACGTTGAGGTTCTTGGCCAGTGTGGACTTGCCAGATCCGTTGTGGCCGACGATGACTAGATAGTCACCAGGATAGACCTCCAGGTCGATTCCCTTTAGGGCATGGATGGGGTGTTCAGACTCAGGATTGTAGTGGAAGTGGAGGCCTTCGATCTTGATGATTGGCTCCGGCAGCGTAGTGGACAATGTATAGCCTCCCTGTTTTCTTGAGGGGGATGACGATCGTTCCTCTCGGGACATTGACAAACCCGGCTCGTGATGCTATGATGTGCTCAGGAATGGCTGAATGTTTGCATCATACCATCAACCGTTTCAGCCGTCAACCTCGTTTAAAGACCTCGCCGTGCATAACTAGCAATATCACAATCTTGAGGAGGACCTCGTGAGCCGCAAAAAGATTACGATTCTGGATCTGAAGAGCAAGAAAGAGAAGGCCGAACCGATCACGATGCTAACCGCATATGACTACCCCACCGGATTGCTGGTCGATCAGGCGGGCATAGACATCATCCTGGTGGGCGATTCGCTGGCCATGGTCGTGCTGGGCCACGAAAGCACCGTGACGGTGACTATGGACGAGATGCTGCATCACTGTAAGGCTGTAGCTCGAGGGGCAAAACACCCTCTGCTGGTGGGTGACATGCCCTTCATGTCCTACCAGGTGGATGTGAAGGAGGCCGTTCGCAACGCGGGAAGGTTCCTCAAAGAGGGCGGTATGGACGTGGTCAAGTTGGAGGGGGGGCGCGATATGGCGCCGACCGTCCAGGCCATCGTGGGTGCTGGGATTCCGGTGATGGGCCACATTGGTCTGACACCCCAGACAATCTCCAAGCTGGGCGGCTACCGGGTGCAGGGCAAGGATGTCGCCGCCGCCAGGGCGCTCATTGACGATGCTCTGGCTTTGGAGGATGTGGGTGCATTCAGCCTGATCCTGGAGGCGATTCCTAGCCCGGTGGCAAAGCTCATCACCGAGCGTGTGAGCATTCCTACTATCGGCATTGGTGCTGGACCGAACTGCGACGGCCAGGTGTTGGTTATCCACGATTTGATCGGGCTCTTTGACCGCTTTGTGCCAAAGTTTGTCAAGCAGTACGCCAACGTCTTTGCGCCAATCGTCGAGGCATTGGAAAGCTACCGGGACGAGGTTCGCGATGGCACTTTCCCTGGCCCGGAGTATTGCTATGGCATGGGTGACGAGGCACTGCAAGCTTTGCTGGAGGAATTGGGTGAGTGAGCCTGGGGGAAAGGAAAGTGCGACGATGCGAGTAGCCGTTGTGGGCGCGGGTGCGATGGGGAGTTTGTTCGGGGGCAAACTGTCGGCGCTGGCGGATGTGACGTTGCTGGATCCGTGGGCCAAGCACGTAGACGCTATGCAACGAGATGGCCTGCACCTGATTGAGCTCGATGGCAGCGAAACGACCATCCCTGTGACCGCCACTACTGACCCGGCTGCTGTTCCGGAGGCAGACTTGGCCATCATCTTTGTCAAGGCACACGCGACACGGCAGGCCAGTGAGTGGGCGAATAGTTTCCTCGCCCCCGACGGGCTTGCGCTGACGCTGCAAAACGGCGTCGGCAACGCTGAGACGATGGCAGAGGTGTTGGGTGCAGGACGGGTTGTGGCTGGCGTTACCTCACACGGCGCGACATTGCTGGGAGCGGGGCGCGTGCGCCACGCGGGTGCGGGGCCAACTCACATCGCCTCACGACCTGAGATTGCCGAGAAACTGTCTGGTGTAGCCGCTGTCTTTGAACAGGCTGGTTTCGAGGTTCACCTCTCCGGTGACCTGCAGAGCCTGGTGTGGGGCAAGTTGATCATCAACGTTGGTATCAACGCCCTCACGGCTATCTTGCGCGTGCCCAATGGCCAGTTGGTGGAGATCCCTGCCGCCAGCGAGTTGATGGCGCAAGTTGTGGCGGAGGCTGTGGACGTCTGCAAGGTCGGCGGCGTCTCCCTTCCGTACGCTGATCCACTGGGTCGGGTGCGGGACGTGGCACGCGCCACGGCGACCAATCGGGCGTCCATGTTGCAGGATGTGTTGCGGGGCGCTCCTACTGAGATCGGCGTCATCAACGAGGCGATTGTTCGAGAGGGCAAGCGGCTGGGTGTGGCCACGCCGGTCAACAAGTTCATTGTGACGACCATCCGTGCTATCGAAACCAGTTACGCGGTGAGAGTGAGTGACTAGATTCGTAGACTGGTAGAGTCTGGCCGTAGACTCGTTCAAACCCCCGTCTCGGGGGTGTCGTTCGCCCCCGAGGGCGGGGGCTAGAGCAATTCTAGGATAGGTACTTGGTCGAGGGCAGCGTGAATTCACCGGCAGAGAGCGAGATGCAGAGTTGGAAGGACGTCCCTATGGGCTCCTTGTTGTTCTCCCCATCGTTGCCTGAGGGGTTGGCATCGTCTGTGTATGCGGCGATCGACTTTGGCATCAGCAACGTTGATGTGATCGTGTACGCCGAGGGAGAATTCCATTGCTGGATCAGGCCTGCTGGGGAGCGGCCTGGTCCGGAGTTGGTACAGGCGATATTGGCCGAGGGCGGCGTTGATTTGTCCTCGCTTCGATCTCTCTACGTCACTGGCGGGCAGCACCGTGCACTGCCCCCTCGTATCGGTGATTGGCAGGTGATCGATGTCAGCGAGGTGGACGCTATTGGCCGCGGCGGTCAGGCGCTCGCTCGCCTTGCTTCTGATGACGGTGATGAGCCCACACTGGTGGTGAGTGCCGGGTCGGGCACGGCCGTAATAGCCGCTCGAGGCGACCGGTATGCTCACGTCACGGGCAGCGGCGTGGGTGGTGGCACGCTGCTGGGGTTGAGTCGCCTGCTGCTGCACACGGTCGACCATCACGAGATCGACGCGCTAGCACAGAAGGGGGACCCCAACGGTCCGGATCTGAGCATAGGCGACGTGGTCATGGGCCCGATTGGTAGGTTGCCCCCTGATGTCACGGCGGTCAATTTTGGCCGCCTGGCGAGACATCAACTCGCTGTCAGCCGTGAGGACATTGCGGCGGCGCTGGTCACGCTGGTGGGACAGGTGATTGGGATTGTGGCTATCAATGCGGCGAATGCACAGCAGATGAACCGCATTGTCGTCATCGGTCATCTTTTTGACATGGCCAGTATGCGTGGGGTGCTAGAGCAGGTGGGGGAGATATATAGCACGCCCATTATATTGCCTCCCGACGCTGGCTTTGGTACTGCGTTGGGCGCCCTGCTTCACGGCGTGGCGGGTTCTCTCGACGAAACCGGATGATGTGAAACTACCACCGCTGGTACCGGCCCGCTTTGTGCGGCGCGACAACCGTTTTCGAGTTACCGTTGAACTTGCCGGTGAGCCAGCCGCCGCCCATCTGCCCAACTCGGGACGTCTGCCGGAGCTGCTGACGCCCGGGCGTCGCTGTTGGCTGGTCGAGTTTGATGATCCCCGGCGTAAGACGCGCTTCGACCTCAAGCTGATGGCGTATGCCGGCACGTTGGTCTCTGTCGATGCGCGGCTGCCCAACTCGCTCTTTGTCGAGGCCGTGGCGGCACGTCAACTGGAGCCGTTCCGCAAGTTTGAGCGCGTTGACCGGGAGGTGCGGTTGGGTGACAGCCGGCTGGACTTTCGTCTGGAGGGGTCTGCGGGTGTTTGTTGGGTGGAGCTCAAGTCGGTGACGCTGGTCGAGGACGGCGTGGCCCAGTTCCCCGATGCCCCCACGGAACGCGGTACCCGTCACGTACGGGAGTTGATAACCGCGGTGGGCAGGGGGGAGCGTGCTGCCGTCGTCTTTGTCATTCAGCGGGTCGATGCGGTGTGCTTCATACCCCACGACCGGGCGGATGCGGCCTTTGGTGCGGCCCTGCGGGATGCGGCCCGCGTCGGCGTCGGCGTGTATGCTTGGACGTGCGAGGTGAGCCTGGATCGGATGGTGATCTCTGCGCAGGTCCCAGTTGAACTGGCGTAAGAAACCAGGGTTCTCTCAAGAACCCTGGTTTCTCGGAATGGTGGGGAGGCCCCATAAATGCTACAGACTGGAATCGAAGCCGCGCGCCTGGCCGGTCAGGTGATCGCCAAGCGCTACTCTGTCAGGCACGACGTCACCGTAAAGGGTTTTCGTGACATCGTCACCGAGGCCGACACGGCGGCCGAGGCTGCGGTACTAGACATCATCCGGGCTCGTTTCCCCGATCACGCCATTCTCTCCGAGGAGGCTGGCGGAGATGCAATCGACGATGGCATCGTGTGGGTTGTGGACCCTCTGGATGGGACGACCAACTATGCCCATCGGATCCCCACCTTTTGCGTCTCCATCGGCGTGATGGAGGCAGGTGAACCCCTCGTCGGCATCATCCACGATCCCTTGCGGGACGAGACCTTTGTCGCGGAGCGGGGTGGGGGAGCCGCTCTCAACGGAGAGTCTCTGCGCGTCAGCGGCGTGGCAAACTTTGACCACACGCTGTTGGGCCTGGACTGGACGCACGACAACGCCGGTCGTGAGCGGGTGTTGGCTCATCTAGCGGAGATCATGCCCCGCTGTGGCACGGCGCGCGCGTTGGGCTCGGCCGCGTTGGGGCTGGCATACGTAGCGGCGGGCCGGCTGGATGGTTATTTCCACCTGTCCCTAAAACCCTGGGATGCAGCCGCTGGCGCGCTTCTCGTCGAGGAGGCGGGCGGTCGCTGCACCACGCCGACGGGAGAACCGTACCGCGTCCATTCGTCCGGCTGCGTGGCGACAAACGGGTTGGTCCACGAGGAGCTGCTGGGCTTGATGATGAGGTCTGCGTGAGTTAGAATGATCAGAGTCACCAAACACATCGACCTTGACGAGAACGAGATCGAATACAGCTTTGTCCGCGCCTCGGGGCCGGGTGGCCAGCACGTGAACAAGGCGGCTACGGCTGTTCAACTCCGCTTCGACGCGGCCAACTCCCCCTCCCTTGCCGACGACGTCCGCCAGCGCCTGATCCGGCTGGCCGGCCGCCAGGTCACGGAGGAGGGCGTCCTGATCATCGATGCCCGGCGCTACCGCTCCCAGGAGCGCAACCGCAGGGATGCCACCGACCGGCTGCTCCAGTTGATTCGCAGCGCGGCCAGCAGGCCCAAGGCGCGCCGCAGGACAAAGCCGACGCGCGCGGCGAGGGAGCGGCGGCTGCAGGAGAAGCGCCGTCGCAGTGAGACCAAGCGGACGAGGCGGTCGCCGCCCGAGTACTAATAGAAAAGGCGATGATTAACAATCACCCGCCCCAGAGCGCGTGGGCAATGTGGAGCACGTCGTTGCCGACCTGGGGATAACCGGACAACTCGAGATATACGCGGGTGGCGATAGCCGTGACGGAGAGTGCGACCAGGGATATCAGAACATGGTTTTCGGTATGGTCACGTCTGACAGCCGCTCTGACCCTCTTGTGTTGATGGCTCATGATCGTTGTCTTCTTCATCCAGCGAGAGCCAGGCGACGGGTCGGCCGCAAGCAGCGACTCACTCAACGGTGTGGTCTTGCCAAAGCCAGCCAGGGCGGAGATGAGGGTCAGCTTGCGATCCAGACCCGCGTTCAGCCGTTCGAGCAGGCACGGACGCGACACTTTCATCCATCAGCCCTCTACTGCCCGGCCACAGCCTCTGCCCGCTTCTTGATCCCGGAGAGTGTCTTGGGCGTCATCACCAGGCTTCCCAGTTCGTCGGCAATCCAAAACGTCAAACCCATCAGGCCCGGCTCCCAGGTCTGCCGAAACCGGGTGATCAACCGCGTTGTCTCTGCATCGATGGGGTCCAAGACCCATACCCAACTCGCCGCGTTCTCGTCATCAATGTGGGTTACGAGCGCCCGGTCTGGCTCGATGGATACGACCGTGTAGCCTGGCGCGCCCATATCGTCCGGCATCATCCGAATCTCGTCCCCGACCTTTAGGTTCTGAAGCTCTGGGATGATCCGATTGGCGGAACCACGGTCGTCGTCCACGCTGCCAGCGACTCCCAGGAGGTGATGAATCGAGTCCCAACTGTACCAGCCGGCGCGCTGATTCCCGATCTGTACCAGCCAGGGCCAGACCTCGGCAGCCGGCGCATGGATGGTGATGGCCTGATTCCACACAAACTTGGGGTTGGGCACCAGATCATCACCCGGCAAGGAACGTTGAGCCTCATCCTTGGTCGAACCCATTCGCAGGTGCCAGGGGCGGATCACAAAGGCATATATCACGCCAAGTGCTACGATTCCCAAAACCAACGGTCCGATAACTGGCATTAGCTTTCTCCGTTCCACGTTTGGATGTAGGGTTGCTCTTTCTACAATCTGCAGGTGGTACTCCGGTTCAAACTTGACAGTGTGTCATCGTAGGTAGCTACAAGTTCCATCCAAAAAACTGACGGTTGACCAGTTCCCGGTCGAGAAATTGTAGCGCCGGATAAAGTCTCCATCCACCGCGTACACGGTGAGCAGCGTTACGTCCGGTTCGCATTGTTCCAGCGTGAACCCAGCTCGTGATGAATCGCTAGTCCGCGACCAGCCACATGCCGGAGACGGCAAACCTGGCAGAGACGTGAGGGGGATCTTTTCCAGTTCTTGCGGGTAACTGCCGTGCTCCTGGTGGTATGATTCGACGGCGGCGATGATGGGAGCGGCGCGTCTGCGAGTCTGTGCAAAGCACGCTGACTTGACGCCAAACTGCCCCACGAACACACCGACCTGCAAAACGACGATGAGCAGCCCACCGATCAGGTAGAACCTGCGCCGGGGCTGATCCTGCTCAAATGCCTGGAAGAAGCGGCGAAGAGGGATAAGCAGTATAAGCAGAGAGATAATGGCTGTAGGCAGTGCCAGACACGCCATAATGCCGCCCAGGCCGAACATACCGCTAGCATAGACCGACAGAAAGGCTGCGGCAACGCTTTCCAGAACCAGAAAGATCAGCCAGCCCGCCGCTGCTCTGATCGAGCGTTTCCACATCAAAAAAATAAAGACGGGGATGGCGGCGAGGTGAAGACCCATAAGGGGTAGGGGGAGCGTAAAGAGCATGTCGTCTAGTTGCATAATGAGGACCTTGAAACATTGTAACACGAACAGGGTTGCCGAGCAAATCACCATCTCTCAATGTCTTGACATACTGTGTGATATATGGTATAATGCATCAAATAGTGATAGAGGAAACATAGTAATATGAGCAAAACCTCTGACAATCTTATTTCTGAATTGCGGCGTGGCACCCTGGTGTTGTGTGTGCTTAGCCAGTTGCAGGAGCAACAATATGGATACTCGCTCAAAGAACAACTGGCGGAGCACAACATCGAGATCGATCAGGGTACACTCTACCCCTTGTTGAGACGATTGGAATCGCAAGGTTTGGTGGAAAGCGAATGGGTAGTGACCGGATCGCGCCCGCGCCGCTATTATCGGTTGAATGGAACCGGGCGGGAGGTGCTGGATACGCTGGTCCACGAGTGGCAGAACATGGTCGAAGCGACAAACCACATACTAGAAGAGAGGAAGGACAACACAGATGGAGCTCATTAACCGCTACGTACATCAAGTCGGCCGGCGGCTGCCCAAACGGCTGCGCGACGATGTGACAGTAGAGCTGCGTTCGCTACTGCTTGACGCCCTGGAGGAACGCGCAGGACTTGAGGCAAGTGACGAAACTGCATTCTCAGAGGAGGATCAAGTAGCCGTGCTTGAGGAGTTTGGCCCACCGGCGCAAATGGCAGCCAAATACCAACCGCAACCACGGTACATAATCGGCCCCAAGGTGTACAATTTGTACCTGATCGTCGTTGCTACCGTCGTCGGCGCAGGGCTGCTCGCCAGCATTGTGTCCACGGCCGTGGGGAGGCTCTACGCCAGCCCGGTCGGGATGGAGATGCTCGAATTGCTGGGGCTAGGATTGGTGCGCTTTTTCAATATCGCTGTCGGCGGCATCGGCTCGACAACGCTGGTCTTTGCCGTGTTGGAGCGTGTGATCCCCAACGCCGAGTTCGAACTAGACGACGAAGAAGAATGGAACCCGCACGACTTGCCAGCGATAGAAGAACACAACGAGATCAAACCCGCCGGCATGATCGTGCAAATCGGCCTCCTGGCGCTCCTGCTGATCGCGTTCATCGCCTTTCCAGATCGTATCGGTACGGGCGTGTACTATGATGATGGCTGGCACATTGTGCCCTCAATTCTATCAGCGGCGTTTTTCTCCCTATACCTGCCGCTGATAGAGATCCGTTGGGGCCTGACCATCATCTTGAACCTGGTACTGCTGCGCCAGGGGCGCTGGCAACTGGGTACCCGTATTGCCGACCTGCTGCTCCACGGCTTTGATGTTATGATCCTGGTCCGGCTGCTCTTGGGACCATCGATTCTGAGTACCAAGGCCTTGACCGCCATGCTCCCGGAAGGTGCGCCTGTACCGCCAGTTGCCAATGCGCTCAAGTTGGCTTTCCTCGTGGCCCTGATCGTGATCGCTATAGAAACTGCGGTCAAGATTCACCGTACCTGGCAGTCGCGGCCCGAGGCAACTCTGCCATTGCTTGATAGGGATGCATTGGCTCAGTAACGTGGTCTTGCCAAAGCTGGTTCTCTGATCGATGTTTGAGTGATCGTTCGCTCTCGAAAAGCAAACAGGGCCGGTCGCGTGACCGGCCCCGTTTCGGTCCCTTTGGTCCAGGTTCGCCTCTACTGCGCTTGCAGGTACTCGATCAACGGATCGCTGATCAGCGGCACGATGGCGGGCAGCATCTTGGGCATCAGGTTATCCATCGCGGCTGGCATCAGATCGGGCATCTGTTCCTTCATATCGGGCGGCATCGGCACCCGCTTCTCTACCGCCACCAGCATTTCGGGCATCACCTTGGGCATCATCGCTGGCATCAAGAGTGGGAAGAGCACAGGGAACATCGGCTTCATCCCCTTGAGCACCGCGCCGCCCACCGGCCCCATCTTGCCGATAGCTCGCATCATGCTGCCCATCCCCAGCGGCATCGCGTCCACCATCTGCGGGAACAGCTCGACCATCAGGTCGGCCATCGCCTCTGGCTTCATCAGGTTGATCATCGCCTCGAAGGTGGCCCACATTTCCAGCGCGTACTCGGTGGGGTCAGGGTGCGGGATGCCGGATGCCTGGCAAGCTATGGCGCCCAGGTCTATGATGGGCAGGTCGCGGCCGGTCTTTTGGGCCGTGACGCGGAGCTGCACCTGGCAGCACGGGCAAGTAGAGACGAGGGCCTCAGCGTGTACATCGTCCGCCTCGCGTAACCGTACGTCCCCGATGTGCTTGGCTACCGAGGGATCGGCCACTAAGCTGAGCACCGAACCGCAGCAATGGGCCTGATCCCGATTGTGCTCCATTTCCACAAACTCGAGGCCGGGAATTGCCTGCAATATCTCACGCGGCGGTTCGTAAATGCCACCCGCACGGCCCATGTGGCAGGAATCGTGCCAGGTGACGCGCATATCCACCGCTTGATCGAAGACCAGATCACCAGACCGGATGCGCTCCGCCAGCACCTCGGAGAAGTGTAGCGCCTCGAAGGGGTAGTCAATCCCCAGCTTGGCGGCCCACTCCGGGTAATACTGTTTCCACACCAGCCAACAGGCTGGGCAGGTTGTGATGACTGTCTTGACACCTCGCTTTTTCATCGCTTCGATGTTGTGCCGCATGATCTCTTCGAACGTGTCCCACAACCCGGCCACCAGCATTGGGATGCCGCAACAAGCCTCGTCGTAGCCCAGGTAGGTGAACTCTACGCCAGCCTTGCGCAGCAGGCAGGCCGTAGACTGGGCGATGTCGTGCTCCACGTAGGAGGCGGTGCACCCGGGAAAGTAGCAGATCTCGGCCTTTTCGGGGATGGTGTCAATGCCTGCCGCCGCCCAATTGGGCCGGTCCTTCCGGTAGGCTCCCCAGATGTTGTGCTCTTTTCGCAAGCTGGCCCGCATGATCTCGAATGGGGGGAAAGTCAACCGGTCGTCCTCGTGGATCAGCTTGCCGCGTACCTGCAGCCAACTCGGCTCGATGGGCAAATCCAGCGGGCACTCCACGTTGCAGACCTCGCAGGTGGTGCAGGCCAGGAAGGTATCCACCTGCTCCTGGCTCATCCTCCGGCTCCGTCCGGCCATATACTCCTTCAGGAAGAACCACTTGCCCCGTGGCGATTGGGACTCCCATCCCCGCCCATAGAACTGGTCGCAGCCATCTACGCAGGCCCCGCATTGGGCGCAAGTGTAGGCGTACCAGGCCACGTCGTCGGGAATGCCGCGCCTGCCAGCCCCCTGGATGCGCTCGCCGACGGGCGCCTTTGCCAGGTTGGCCACGGTGCGCACCAGGGGCTCAAAAGCCCCGGCGACGCTCATGAAGGTTCCCAGCAGGCTACTATCCAGTATTTTGCCGGGGTTCATGATGCGCTGCGGGTCCACCTCTTGTTTCAGGTTTCGCAGCCTCTGCACCCGCTCTGCGCCCAGGATGTTCTCTGCCTCCTGGACAAAGTAAAGGCCGCTGGCATAGGCCCGCCCGCCGTGTTTCTTGGCCTTTTCGATGGCTGAGAGCGCCAGGCCGAATGCCACGTTGTAGGTCAAAGCCCGCTCGTCGTGGGGGATAAAACCCAGTAGGATGACCTGCGGCGTCTCGCCTCCGGCCACCATACCCTCGATAGATAGGGGCTGGTGAATGCTGCCCTCGATATCCTCCAGTGCCTGATCCAGGTTCTCCAGCGGCAGGACTACCTCGGTGGGGATCAACGATGGCCCCAGCCGCTTGATGTGCATGATCGAAAAGCGCTCCTCCCACTCGTGGGTTGCCACAAAGTCACTGAGGAGTTCGCCGCCGCTCTCGGTGATGACCCGCTCGAGCTCATCCTGAACCTGCCCTTCCCGAGATGCGGGGAAGACAAAGATGGCCAGGTATCCCTCTGGGAGTTGGATTTGGTGTGCGTCGATCGGATGGCCGTGTTCCAGTTTGGGCGGAAGCTGGTTCTTGAGGCGGGCCATCGTCGGATTGATAAAGGTCGCCGACCACAGTGGCAACCCTTGCTGAATGGCCGCCCGCAGTGCCGTCGCCAGCTCTCGGACGGTGGCGAAACGTCCGCCGATCACCCGCTCTTCCTCCAGCGGGCGGACACTGAGCGTGATCTGAGTGATGATGCCCGTGATCCCCTCGGCGTCGGCGACGAGCTCCAGTTCGTCACCGGAGAACTCGCGCACCTCTCCGGTGGGCATCACGACCCGGGCCGAGATGACGTTCTCAGAGAACGAGCCGTACTCGAAACTCCCGTAGCCAAAGCCGCCCTGGGCTAACCAGCCGCCGACCGTGGACGAGGGCGCGCTGGATGGGTACAGGCGCAGGCCCAATCCCTGCTTGGCCAGCGCTTTTTCCAGATCCTGCCACACCGCGCCTGGTTCTACCGTGACGGTGAGGGCTTCCTGATCCACCGAGACGATCTTGCGCAGACGCCAGGAATCCACCGTGATCCCCCCCTTGACGGGCAGGACGCCGCCATAGCCGGAGGTGGCTTTCCCTCGGGGCACCAAGGGAACGCGGTTCTGAGCCGCCCAGCGAACCAAGTCGATGATCTCTTGTTCGTTACTGGGTTGGACGACGCCATCGGCGATACTCCTGCCGATCAACGGCTTGACCAACGGGGGCATCACGCCCACGTCGTGGCTGTATATCTTGCGTTCCGCGAGGTCGCTTGTGAATCGACCGTCAAAGCGTTCACGCAGCCAGGTTTCTTGGACATCTGTCAATCTGCTCATCGTGTGTTTCTTTTCTCCTCGATCTGGTTACAAATGTGAGTTGATTGCTTATTGGACCAGCACTTCGGCCAGCTCGGCCCGCTCGGTCAGCACGTCAGCCATCACCGCCCGCAACAGGTCCAGCGCCTCGATGACGCGCCGATCACGCAGCGCATAATGGACGGTGTTGCCCTCTCGCGTGGCCTTGACCAGTCCCCGATCCCGGAGCACTTTCAGGTGTCGTGAGACCGTGGGTTGGCTGACCGACATCTTGTCTGCCAGTTCTGTCACGTATCGCGGGCCGTCGTCCAAAAAATACAGGATCAGGATGCGGGTCGGATCGGCCAGCCCCTGGCAGATCTGGGCATGGAAGAGGCTGATTTCCTCGGTCAGTGTCTGGTCCATTCTTGTGTTCTCCCAATAGGCTTTAGCATCTCTTGGGGTGCATGCCTCGTCTGCTTCTGGTGGCTCAGATGAACAACTGGATCTTTGGACGTGTATACGTATATGCACATATTTGAACACGCGCATTTTACCACAGACTAGGAGACTTGCAAGTGAGGCGCAGACCGTGAGCTCTATGGGAAAGAGATTAGAGCTTTGGCTCGATCACGGTCGGCTGGCAGGGGGAGCTCGGCAAGAGGCCGACCATGGCCAGGCCGGATGGTTGCGGGAGGGCTTTGGTGAGAGGTGCGCTACACCAGCGCCAGGATACGGCGTATCATCTCGGGGTCGTCACGTAGCAGACCGGCCTTGGGCAGACGGGGAAGCAGCGCGGCCCAGTCCGGGTTTCTGGTAAAGACGTCTTTGAAAATAGGCAACGCCTCGTCCACACGTCCCAGGTCGGCTAGCGTCACCGCGTGCCAGAAAGGCAGTTCCTCGATTTCGGGCGCCATCTCGGCGGCGGCCCGGTACTCGCCCAGGGCCTCCTCTACCTGTCCGGCTCCCAGCAGTTCGTCACCGTGGTTCATCCGCTGGTAGGATCGATGGTGGTGCACGAGCCGGCGCAGCTCAGAGATGGGCTCTGGATGATCTTCTACGCGCAGCTCCATCACCCGGTCAGCCCACGGACGACCGGAGGAGGTAGGTTTTACGATCAGCAGAGCCGCGCTCTGCTGTCCCCGGATATCGCCCCCGGCCGCTTGCCCCGCTTCGAGGGCCGCTCCCAGCCGTTCCGCCAGGTCGCCTCCCGTTTTCCGGTAGGCCCGGGCCATCGCTGGCCATACCTCGGGGTTAGCCATCATGTTCGCCTGCACGGAGAATCCATCGCCGGTCTCGTGCCCGGCGTCGGCGATGCAGCGCGCGCCGGTGTGGGCCGCCACCTGGCCCTGAGCATCCACCATCGCCACCTGGCGGATCTCGCGGCCTTCGTCGGCTGTCAACAGCGCTGCCAGTGCCTCGGGGGCCGATTTGCCCGCTCGCATCATCGCCAGCCCCAATGGGCCGTAGCTCACCTCGACGAGGGCCTGCGTCGCCACGGCTCCCACGCCTGCCTCAGCCCAGATCACCAGAGACCCAACCGAGAACCAGTGGGACTGCACCGCCACGCCCATCTCGCCGGTGGTGGGGTCGCGGGCGACGATGGAGAAAGTGTGGGCCAGTTGAGAGGGGGATAGTGACGGTCTTGTTTGGTGCTTGTCCATTGTACCTCCGCAGGGATCGCCCTGTTGTGTGGTTCTTTCAAGTTTCAGTATAGCCCAACCTGCTATGGAAGTCAAAAGCCCACTGGCGCCTACTCCGTTTTGTCACCTTTCTCACCTTGCATCCGCAGTCTCGACTTGCATCTTCTCCCACTCCGGGTAAAATGAAGTCCACACCACAACGGGAGGGAGGCGCAGATGAGCGACATCGACGAAAAGGGCAAACTCTATTTGGGTCACGAGTATGATTTGAAGAAGGGTGAAACCACCGGCGAAGCGGTACTCTACAACGCGCGCCATCTTACCACCCACGGTGTGCTCCTCGGCATGACCGGCTCCGGCAAGACCGGCCTGGGCATGATCCTGCTGGAGGAGGTTCTGCTTCAGGGCACGCCGGTCTTTATACTCGATCCCAAGGGCGACATGGTCAACTTGTTGCTTACCTTCCCCGAACTGCGCCCCGAGGATTTTGCCCCTTGGGTGGACCCCGAGGGTGCCCGGCGGCGAGGGAAGGACATTGGTGAGTACGCTGCCGACGTCGCCGATATGTGGAAGAACGGATTAGCCGGCTCCGATATCACCGGCGAGCGCATCAAGCGCTTGCGCGAGACGGCTCAGTTTACCATCTTCACCCCCGGTTCGAAGGCAGGTCAGCCGGTGGACGTGCTTCACTTCTTCGAGACGCCCGACGCTGACTGGGATGAGCACGAGGAGGCGTTGCAGGAGCGTATCGGAGGCATCGTCTCGGCACTCTTGGGGTTGGTGGGTGTTGAGGCCGATCCGCTGCAGAGCCCAGAACACATCCTGTTGGCGCGCATCATCGAGCATGCCTGGCGTGCCGGTGAGCACCTCGACCTGGCTACCTTGATCCGTCTGTTGCCCAAGCCTCCGTTCCAGCAGGTGGGTGTCTTTGACCTGGAGACCTTTTTTCCAGAGAAGGACCGTTTCGAGCTGGCTCGGACGCTCAACAATCTGATGGCCGCCCCTGGTTTCGAGACCTGGCGGGAGGGAGTTCCGCTGGACGTGGGTAAGCTGCTTCACACGGCGGACGGTCGTCCACGGGCCAACATCTTTTACCTGGCGCACCTCAACGACGCGCAGCGGCTTTTCTTCATCACCCTCTTCTTCGAGGCCGCCCGCGACTGGCTCCGCAACCAGTCGGGCACCACGGATCTGCGGGCGATGATCTACTTTGACGAGGTCTATGGCTTTTTCCCGCCGTATCCAAAGAACCCGCCCACCAAGGCTCCCCTCATGGCCCTGATCAAACAGGGACGATCAGCCGGTCTGGGTGTCGTGCTTTCCACCCAGAATCCCGCCGATCTGGACTACAAGGGACTGACCAACGCTGGCACGTGGGCGGTGGGCGCGTTGCGGGCAGAGCGGGACAAAATGCGCGTGCTAGAGGGGTTGGAGGGGGCCATGGCCGAGGCTGGGGCCAAGATGAACCGTGCGTCGGTCGACCGAGCGCTGGGTTCGCTCAAATCCCGCGTCTTTTTGTTCCACGACATTCACGAGGGCCCGCCCGTCTTTTTCCACACCCGTTGGGCGATGTCCTATCTGCGCGGCCCGATGACCCGCAAGCAGATTCGCCAGCTAGCTGCCGACCTCCCGCAACCCGATCTCCCGGTCAAGGAGCAAGAACGGGCAGAGGTGGAGGAAAAGCCCGGTGAGCCGGTGGCGACGGCGGCCTCGGCTGCAGCCCCTGCGGCGAAACGCCTGCCAAAGTCGGCATCCCCAGGGTTGAGCGCCACTCCGCCCACGCTTCCTTCTGAGGTGCCCCAGGTTTTCCTGCCGCCCACCATCACTTTTGAATGGGCGCTGCGAGAACACGAGGAGCAGGCCGGGCAATCGATACTGGCCCGTGAGCGACAGATGGTCTACGCGCCCTATCTCCTGGCTTTGGGTACGGTGCGGACCATCGATCAGAAGCGGGGCGTGAATCACCAGCAGGTGGTGGCGCGCCTGGTTCAGCCGAGCGAGGGACCCCTGGGGGTGGACTGGAGCGAAGGACAGGCCGTGGTGAGTCGGGATGACCTCTCGCAAAAGCCGTTGGGGGAGGGGAGGTATGGAGGAGTACCATCGTCGCTGACCCGCGCCCAGGGACTGAAGCAGTTGGAGAAGGACTTTGCCGACTTTCTCTACTACAATGTCTCTACGGCCATTCTATACAATCCGGCGCTTGATCTATACGGCAAAGTGGACGAGAATCGCCGCGATTTTCGCGTCCGGTGCGAGGAGGAGGCCCGCGAACAGCGGGATGCCGAGCTGAAAAAGGCCCGCGCCAAGATCGAGCAACAGGTCGACCGCATCGAGCAAAAGATACGCCGTGAGCAGCGGGAACTGGACGGCGACGAGGACGAGTTGGAGGCTCGTAAGCGGGAGGAGATGCTGGGGTTGGGCGAATCGGCGTTGAACCTGCTTTTGGGAAAGCGGACTCGAACCGCAGTGTCGCGCGCCAGCCGGCGCCGCACGTATACGAAAAAAGCCCAGGCCGACGTCGAGGAGTCGGTGGAGGCGATTGAGGATTTCAAGGGGCAGTTGGAGGACTTGAAAGCCCAGTGGGAGGAGCAGGCGGCCGAGATCAACGAGGCGTGGGCGGAGAAGCTGGAGCAGCTCCAGGAATTTGAGGTCAAACCCCGCCGGACCGACGTGATGGTCGAGTACGTCGGTGTGGCCTGGACACCCACCTGGCAGGTGACGCTTGAGGACGGCCGGCAGATCGACCTACCAGCCCGCAAACAGAGTGCCTAGTTGAGACCATCGTGATATTTGGACATCTGGCCATCTCGATTCTGCAGCATCGCTATCTGCGGGCAGATCTGGCCCCTACCGTAGCTGGCGGTGTTTTCCCCGATGTGGTCGACAAGACCCTGTGCCAGGTGCTGCACCTGACCCCCAGCGGTCGAATGGCCGCTCATAGCTTGGCTGGACTTGTTATCTCGACCGCTGCCGTGGGGTTGGTCTGGGGACGGCAGGTCGCCTGGAGCTGGGCACTGGGATACCTGGGACACCTGCTGGCCGACGCCGGTGGGTTTGTCCCGTGGTTGTATCCGCTTGTCCGATACGAGTTTCCATCCGGTGAGAGAGGATTGTTACAGATCCTGCGCCAGACGTTGACAGATCCGGCTGCGATGCGGCTAGAACTGCTCCTGTGCACGTGGGCCATGTGTGCCATGGTTGGCGCAACATTTTCCGGTCCCAAGAGATAGGGCTGGGACGAAGGTGCTTGTCGCAGCCCCGGTTTTCCGTTTACGCTTATTTTGTGAGGAGGTACCGTGACCAAAAAGATTCCGATCGCTGTGCAGACGTGGCCGGTGCGGGAGGATTTCCTCCAGGATATGCCCGGCACCCTCAAGGCCATTGCCGGGATGGGCTACGATGGGGTCGAGTTGTGCTATTACTGGCCCGAGGTGTGGGACAATGCCGAGGGAATCCGCAAGATGTGCGACGACGTGGGCCTCCAGATCTTGGGCGCTCACGTCGGATGGGAACACATGTCCGGCGATAGCCTCAAACAGGTGATCGAGTTCAGCCACGTGGTGGGTATGAAATATCCGATCGTTCCAGGGCTCTCGGACGAGATTCGCTCGTCGCGCGCTGCTCTGCTGAGCGTCTCGGAGGTGCTCGGTAAACTCGCCGAAACGCTCAAGCCGGAAGGGCTGTACACAGGCTACCACAACCACAGGTGGGAGTTTGCCCCACTCGAAGGGGAGTCTCCTTTTGACACGATCTTTGGCAATACCGGCCCGGACGTGATCATGCAGTTGGACATCGGGCATGCCTTCCGAGCGGGTGTGGATCCCACGCTGTACCTGAACCGGTATCCAGGCCGGGCCAAGACCGTGCATCTGAGGGGTTACTCTCCCACGGACGAACACGCGTTGATTGGTGAGGGAACTGTCGCGTGGGAAGAGATCTTTGCGGCGTGCGAGGGTTCTGGCGGCACCGAGTGGTACATCGTGGAACAGGAGGTCGGCCTTTACTCACCTCTCGAGTGTGCGAAACGCTGCTTGAGAAGCCTGCGCGAGATGGGAAAGTAAGGAGGGCGTCTTGGCAAACGAGGATCGCGCTAGCAAGGTTCAGATCGGCTGCATCGGCGTCGGACAGATCGGTAAGCACCACCTGAAGGAATATGCTTCCATTCCCGGGGCGCAGGTGATTGCGGTGGCCGACATCGACGAGGAGGAGGCCCTCCGTGTCGCCCACGAACACGGTATCCCCCACGTGTACACTGATTTTCGAGAGTTGCTGGCACGCGACGATATTGAGGCTGTGGACGTGTGTCTCCACAATAACCTGCATATGCCGGCGACGGTTGCCGCTCTGGAGGCGGGTAAACACGTCTATTGCGAGAAGCCAATGGCGGGCGCTTACCGCGATGCCGAGGTGATGGCCGCCACCGCGGACAGGCTTGGCCTCAAGCTGTCCATCCAGCTCAACCGGCTCTTTGCTCCTGAGACAAGGGCCGCGCGGGTGCTGATCGAGGCAGGGCAACTGGGCCAGCTCTACCACGCTCGTTCGACCGGGTATCGGCGCCGCGGCAGGCCCTATGTGGATGGGTACGGCACCCCTACGTTTGTGCAGAAGGAGAACGCCGCCGGTGGGGCGCTGTACGATATGGGCGTGTACCACATCTCTCGAATGCTGTACCTCCTGGACAACCCGCCGGTCGTGCGCATTTCGGGCAAGACCTACCAGGAGACGCTTATGGACGAGGCTCGCCGGGCATCCAGCGGCTACAATGTCGAGGAACTCGGTCTGGGGCTCGTCTACTTTGAAGGCGGCACCACGCTCGACATCATCGAGTCCTGGGCCATCCACCTCGACCCGTTTGAGGGTTCCTACGTGGTGGGCAGGCTTGGTGGGGTGCGGCTCGATCCGTTTGGTTTCTTTCACAGCGTGGGAGATCTCGACCTGAGCGCCACCGTCGATCTGGATTCTTTCGACTATCGCGTCCATCTGATGCGCGAGACCGCCGACGCGTACGATTCTCCTCAGCGGCACTGGGTGGCCGCTCTCCAGGGGCGCGTTGAACTGTTGCCAACCGCCGAACTGGCGCTCAATACGATGCTGATCTCTGAGGGTATCTATCTCTCCGACAAACTCGGCCGGGAGGTGAGCGCCGACGAGGTCCGGGCGTCGTCGTTGTCGACAGCTCTCAAGCTCTAGCCTC
>CAYUIS010000040.1:0-13087 GCA_964444825.1 uncultured Anaerolineales bacterium | reverse complement strand
CTTGATTGGGGAGTATCCAGTTCACCGGAAAAACGAGGGCGGTCTCCACCGTGGAGACCGCCCTGAGCATAGGTGAGACATCTCTCAGACAGGCTAGTCCATGAACAGGACTTCTAGAAAAGTCCCCAGGTCGTCCTTCCCTTCCAGCATGCGCAGGTTGTAGACCTCGGTGTATCCGCAGTTGGTGCAGGAGACAAAGGCGTAGCGATGGGCCTGGATCTCTAGCATCCGGGACAATCCCGTCCCTGACATCGCCAGCCGTTCGACGTGCGCCCCTGTCTGTTTGCAGCGAGGACACGTGAACTGTTGGGCCAGCAACTGGTCAACTTCGGCTTGCCTCATTTGACGGCTCCTTTCTATGTGACGCCTGTGCTCAGGCGCTATCCGGCACCACGTCCCAGTCGGCCTCATCCGGCGCCGTGTCGTCCGACGTCTGCCAGTCCGCGCTGTCCGGATATGGCTCGAGTCCTGGCTCTGTGTCCAGTCCGTCCAACGCGTGCAGTTCGCGGTAGGTCAGCGTCCACGTGCTGGACGCGAACACCTCTTTCAGCCCGCTCAGGAAGAGCGCTGGCGCCGCTACCACCAGGAGAAAGATTGGGATACCCACGACTGCTGCCAGGATCCACGGCGCAGCTCCTTTGGCGACCAGGCTGGCCAATCCTCCTAGCAGGAGCGCCGGCAGCCCTCCCACCATCGCGCCCACCAGGACCAGCGCGACAAAGACCGGGATCATGACGATTATCCAGGCGATGCCCAATCCGATCATGAGCAGCCACATGATGCCCACATCCTTCAGGTGGCGTCTTACGAACAGGCTTCCTTCTTGGATCGACTCGATCACTCCCATCCCTCCCAGGACGCACGCTCGCCGGAAGAAAGGCATCAACAGCGAGAGCACGATCGCGACGACGATGATCAACAGGAGGATCAGGAAGAACAGGCCAACCCCGGCGATGATGCCGACCACTCCGATTGCCACGCTGAGGGTATCCAGGGCCCGCACTGATACGAATATCACGCCGGCCGGGATCAGGAACAGCAGTAGAGACACCACGACTATCGGCAGTCCCACCACCAGGTTGATCAGAAAGAGCCGCCACGCGGCGCGCGACCAGCCCAACCGGAAGCCCTGGCGGACGCTCCGTTTTTCCCCTGTCTCCTCATAGTCATCCACCATACGTATCAACGCTGTCTCAGCCACGTAGCGCGCGATCTGGAACAGGATGAACACGAGCAGGAACACGCAAGCCAGTCCGATGCCAACGGCGATCGCCGTGCCCACGTACTCTGACGGGAGCTCCCACGAGGGCCACTCTTCGAACGGTGGTGTGGGAGGCTCTCCAAATGGAGGCGCGGGCAACCCTTCAGGCCATTGGAACTCCTGAGAGGAATCTCCGCTTCCGCCACCGTTATAGGTGCCCTGGGGATTGTTGCCGCCGTTTCCACCGGTTGTCAGCGCCAGGATGATCCCAAAGACCCACAGCGCCCGGTAGACCCAGGTGATGTTAAATGCACGTTTCAGTATCTTGATATGATCCATCGTTATCTCCTTATCTTTTCTATCCAAGCCCATTGCTGGTCTGATGTCGCTGCCGCGCCCACCAGCTTGCTAGCCAGCTCCAGTATAGCAATCCGATGCCGATCAGTATGGCCAGGTGCAGGATGGTGCTCCAGCCCAGCGCTCCCACCCACCGTAGCACGGTCCACGATGCGGCGCTAAGATCAGCCCCCAGGTAATTCAGGGTCGCGCCTGCCCACGTTTCGTGTTCCACGGCGGGCAACAACCCTGCCACCAATTCACCGCCAACACCCGCTCTGAGGCCCAGGAGCACCACCCAGGTTGCGATAAAGGCCGCCTCGACAAAGGCCCAGGCCCCCAGCAGGCCCACCGGCGCCAGTTGCCACCCCGCCTCCAGCGTTCTCTTCCACGCCGGTTGCGTTGGGCGGCGGGGCAGCCGCAGCGCCACCTGCGCCACGAAACGCTCGGGCTGTGTGATGGTCTCCGGGGCAGGGCTCTCCTGCAAGAGGGCCGTCAGCTTTCGCAGCTCCTCCAGTTCCGCCCGGCAGGCCTCGCAGCGCGATAGATGTGCCTCCACCTGCCGTAGGCGAGCGCCCTGCAACTCGCCATCGTGATACGCTCCTAACCAGGCTGTTGTGTGATTGTTCATACCGCCTCCAGGTAAGGGGCCAGCGATTCTCGCAGCCGGCTTCGGGCATAGTTTAGGCGCGACATCACCGTGCCGATGGGTATGCTCAGCGTCTCGGCAATGTCCCGGTAGGATAGTCCTTCATACTCTCGCAATATCAATACCTCTTGGCTGGCCGGTGGTAGCGCCAGCACCGCCTGTCGCACGCATTCCCCTCGTTCCGCTCCCTCCACTGCAGCCTCCGGTCCCGCGCCCGCCGCGGCCAGCGATAGTGTGTCAATGTCGGTCGTCTCCCGTTCGCGCCGCAGTGCGTCCCGTGCGGCGTTGGTGGCGATGCGATACAGCCAGTTACGGAAGGGAGAACGCGGTCGATAGCCGGGGAGGTGCTGCCAGGCCCGGACGAACGCCTCCTGCGCTGCATCCTCGGCCAGGTTTGTATCCCCACACATTCGATAGACCACGTTGACAACTCCCCCTCGGTGGCGTCGAACCAGCTCCCCAAAGGCCCGTCTGTCTCCCTGCTGGGCCTGGACAATCAGGTCAAGTTCCGTTTCTGCTGGCGATGCTGGCCGGCTGCTCACTTAAATGCTTGTCCTTTCTACCATTATAACGAGATGATCCCCCGTTTTATTCGGCCATCCATTGCAATTCAGACCGCATGTAGTATACTTCGACGCACTAAAAGGCGCGAGTTCAAGTGGTCCATCTCTCGCGAGCAGCGTCGCTCTCGAGAGATCGTTACAAGAGATCGTTCGGAGAAGTCGGATATGATTCCATTACGAGATACCATACCTGCCCGCCGTTTTCCCGTCGTCAACACGGCCATCATTGCCCTCAACGTGCTTGTTTTCCTGTTCGAGTCCCTGATGGGTCCGGGGCAATTGGAGCGGGTGACTTTCACCTGGGGTCTGGTGCCCGCCGACTTTTGGCAGGAGGGGGGCGTGTTTGCCTGGATCACCGTGTTCACTTCGATGTTTATGCACGGTGGCTGGTGGCACCTGATATCCAATATGTTTGCCCTCTACATCTTTGGCGACAACGTCGAGGACCGCCTGGGGCCGGTTCGTTATATACTCTTCTACCTGTGTGCTGGCTTGGCAGCGAGCGCCGTTCACCTGATTGCCTACGCCAAATCGCCGATCCCGACGGTGGGCGCCAGCGGGGCCATCGCTGGCGTGCTGGGCGCTTACTTGGTGCTGTATCCCCAGGCCCGGGTCATCACCCTCGTGCCCATATTCTACTTTATCCGCATCGTCGAAGTACCGGCCTTGCTGTACCTGGGATTCTGGTTTGTCTCCCAGTTGTTCAATGGCCTCTTTGCTTTGACTGCCGCCGATGTTTTTCAGAGCGGTGGTGTCGCCTGGTGGGCGCACATCGGGGGCTTTGTCTTTGGACTGGCGATTATCAAGCTCATTTCCCCTCCGCGCCCTCGCACCTATGCTGACCAGTACCAACCATGGTAGAGCCGTTGTGGAGAACAGGAGGTCCTGATGTCCATCTCTGATCTGTTCTGGGTTTTCTTTATCATCAGCAGCCTGCTGCCGGCTATCCAGAAGCGTATGCTGAATGCGGCCCGTCTCAAGTTGATGCGCGAACTGGAGAAGGAACGGGACAGCCGCGTCATCACCCTCATTCATCGCCAGGAGACGATGGCCCTGCTGGGATTTCCCGTCTTTCGCTATATCGACATTGACGACAGCGAGGAGGTGCTGCGGGCCATCAAGCTGACCGATGACAATGTCCCGCTCGATCTGATTCTGCACACGCCGGGTGGCCTGGTGCTCGCCTCCGAGCAGATCGCCCACGCTCTGTGCCGGCATCCGGCCCGTGTGACCATCTTTGTGCCCCACTATGCGATGTCCGGGGGGACGTTGTTGGCCCTCGCCGCCGACGAGATTGTGATGGATGATAACGCTGTGATCGGGCCTGTCGATCCGCAATTGGGCGAGTACCCGGCTGCTTCTCTACTAAAGGTCGTGGAGCAGAAGGACGTCAACGAGGTGGACGACAAGACCCTGATCCTGGCCGACGTGGCGCGCAAGGCTGTGAATCAGGTCAAGGCCCGGGCCCAGTCCATCCTGGCCGAACATATGGACGCTGAACGCGCCGAGGCGCTGGCCCAGGTGCTCACCGAGGGCCGTTGGACCCACGATTACCCCATTACTGTGGAGGAGGCACAGGAGCTCGGCCTCAACGTCAGTACCGACATGCCTGAGGCGGTCTACAAACTGATGACCCTCTACCGCCAGCCCGGTCAACGGCGTCCGTCGGTCCAGTACATCCCGGTACCGTATCGCCCCAGTGGCGAGGGAAAGGGCGAATAGGCTGTCATGAGACGGTGGTGCTGGATGATGATGACCTGGGACTTTAGATGAAGACTCGCGTTCTGCTGCTTGTTCTTCTCTGTGCCCTCTTGGCCTCGCTGCCCTGTTCGGTCTTGGCCTTTGAGTGGTATCACGCCGAACGTATCTACCCCGGACTATCGGTGCGCGGAGTGGACCTGGGTGGTAAACGGCTGGAGGAGGCCATTGTTGCCCTGGAGGAGGGGGTCGGGCTCTCTGATCCCACGATCAAGCTATACGGCCCTGCTCGTTCCTGGTCTGTCCGGCCTGCAGACCTGGGTCTGCGCCTGGACATTTACGCTACACTGACGCCCGTCTACAACCTGGGACGTGAGCGACCATCTCTGTCCCCTTCTGCGCCTGTCCTAGGCCCAATGCTCGGATCTTGGTGGCGCAATCTTCAGACTCACCTACGGCTGCTGGCCACCCGTGAGGACTTGCCTCCTGTCTTTATCTACGACGAGCACGTGGCCCGGCTCTATCTGGAGACGCTCGCTGAGGGGATCAACTATCCCTCGACCCCCGCCACCCTGTCCTTCGATGGGATCAACCCGGTCGCCAGCCCGGCCCAACCGGGTCGCCACCTGAACGTAGAGGCGACGTTGGCCGCGCTGTTTCCAGCCATGCAGCAGCTTGGCCCAGCCGAGGTGACGTTGGTCGTCCACGAGGTTCTGCCCGCCGTCAGCGACGCCGAGACGGCCCGGGACGAGGCGGAGGCCCTGCTGGATGGTCCCCTTACCCTCGTGCTCGACCAGCCCCGGGAGGGTGATCCTGGACCGTGGGCGCTCTCCCCTGAGCAGTTGCTGCCCATGCTGGTGGTGGCGGAGAGCGACGGCGAGTTGCACGCTACGTTGGATCAGGACGCGCTGCGCTTCTATCTGACCCGCTTGACTACTACGTTGGCGATTGAGCCGGTCGACGCCCGCTTCCACTTTGACGAAACGCTGGGCCGGTTGGAGCCCATCAGCCCCAGCGTCGAGGGGCGGGCGTTGGACGTCGATGCCAGCCTGGTGCGGATCGCGGAACAGGTGCCGGCCGGACGTCGTTTTATTTCGCTCACCGTTCACTCCGTGCCTCCGCGCTACCCGGATACCGCCACTGCCGAGGAGCTGGGCATCGTCGAGTTGGTGGCCGAGGGGGACTCTTACTTTATCGGCTCTCCCTCCGGCCGTGACCACAACATCCGTCTGGCCACCCCCAAGTTCGACGGCATCGTTGTCGGGCCGGGCGAGACCTTCTCCTTCAACCACTACCTGGGTGAGGTGACCGCCGAGGCGGGGTACGATGAATCCTATATCACCGCCGGTGAGCAGTTGGCTATCGAGGTTGGTGGTGGTATCTGCCAGGTCTCGACCACCGCCTTTCGTGCTGCCTTCTGGGGAGGGTATCCCATCGATCAGCGCTGGTACCACAACCACCGTGTTGGCTACTATGAGCTGAGGGGCGCGGGGTTGGGGATGGACGCCACCGTCTACTCGCCGCTGGTCGATTTCAAGTTCACAAACGACCGGGACTATCCGCTGCTGATCGAAACTCAGATCGAGGAAGGGTCCCACCGCCTGGTCTTTCGTTTCTACTCCACCGCCGATGGGCGGCGGGTGGAAAAGGAGGGGCCAGAGATCACCGAGGAGACGCCCCCTGGCTCGCCCATCTATCAGTTGGATGAGGACCTAGCGCCGGGGACGGTGATCAAGTGGCAGTCGGCGGTGAGCGGCCTCACGGCGGTCGTCGGCCGGCGCGTCTACGACGCCGATGATGGCCTGTTCTTTACCGATGTCTTTGTCAGCAAGTACGCCGCCCGGCGTGCTGCCTATCACTATGGCCCCGGTTACGAGCCGCCAGCGGGTGAGGAATAGACAAAGCCCGTTTTTGGCTCACCGTCCAACCAAGGTCACCCCGATAGTTGTCGCCACCGCGATACCGGTCACGATAGCCAGTCCGTAGCGCATCGTGCCTCTCAGCGTCGGGCCTTCCTGCCCCCCTAGCTCCACCGTGCTGCATCCCACAATGACCTTGGCCGGGGCGAACATCGAGCCCACTGCCCCGCCGGCTGTCTGTGCCGCCAGGATGACGAGCGGGCTCACGCCTACCAGCGTCGCCACGTGCTGCTGCATGCCGCCGAACACCACGTTAGAGTTGGTGTTCGAGCCGGTCATGAACGCGCCCAATGCCCCGATGAAGGGCGATACCAGCGGGAACGCCGGACCGGCTACCCGCGCCACCCCGTCGGCCAGCAGGCGCGTCATCCCTGCGTGCTCCATCGTCACCGCCATGCCCACCATGGCGAGAATACCCAGGCTGGAGGACGCCGATTTCTGAACCACCGTGCGCGCGATACGGGCCACCGTCCCGGTCCCATAGCGGCCCTGCCTGTGGAACACCGCGTACGTGATCAGGGCTGCATACATCAACAGCGCTCCGGCGTGGCCAAAGACGTTGATCGTCCGGCCCGTGCCCGCGGGCGTCACCCATCCCCGCGCGGTCGTCAGTTCGGGGAACTCGATACGGACGACCACCTGGCCCAGGAGATCCCGCACGGGCGGCACCAACTGTGCCATCAGCACGATCCCGACGAGGAGCCCGTATGGGAACAGCGCCCATCCAAGCGGCATACGCCTCGTCCTACCTCCTGCCTCCTGCCCCTTGCCTCCTGTACCCTGCCTCCTGCCCCCTGTTTCCTGTCCACGTGCTCCCCAACGAGCCCAGGCCACCCCCACCGCCAGCCCCGCCAATCCGCCCACCATCCCGCCGATGCTCCACAGCCCGTGGGTGACGGCCAGCAATTGGGCCCCGCCCATCACCGATCCGATCAGCAGGACCGAGCCCGCGCCTTCCCGCAGCGCGCGCCCTCCCCCGGCTGCCCATAACGTGCCCGCCCCGCAGCCCAGGCACGCCAGCCCAAGCATCACACCGCACCACGGGGCCAGCGTGTCGCCGCTGCGCCCTGTAGCCGCCATAAGCGCGTAGAACGATGAGCCCAGCGAGCCAAAGGTGACCGCCCAGGAGTGCCCCACCGAGGCGATGACCACCGCCGCCAGGGGCGGAAAGCCCAGTCCGACCAGGAGTGGCGCGACCACCGCCACTGGCACCCCAAAGCCGCTCACGCCCTGCAGGAAAGCGCCAAAGATCCAACCCAGAAGCAATGCCTGTAGCCCCCGGTCGGCGGTCAGTCGCGGCAGCCCTGCTCCGATGGCTGCCAGCGCGCCCGCCTCGTCGGTCACCCGGTAGAGCACAAGCGCCGCCCAGGTGATGTACAGCACGAACAGAGCCAGTAGGAATCCCTTCACCTGCGCGAGGGCCAGCACCTCGAGGCCCGCGCCAAAGCGCAGCCCGGCGATGACGGCTGCCGTGATCCATCCAACCGCGCCCGCCTTTGCCCCGCCCCAGCGCAGGCCCAACATCAGGATCAGAACGATCAGAATCGGCAGGCAGGCCAAGAGCCAATCGATGGGGCCAAAAGTTGTTGGCGTCATACTGATTCTCGTGCGCTTTGATATGGGTGTGACCAAGTTGGCGTCATTCTGAGCAGCCTGTCCTGAGCCTGGCGAAGGATAGCGAAGAATCTCTTTCATTGGGCGTGGAGACCCTTCGCTTCGCTCAGAGTGACGAATCGATCAACCGATTCTCCCGGTCCTGTCGACCCAACCTGGCGAGTATAGCACAAAAGCCGGGGAGCGAAACTTTTCGATTGTGTTGGTGGCTTTCGGATGCCTGTCTCACCGCCGAGAGCGCCGGAGGACGCCGAGAAAACCAAGAGAACCTTTGCGCTCTTTGCGTGCTTTGCGGTGAGAGAAAGCGCCAACACAAAACGGGGAGACTGCCCGCTTTCCCTTTTCGGTGCATCCTGCTGATTCGTTGTCATATTCGACGCCCTCTCAAACACCTTGACAAACACGCAAATCTTATTTAGAATGGACACATATCCTGGGAAAAGGGCTCACTAGCAGGACCGATTAGCGCGGCCCAACGTCATTTCAGGGAGGTCAGCATGGCGTATGTAATCACCGCCAAGTGTGAGCGGGCCGGATTGTGTGTGGACGTCTGCCCCACCGACTCGATCCACTTTGTCGAGGACGACCCACAGTGGCCGATCTACTATATCGACCCCGAAACCTGCATCGAGTGCGGGGCCTGCGAGGCCGAGTGCCCCAATGAGGCGATCTTTTACGAGGACGATGTACCCGAGGAGTATGCGGACGACGTCCAAAAGAGCGTCGACTACTTTACCAGCGGACCCGGCGTGGATCAGGTCTAGACCGCAGGCCGTTCCGCAATCAACTTCAGTCAGTTATTTCTAGTCCAGTGCGAGTGCTCTGTCAGGGAGACCTGCTGCCGTCTTGGTGGTTTAGTCTCCTAGCAATCTTTGAACGGAAGGAGGTGAACCCAATGGCAATGAAGATTACGGATGCCTGTATCGCGTGTGGCTCGTGCGAGCTCGAGTGCCCCGTCGAGGCGATCTCCGAGGGCGAGGAGTTCTTTGAGATCGACCCGGAGGTGTGTGTCGAGTGTGAGGGCTACTTTGACGAGCCGCAGTGCGCGTCGGTCTGCCCCGAGGATGCGGTTGTGAAGGCGTAGACCTTATCTGTATCCCAGTATGTAGACGGACCCGCTCCCAACGACGGTGGAGCGGGTCCGTCCATATTCGGGATTGATGTCTGCTACACCACGTAGATGGGACTGCTAAAGATCCACCCTCGGCGGCCCAGCCAGTGATTCCGGTACACTTCCACCCGGTACACGCCCGGATTGGCCGTCGTGTGCTCGAGTTGGCGTCCTCTAGCCCGCGCCACCGCCCGTCCGTTGCACAGTAGCCGGATGTCGCCACTGTGCGGCGTCTGGATGTCAAACTTGGTCGCCGCCGTGCGCACCAGTTCATCCCCGATCGTGGCCTGGGTGTTGATGCTCCGGGCGTTGAAGCGAAAGCCCGCCGTCGGCGCCAGCAGGTCGTAACCCACCCAGGTGTGCCCCCCTCGTAGCGCATCGTAGATGGTCTTTTTGTCGTTCTCCAGTTCGCCGCTCAATGGACGCTCGCTGATGATGTGTGTGTTGACGCAGCGGAACAGGTGCTCGTAGGGGAACACCACCCGCCGCAGTGGGCCCAGTGAGTACGTGTCTCCGTGGGCGTCCGATCCTCCGATCGCCGCCATGCGCCTGCCCTGGGACAGCAGTTCGTCCCACTTCCGTAGCGTGACCCGGAACGGCCCCGTGATGCCTAGCGCTGGGAGATAGGCGTAGACTAGAGCCGTCAGCCTGCCCCGTGCCAGCGCCTTGAACTCTGACATATAGTTCCAGATTTCCAGCCCCACGTACCCCGTGACGTCCCAGTCTACCCACGGGATGGGGGCCAGGTCAGGGCCGAGGGGGCTGCGATACTCAAAGGGGTGGGCCAGGTAGCAAAAACCGCCCCGTTGATCGACCTCGTTGATCAGTGCTTGTGGGTCCGCCGCCTCGGTGGCCAGCTCTGCCTCGGCGTTGAACACCAGCAGGTGATTGGCCTGGGGCTGGCGTCGTACGTCGTGGATCTCTTCGCCCACCAGCAACAACACCCGGTCATAGTACTGCTCGAACCCCTCCACCCACACGTTGTGGTCCGTGACGATGACGAAATCGAGCCCTGCCTTGCCCGCCACTTCTGCAATCTCGGCGTGGCGGGCAAGGCCGTCTGAGTAAGGGGTATGCACGTGCAGATTGCCGGCGTATTCGTAGACATTCATGCGAGCCTCTCTAGCACTTTCTCCAGTTCCTCGTAGTCGGAAAAGACCCCGTCCGCCAGCGGTATGCCATCCTTCCGGTCGCTCACCCCCAGGAACAGGATGGCCTTCATACCCACGCCCTGCGCCCCTGCCAGGTCTGTCTCCGGCAGGTCGCCGATGTGGGCCGCCTCTTCAGGCTTGGCCTCCAGTCCACTCAGCGTCCCCAGGAACTGCTCGGGTCGTGGTTTTGTCCGCCCCGTCTCGTCGGAAAAGGTCAGGATCTCAAAGTGGTGCAACAGCCCATCCCGGCGCAGCACCTCGCGCAGCACCCGCCCCGGTGTGATCCCCGTGTCCGAGATGACGCCTAGCCGGTACCGTTCGGCCAGGCGAGGCACGACCTCCGTCACGCCCGGGATCAGCTCCGGTTCGCCCGTCTCTAGGTAGATCTCCTCGATGGGCCGGCGCAGGCCGGAGATCGTCTCCTCCGGCAGCTCGGCCTCCAGGTGGCCCAGCAATTCCGCCATCCAGTCCTCGAACGCCATCGAGCGCTGTTCCTGTCGCCACACCCGCTCCCACACCGACCAGACGTGATTCTCCGCCGTCTCCAGTTCTGCCCGCGAGCGCGGCTGACCGTGCTCGGCCAGCGCCCGTCCCAGCAGCTCCAGTCTCTCGTCTCGGGCGAATGTGTTCCGGTACAGGGTTCCCCAAAAATCGAACGTAATGGCACGTAGCATAGGGTCCTCGTTGCGTCCCGCCGTGCGCCCCGGTGAATTGGCGCGCGCACTATCTTACTCTACCCCCCACCCATTGTCAAGCGTCCTACATCTCCGTCTGGGGCTATCGCATTTTGCTGACCACAGCTCTGATATGTTGTCGTCCTGAAACCCGCGCCCCAGATTCTACCTTGCTCATCCTCCCTGTGCAAGGTGGGGCTTTCCCATTTGCTCTAGCCCTCGTCCTCGGGGGCGGCGGTGCTGGCCCATTCGTTTCATTTCACAGCGTCTCCTTCCAACGAAACTTGAACACAACTTGCATATTCCCACTATAGATTCCAATGCTAGAGTCTGCTAGAATAGAAGTATCTCATAAAGAAAAGAGGTATATACGATGAACACAAGAACAAGGATCCGAATCAACGTTCACAGGATGATGGCTACTCTGGGCACAGTCGCGCTACTGGCAGTATCATTCGTCGGGGCAGCACCTGCCGCTCCACATTCAATGCGCGTCATCGTGCAGGGTACAAGTGTCGCTGATGCGGCGGCGGCCGTACGTGCCAATGATGGGCACGTCACGGCTGAGGTCGGCATCATCAACGCCGTCGTGGCCGATCTGCCCCAGAGCCATCTAGCCAGTCTGGCTGAGTCGCCTGGGGTCCTCCGCGTGACACTCAACCACTCGGTGGAGGCAGCAGGCAGCGGCGGCGCCGATGTGGAATTCGCCAAAGCCATCGGGGCCGCCCAAGTGTGGGAGACCGGTAATCTCGGCGAGGGCGTCACAGTTGCGTTCATCGACACTGGAATTGATGCCTCCTTCAAGCAACTGAACGACCCGCCGCAGGGCCACGGCGATCGTCTCCTGGCCTACTACGACGCGATGTCCGGGCAGTTGTACGAACCGCCACACCTGAAGCAGTCTCCTGGGGACCCCAACGGCCACGGGAGTCACGTCGCCGGTATCGTGGGCAATTCCTTCTACGAGCAGCAGGACGCTGAGTACCGAGGTGTCGCGCCAGCGGCCAACTTGGTGGCTGTTCGCGTGCTTGACGAGGCAGGAATGGGCACCTACGCGGACGTGATCGAGGGGATTGATTGGGTCGTGCAGAACAAGGACACGTACGACATCCGGGTGCTCAACATCTCGATGTACGCGCCCGTATACGCCCCCTACTGGGCCGACCCATTCAACCTGGCGACGATGGCTGCCTGGCAGGCGGGCATCGTCGTGGTTGTCAGTGCGGGCAACGCAGGTCCCGATCCGATGAGTATCGGCGTGCCGGGCAACACTCCCTACGTGATCACTGTCGGCTCTTTTACCGACAACTACACGCCTGATGATTTCGGTGACGACTACATCCCGCCCTTCTCCGCCGCCGGTCCCACGCTGGACGCTTTTGTAAAGCCCGACCTGATCGCGCCAGGAGCGCACATGGTCTCGCTGATGAATCGGAAAGCCGCACTGAGTGACCAGCACTCTGACAACTTTGTCGACGGCAAATACTTTCGTATGACGGGCACCTCTATGTCGGCACCCGTGGTCTCGGGCATCGCAGCCCTGATGCTCAACGAGCATCCTGAACTCACGCCTGACCAGGTCAAGTATCGCCTGACGGTAACCGCACGTCCCCAGTTCAGCGAGTACACCGGCGAGGCAGCCTTTAGTATGTGGGAACAGGGAGCGGGGCGGGTCTGGGCACCCGACGCCGTCTTCAGCGAGATCGAAGGCCAGTCAAACCAGGGTATGGACATAGCGGCCGATCTGGCCGGGAGCGAGCACTACCAGGGTTGGGCTATCTATGATCCAGACAGGGGCGAGTTCACGGTCCGCAATGAGGACGGCTGGGCCGGCGGCTACAACGGTTGGGCTGGCGGATATCGTGACTATTCCAGTGGTTATTATGGTTGGGCCGGTGGGACGACCAACTGGTCCGGCGGCTTCAATAACTGGGTCACTGGCTACGAGAGCTGGAGCGGTGGCTACAATGGCTGGGCTGGCGGTTACAGCGGCTGGGCTGGCGGTTACAACGGCTGGGCTGGCGGATACAACGGCTGGGCTGGCGGATACAGCGGCTGGGCCGGTGGGTACTCCGGCTGGGCTGGCGGATACAGTGGCTGGGCCGGTGGATACAGCGGCTGGGCTGGCGGGTATTCCGGCTGGGCTGGCAGCGTTGGCGACCCAGACTGGG
>CAYUIS010000039.1:3172-37383 GCA_964444825.1 uncultured Anaerolineales bacterium | reverse complement strand
CGTGCGCCAGACGGAAAAGACGGCCCGCGAACTCAACGACCTGGCCCGCAGCCTGTCCGGCGCCGTGGAACAATACCACGGGTGATAGACGTTTTGTTCTCCTGGGACAAACGAGCATAATAACACGAGATAAACGAGCTTTACAGTATAGCCTTTCGAGGAGGGAACATGACAGAGGTAACCAGGTCTGAGGCGGAAAAATCGGCTGCCCTTGGGCTTCAGGATCGGCGGGCGGAACTGGCCCTGGATCTCACCAAGTACGTACAGTGGGCGACGCTTTTTTGCGGCATTGTCATAGCGATTGGATGGCTGTTCGCCCGGCAGTACATCCAGTTACTGGTGAGCGATTCTATCGTGGGATTGTTTGCAGCGGGTGCGCTGGCGTACCCTCGATTCTACCGCCAGGGCCAAGCAAAGCTTGGTATGTACCTGGTGCTTGTCCCGGCACTGTTGACGTGCGCGGTGGTGCCCCTTCTGATACCGGAGGTGGTGCTGCCTGTGATGATCGCTTACGTCATCTTTGTCACTTTGACCCATCTGTTCCTGGGTCCCAGGGATAGCCTTCCGTTGACAGGGCTGGCCGCACTTTTTTTGCTTGTAGACGCCTTTGTGCTGGAGGCTGGGGTCCAGTGGTTCCTTCCTTTGAATGACATCATAGCGATGATCGTCGGTCCGGGGTTTACAGTGGTCCTTTTTGTGGTGGCTGTGCTCGCCCTGCGGCTGGTCGTCATCGATCGCGAGGAGTATTTCCGCCAGTCGAAAGTGGTAGCCTGGGACGTCGAAAGGCGAGCGGAGGAGGAGGGGGAACAGCACCGAAGGCTGCAGACAACGATCGAGAGGTACGTCGAGTATATGACCCAGGTAGCGCAGGGTAATCTGTCCGCTCGCCTGTCGCTCGAAGCTCCCGCGGACTCTGGACTCGGTGGGGATGGCGAAGAGTCGCCCGAGTCCCTGGTTGTCCTGGGGCAGCAGATGAACGAGACGACGGCCAGTCTCCAGAATATGATCCGCCGGATTCGCGAGGCTGCCAACGATTTGAGCGCTGCTACGGCCGAGATCCTGGCGGCGACGAGCCAGCAGGTGTCGGGGGCGAGCGAGCAGTCGGCGGCGATCGCGGAGACGACGACGACGGTGGACGAACTGAAGACGATAGCGGATCAGTCGGTGGCGCGGGCGCAGGAGGTGGCGGGGGCCTCGCAGCGGACGGTGGAGGTGTCTCGCAGCGGACGGGAGGCGGTGCAGGAGACGGTGGGGGGTATGGCGCACATCCGGGCGCGGGTGGAGGGTATAGCGGAGAACATCCTGACGCTATCGGAGCAGACGCAGCAGATCGGGGAGATCATCGCGACGGTGAGCGAGATTGCGTCCCAGTCAAACATCCTGGCGTTGAACGCGTCGGTGGAGGCAGCGCGAGCGGGCGAGTACGGAAAAGGGTTTGCGGTGGTGGCGGCGGAGGTGAGGAGCCTGGCAGAGCAATCGCGGCAGGCGACGGCGCAGGTGCGGGTGATCCTGTCGGACATCCAGCAGGCGACGAACGCGACGGTGATGGCGACGGAGGAGGGGACGAAGGGGGTGGAGGAGGGAGCGCAGCTGGCGGAGCAGGCGGGGGCGGCGATCGATCAGTTGGCGGAGGTGATCGGCGAGAGCACGCAGGCGGCGGCGCAACTGGTGGCCGGGGGGAGGCAACAGGCGTCGGGGGTGGAGCAGATGGCGATGGCGATGCAGAACATCAACCAGGCGACGGTGAACAGCCTGGCGAGCGTGCGCCAGACGGAAAAGACGGCCCGCGAACTCAACGACCTGGCCCGCAGCCTGCTGGACGTCGTGGGACAGTATCAGTTGTGAGGTGAGTATGCAGACACGTCGACTGGGGGAGGCCATCGAGGCCAACCGCGTTGCCTTCTGGGCCGATTTCGGTCGCTCGTCCCGGGCAGAGGTGCACGACGAACCGGAGATGATGTGGTTTGTCACCGGTGTTCCCTCGCCCGGCGGGAATGGCGTCTGCCGGACGCGGTTCGAGCGCGCCGATGTCGATGCCAGGATCGAGGCGGTGCTGGATCACTTTAGGGCCCGGAACGCACCCCTGACCTGGCACGTTGGCCCCACGACGCGACCCAGGAACCTGGGGAAACGTTTGCTGGCTCACGGCCTGCGGGATGCCGGCTGTGAACCCGGAATGGCGGTGAACCTGGTGGCGCTGGGCGACTCTCCCGACCTGCGTCCCGGCCTGGATATCCAGCGCGTCTGCGAGCCGGAGGAGTTGGATAAGTGGATGGACGTGTTCGCCGCCGGCTTCAAGTTGCCTCGCTCCGTTGCCGATGCGATGGTCGATCTGGAGCTTGATCTGGGTCTGGGCCAGCATCTATCCCGGCGGCTCTACCTCGGTTCGCTCCACGGCCGGCCTGTTGCCACGTCGTTGCTGTTTCTGGGGGCGGGTGTGGCCGGTATCTATGGCGTGACGACCCTACCCCAGGCACGCCGGAAGGGCATTGGGGCGGCGATGACGCAGGTACCCCTGCTGGAGGCTCGAGCGATGCACTACCAGGTCGGGGTGCTCCACGCCTCGCCGATGGGGGTGAGTGTCTACCGCCGTTTGGGCTTTCGCAAATGTTGTCAGTTAAGCTACTATGCGTGGACTGGCAGGGCGACACGGTAGGGGCGGGTCTGGCGACCGTCCTCGCGCCTGGGCCACAAGAAATTGCTCGTCAGGGATCGCCAGATCCCCTTCGAGCAGGGAACTAGATGCTCATTTCGGCCGCGATGCACTGGCGCTCTGACGCGCCTGGGGAGTGCGTGATGCCTACATCTGTCCCCCTCACCGATAGATCCCACATCCAGGCCTATCTGGAGACCGACCGACTCTACGCGGCTTACGCCATCGGCGATCTGGAGCCAGGGCTGTTCGAGGTCTGTGAGTGGACCGGAAAGATCGTTGCTGACCGGCTGGAGGCCCTGGCGCTCCACTACCACGGGCTAGAGCCGCCGGCCTTGTTTGTGATGGGGTCGGTCAGCGGTCTGCGGGCCATCCTCGGGCAAGCGTCGGGTCCTCGGCAGGTCTACCTGACCTGTCGGGAGGAGCACCTTCCGGTGATGCGCGAGTTCTACGCCTGGGAAGAGGTGATCCCGATGTTCCGTATGGTCCTGCCGCCCGCCTCCTTCAGCCCGGTCGAGGGACATTGTCTGCGGCTGGGGAAGACTCACGTTGATCAGTTGGCCGCACTGTACGCCCTCGGTGGTGGATCTGTCGCCTTTAGCCCTTCCCAGGTTTTCGACGGCGTCTTTTACGGCGCTTTCGCGGACGGCCAGCTGGTGGCCGCTGCGGGCACCCACCTGGTCAGCCCGACCTATGGCGTGGCGGCGGTGGGCAACGTGTTCACCCATCCCGAGTACCGGGGCTTGGGCTATGGGTCGGCGACGACCACGGCGGTCGTGGCCGAGCTGCTGGCGCGCGCCATCCGCGACGTGGTCCTCAACGTCCGCCAAGAGAACGGTCGCGCGCTTTGTATCTACGAGCGGCTCGGTTTTGAACGATACTGTCCCTTCCTCGAAGGCCCAGTCTCCATCAGACGATTTTAAGAAGTTTTTTGTATTCTCCAGACGCGATGGTCACCCAGGGTCGCTAAAATGGGCTACGTAGGGCGGACGGTCATCCAGTTGAATGGAGGGCGGCCAATGTATATGCCGATTTTCGATTTGAACGTTCTGGAACAGAGCTGTACCCTGGTCAAGGCCATTGAGGCGGTTGATACGATGGAGACGGGCGACCACTTTGAGCGCCAGGTGGGTGGTTTGTTCCAGGCGGCCTTTGCGCGCCGCCTGGAGGAGATCGCCGACAACGTCTCTGGGTGGGATGTTGAGAAGATACTGGCCGCGGACGCCTGCACCGGTCTACACTAACGCTCTTGGGATCGTCTTCCGTATAGCAACGGTTGCCCAGCCATCGGCTGGGCCTGCCGTTTCTCACGCTGCCCTGATCGGTTGACCTAATCCGTTTGTCTGGTACGACGCCCCGTCCTTGGGGCGTCTTTTTGGTTTCTATAGGTGCGATGCACCTAGCAGTTGGCTGCCTGCACCGCCGGTCCAAACGGGATGACCCATACGCCGGGCAGGGGAGGCCAGGTGGCCGGATTCTGGCAGGGGCTGTGGCACGGCCTCGTAGCGCCGGTGACCTTTGTCTGATCCCTGTTCAACAGGACCGTTCGGATGTACGAGGTGCACAACAATGGCGGTTGGTACGACCTGGGGTTTCTGCTGGGGATGGTGCTCACTCTGGGCGGCGGTGAAGGAGGATCTGCCGCCAGCCGCTCGCGGCGCTGATCTCAGGTTCGCCAGCATACCGCAAAAGGAAAGCGCTGGCCTGTTCAAACCTCGAGAAGACCAGCGCTACCAAACTACCACTCCGTTTTTGCGACGATTCAAATGCCTATAGGTACCTCCTTTATTGATCCGCCGCGTACACAACCACTTCCCGAGAATGTTTCATAGACACCTCCTACAGTGATTGTCTAGCACGCTTATTTGCCAGTATAGTCGTTGATTGGCCCAAAGTCAATAGGGAATTGGTACTATGCTAGGGCTGTCGCATTTAGCGCTCCCAGCCCTTGTCCTGTCCGGTCAAGGACAGGGTCCTCGTCCCCGAGGACGGCCTTTACGAAATCGGGCTACGACAGCGGATTCTCATCGCGCAAGGCGCCCCGAGGACGGGGCTCAGAGCTATGGTCGGCCAAATGCGATCGCCCTAGGTACTATAGCGAAGGGATTCTGCGCTTCAAAAGGGGTACTATTCCAGTCTGAGGGTGCTCACCACCCCGTCAAACAGCCGATCAAAGGTCGGTCCGCTTTTTGCCAGGGCGATGCACGTCACCGTCACCTTTTTGCTGTCAGAGCCTGCAAAAAAGTAGGCCTGGACGCGTACAATCCCGGCTTCGTGCGGCCGCTGGTAGGTGAGTCTCTTTCCCTCCAGCCCGGTGTCCGTGGAAAAGTCGAATTCCTGAACTGAGGTGGCCGAATCGTCCTCGACCAGTCGCTCCCGTGCCTGGGCTACATATTCCTCCAGGGAGCCGGTAAACGGCGGTGCTTGAACGTCGGTCGAGTCGCTGAAGGCGATCAGCGGTGTAAAGCCGTCGACGAATGGACCACGGAAGACCGTGTACTGGTCTCCGGCTGCCTGCATCATCGTCCAGCCGTTGGGTGGGACGAAGGAGTAACCGCTGGGATTGTCGTGGCGAATCATAGGTGTGTGTCTGTCGTTATGTGTGGCTCAGTTTACCAGTCGTTTGATCTCTAGCTCGGGTGCACCAAAGTTGATCAATAGGCCTATCTTGTAACCGGACGCCTTCAGATAGGATAGCGTCTGCACAAAATCCACCCGCTCCAACGTTGCTTTGGCTTTGATCTCCACTATTACCTCGTCCACGATAAAGTCCAAGTGTTGTCAGTGATTCTAGTATACCCCCCCACTATGTGCAAGTCAACTGCCGACCCTGCGCCCCACCACGACGGCGTCTCTCCTAACCATCACCCTTCCTCTCCCCATTCTCCAGATACAACGCCGCCGGCGTAAGCAGCCACACCACGGCCATCAGGATGCACCCTGCCCCTGCCACGACGAACAGCGGACGCACGCCGAACGCGTCCGCCACGGGGCCGCCGATGGCCAACCCCAAGGGCGTCATCAGCGCGGTCAGGCTCATCACCAACGTAAAGATGCGGCCCTGTTTCTCCGCCGGCACGGAGGACTGGACGACGGCAAAGATGGGGCCCCGGAGAATCGGCAGCATCATCGTCCTGAGGAACATCACCACGAGCGCCATCCTGAGCGCCGTCCCGGGCACGAGGCCGAATGCGGCGGTGCCCAGCCCTACCCCGAACAACCCGGCCAGCGAAGTCAGTGTCTGACGCCGGAACCCGCCCCACAGGCTGAGGAGAATGCCGCCGATCACAAAACCAAAGCCGTGGGCCGAGTTGATCCAGGCCAATTGCAGCGCTCCGCCGCCAAAGTGCTCGGTCACCAGCAGAGGAAGCAGTGACATCGTCGGCGCGAGGAAAAAGCGCACCAGTGCCAGCACAGCCATCACGGTCAGAACGCCCTGCCAGCGCCACATAAAACGCAATCCCGCCACGGTATCCGTGAGAACCGCCCGCCACTTACCGATCAGGGTTGTTCCTTCCAAGGATTGCCCGTTTTCTGGGTTGGGGATGGGTATAAAGAGCAGCGGTGCGATCGCCATCACCGCGGTGATCACGTCGATCGCCAGCGTGCCCTGCACGTCCAGGACCTCCAACAGCAGCGCGCCCAGGGGTGGGGATACGATGTTGACTACCCCCATCAGGGTCTCGTTCATACCGCTGACGCGCGTCAACTGCTCCCGGGGGGCCATCAGAGCGGTGGATGCCCGCATCGCTGGCTGCTGAAAGATCTCGCCCAACGAGCGCAGGAACAGGACCACGTAGACGTGCCACACCTGCGCGATATCCAGCCAGTACAGGATGGCCAGGAGAGCTGTCAGCAGGGCGACGATCGAATCGGAGACGACCATCACCCAGCGCCGGTTCCAGCGGTCGATCAGCGCCCCGGCGAACGGTCCCAGCAGGATAAAGGGCAGCAAGCTGGATAGCGTCGCTCCCGTGAGCGTCGTCGCTGAACCGGTCCGTTCCGTCAGCCACCAGATCAGCGCAAAGCGGACCAGCGCGCTGCCCACCAACGAGAATGCCTGCCCCGTCCACACGGTGAAAAAAGGCAGCCGCCAGTCGGACGAGGGGGCAGAACCCGGCTGCGGCGTCTTGTTTTGCTTGTCTGTGATGGTCTTGATTCCGCTGTCCACTAGAAGGCGCCCCACATAGGTGTGTTGTCCCTCCTGAACCTGTCTAAACTGGTCTTGTGTTTCGCGTTAGTTTGCCGCTGGCTCTGGGATCACGTACACTCGCCGCGATACCTCTACGAAGCCCAGCTTCTGTGCCACGCGCAGCGAGACCACGTTGTGCCCGCCCGCGCCCCACACTGGAATCTGCCTGGCCTCCTGCACCTGCCGGGCCACGAGTGAGGCCGCGGCGGTGGCAAAACCCCGTCGCCTGTACGCCGTTTTTGTGTACACGCCGACATCTGCGTACTGTTGGGTGCGGGCGGCGGTTAGGGCTGTGGCGACGATACGGCCTGCGATGACCGCACAGGCCACAATCCCTTCCTCCAGCAGCCCCTGGAGGCTGTCCCAGCAGCTTGCCCGCAGCTCGGGCGCAGCCGACGCCAGCAGGCCCAGGTCCGCCTCCGTCAGCAGGCGCACCGCCTCGTCGCTGAACATCGTCGCCGCTTCCGTGAGTGTATGGCAGACGTCGTCCAGGTAACGAACGCCGACGCCCATCTCCCGGCTGATAATCTGGCCCAGCGGGCGGGCGCAGGCGGTGCTGACGTTGATGCAGTCCCACCCCTCGACCGCTTGGAGCAACTCCCACAGGACGTCCGCGTCCGAGCCAAAGCCGGTGGGCTCGGTGGGGAACCCGGTCGCCTGCACGATGGCCCCTTCAAAGGTGGCCGGGTCGCCGGCCACGTAGGCCCGGCACGACCCCCGCCGGAGCAGGTGGACCGAGATCAGCGTCTCGGGCGTGTCGCCCAGCACGTCGGCCAGGACCTGGCCCGTGCCCAGATCGAGGGGCCCGTAAGGACCGGTGTTCATCCGCTCAGCAGGCCCGCCGCGCCTCCTGAGATTGGTTCAATCTTGGAGATTGAACCAATCTGGTCAGAAAACAGGTGGTTGGTGAACCAGTCACAGACGTCTTCCATCATCGCGGGCGTCAATTCGTGGCCCGCGTCGTCGTGGATGTTCAGCCGGAGCCGCTCGGGAAAGGATGCGTACAGCGGCTTGAGCGCGCGGTACAGGTCGACCAAGTACTTTTTCGGCGAGTCGAGATCCCTGTCCCCATTGATCATCATCAACGCCCGGGGGCAGAAACCCTTCATCCTGTCGAACGGGTCTATCTCCCGCATAAACTCGGTCCGCCGTGTTGTCTCCGCCTGTGCGGCTGCCATCCGCTCGGCCCACTGTTCGTAGGACGAGGATTCCAGCACCACGTCCTCCCACCGCGCGGTAAAGGCAGGCAGTCCCGCCATAGGCACGGCGGCCTGGATTGCCGGATAAAGGGCCGCGACGTAGAACGTCAGAAAACCACCCATCGAAAAACCGGTCAGGCCGATCCTGTCGGTGTCGGCCCTGCGATCGGCGCCGAGATGCTGGATCAACCGGTCGATGTCTTTTGCTGTCTCTACGATGAGCTCGTGCATCAGGAGGTAGGTATCGAGGCCCGTTCCGTGAGGGTAGACATCCTCCTCCCGGGGTTCCCCGACGGACGTCATCCGCTCGTCCAGGCGTTCGCCGTGCGACCGTGCGTCCAGGCTCAGGAAGAGAAAACCGCGCGCTGCCAACTGGTAGCCCAGCGCGAGTCCATCTTCTTTTTTTCCCGTGAACCCGTGGGCGAACAGGACGACCGGGCAGCGCTTGGCGTCCTCCAACGCCAGCGTCATCACCGGGGTGTCCTCGATCCGATCGGTCTCTATGATGATTCGTTTTTTCTCAGCCATCCTGTAATCTCCAGGTTTACGGTCCTTCCCGGATGGAGTGTAGCGTATTATACTTATACGTCCTATGTGGACAAGTCGCCAAGTGACGTGGGGTGTTCGGATATAACATCGAATCCCAGGGACATGGCGAATTCGGTCCCGTTGATTCGGTGAGTCCTCCTGATTCGTTGCCATATCTGGGCATCTAGGTGCATCGCACCTCCAGAGACCGATTTGACCCCTGCCCCAGAAGCGGGTAGAATCCCAACTGCCCGGCCTCCGGACCAGGCACTTTGGTCCTGCGTGGAATATACTATGATGAGCGGTAAAGAACCCGGGTCACACCCTGCGCCTCCGCCTGGCCTTGCCTTCGAGCCGGAGATGACCCTCATCCCCGCTGGCGAGTTCCTTATGGGCAGCGACCCTGACAAGGACGCTCACGCCCGGCCCGAGGAGCAGCCTCAGCACACCCTGTACCTGCCCGACTATACGATCGCCAGGACGCCGGTGACCAACGCCCAGTACGGGGCCTTTCTGCGGGCCACGCGCCACCGCCCCCCGGACCATTGGAGATTGCTGCTCTGGAGGCGGAGACGCCCGCCCAGGCGGCGGGCCGATCACCCGGCGGTCAATGTGACGTGGGATGATGCCCAGGCCTACTGCCGCTGGCTCACCGATGTGAGCGGCAAGCCCTACTGCCTGCCGAATGAGGCGGAATGGGAAAAGGCCGCTCGCTCCACCGATGGGCGTCTCTACCCCTGGGGGAACGAGTGGAATGGTGATCGATGTAATGTCAGTGACGGATCGGGCCAGGAGGACACCACGCCGGTGGGCGCCTATGCCGGGGGAGCCAGCCCGTATGGCCTGCTTGATACGATCGGCAACGTCTGGGAATGGACGCGCAGCCTGTGGGGGCCGAGTCTGCGGGAGCCATCGTTCACCTACCCCTACGATCCCGACGATGGACGGGAGAACGAGTGGGCGACCTCTGACGTGCGACGGGTACTGCGAGGTGCTTCCTTCTTCAACGGGCGGGACATGGCCCGCTGTGCGGTTCGATACCGCTACAGCCCCAAGAACCGGTTTCGCAGCATTGGCTTTCGGGTAGTCATCTCTCCGTTTTCGCCAACGTCCGGCTAACCACTTCAGCCAGGCGCTCGAGGCTAGCCGGCTTGGGCAGCCAATCGATCTCCCCTTGCACCCTCAAGTCCTCCAGCTCCCTCTCCAAGGGATGCCCGGTCAACATCACGACCGGCACCGTCAACCCTCGTTCTCTCAGGGCGCGCAAGAGGGCGAGGCCCCCCATCTCTGGCATAACCACGTCGCTCAACAGCATCTCGATCTCGTCACCACGCTGCTCCACAAGTGCCAATGCCTCGGCGCCGTCGGCCGCTTCTAGCACTCGGTAGTTGAGCATTTCCAGGCTCTCCGCCAGCGCGCTGCGTACGACGTCATTATCCTCTGCCACCAGGATCGTCTCTCCGTGTCCCCGTGTGAGGGGGCGCTTGCGCGTCGGCAGGCTGGAGGTCTTCTCAGGCCCGTGCTCGGGCAGGGCTGGCAGATAAATGGTGAAAGTGGTTCCCTGGTCCGGCCTGCTTTTTACGTCGATGGCTCCGTTGTGCTGGGCCACGATGCCGTGCACCTGCGCCAACCCCAGGCCGCTGCCCATCGGCGCTCTGGTGGTGAAAAAGGGTTCAAAGATGTGCGGCAGCACGTTGGAGGGGATGCCTGATCCAGTGTCGGATACCACGATCCGCACCCACTCACCGGCTCCGATCTCCGGCAGCGGTGGGGTCTCGCTAGCCCCGATGCATATGTGCTTGAGGTCGATACGCAGCGTGCCTCCCTGTTCTGACATTGCTTCACGCGCGTTAACGGCCAGGTTTGTGATGGCCTGCAAAAAACGCGTGGGGTCGGCTTTGACCGTAAGCGGAGCGTCGTCCTCACCCAGTTCGTAGACCATCTCGATCCTGATGTTCTCTGGCAGGGTTCTTTCCAAGAGTTCGACGTGCTCCCTCAAGAGGGGGACGAGGTCCAACGGTCGCCGTTCGAGCACGGCACGACGGCTAAAATCGAGAATCTGCTGAATCAGCCGGGTCGCGTGCCGGGCCTGTTCGGTGATCGTCGCCATCCGCTCTCGTTCCCGGATCGGCAAGGCATCCGAGCGCGCCGCCATCTCGGCATACAGGACGATCGTAGCCATAATGTTGTTAAAATCGTGGGCGATGCCGGCGGCCAGTTGCCCCACAGCAGCCAGACGTTCCTGCTGTTGCGTGCGCTGCTCGATCTCCCGCTGGTGGGTCACGTCACGGGTGACCAATACCCAGCCGCCGCTCCCGAGCCCAGCCTCGCCAGCCTTGGCCTCGGGAGCGGGAGCGGCTGAGGACACGGTCCCCTCGCTTACGGGCCGGGCGATGACCTGAAAGCTCTGTCCATCCGTCCTAGCCTCGTGCCACATCCCCTGGGGCGGGGAGGTCAATACCTCTGCGAGCGATCGGTTTCCCAGGCGCGTCAGGGTGTCCCCGACCCTGGTAGGGCTCCCTTCGGCTCCGCTCAGGGCGAGCAGATGTCCCTCAGCCGCCGGATTGGCCACTACGACCCGCCTGTCGCCATCCAGCAGGAATACGCCCTCCGGCACGGTGTCTATGATCTGCTGCACCCGCTGAACTTGCGCCTGGATCTGGGCCAGCAGGTGTTCTCTTTCCTCTTCGGCCTTTCGACGCTGCGTGATGTCGGATAGCACCAGGATGGCTCTGCCATCTCCCAGCAGCATTGGCCTGAACTCGACCTCCTTGACACTCATCCCGGGACAGGCCACCTGGAACACCCTGCTGAGCCGCTGGACGGTGTCGCTCGTCCAGCGATCGACCACATCCTGCCTGTACGCAGGGTCCGGGAAGGCATACCGGAACCAATCTCCCACCGTGGGCACGTCGCCCAACGCCAGTCCCGTGATCTTGGTGAACTCGGGATTGACGTACAGACATCGTTCATTATGGTCCATCAGCAACACGCCGTAGGGCGCTTTCTGCAGGATGGAGTAAAAGGTCTCCTTCTCCTGTTGGAGTGTCACCTCTATCCGTTTCCGATCATCGATGTTGCGGGCGACGAACAACCGACCCGCGAGTTGGCCCTGCCGGCCGTAGAGCGGTGAGACGCGCATATCATACTGGCGCAGTTCGCCACCCACCGCGAGCGTGATCTCTGCACGTGCCTCGGTCACGTCACGGAAACGCTCGAGCACACCGGGCCAGGCGGACAACACCTGGTCGCTTGGCTGCCCGATCATCTCGGCGGGTGGGCGGCCAAGGAGGCGGGCTGCTGCTGGGTTTACGTTGACGATTCGGTCTTGCGTGTCGAACACCACGACGCCGTCGTCCATACTCTCGATGATCAAGTCCTGGGCCACCGGCACGATGGCGAATAGTCCGTGGCGGAACAGACCCCAGGTCACCATCAGGCCGGCTACGGCAAAAGAGAACGGGGTCAGGTCCAGGCCGTGGAACGGGGTCAGGTCAAAGACGCACATCACATTTCCAATCCACGGTGCCAACGCGCCGAGCAGCAGCGTGGTGAACTGGCCTTGGTAGAGCCTTGGCGAGGTCGCGATGGCGTAGAGCATCGCGGCGCTGGCGGCCATCATCAGCAGCGCTGTATAGATCCAAAAGACCCAGAACCCCAGGCCATACGTCTGGTTCAGCACTGGGAGCAGGCCGCTGGTGTCCAGACCGACCGCGCTGCGGATCAGCCTGTGGGCGTCGTTGGTCCAGGTCAGGATCAAGGTGATCAGGGAGGGCAGGGCCAGCACGGTCAGATTACGGCGCGTCAGCCACTGATCCCGGTGGGTGAGTTGGATCACAAAGACAAACCACAGCACAGGCACACTGGCAAGCCCGGCCAGGTTGACGTTCGACCAAAAGAGCTTGGCCGCTAGGCTCTGGCTGCTCAGTTCAAGCGCGTATCCCAGCGACCATACAGAGATGGCCAGCATAAGCAAGGCTCCGGTGGTGGCCGCCTGGGTGGGCCGCCGCTGCCAGATGTGGATGGCCAGGATGATGGACGCCAGCGCCGTCACCATCATAAAGGCAGCATAGGGATTCAACTGCCAATGCATTTGTTACTCTCCTATCGCAACCTTACCCTTCGGGGCACCTCAGGACAGGTCCTTCGAGGCGCCTCAGGACAGGTCCTTCGAGGCGCCTCAGGACAGGTCCTTCGGCTGCGCCCCTCGATATACTCGGGGGCGACTCAGACCAGGCCCTAGTCGGCCAGCGGCAGCCAGACGGTGAAGATCGAGCCCACATTCTCCTCGCTTTCCACCTCCACCCGCCCTCCGTGGTACTCGACGATCTCCTGGACGATGGATAATCCCAGCCCAGTCCCGGTCAGTTGCATATCCCGGGGTCTTTTTCCCCGGAAGAAACGATCAAAGATGTATGGCATCTCGGTGGCCGGGATGCCCATCCCGGTGTCCGCGACGGTGATCGTGGCCCACTTGCGCCCCTCTGCCATCTGCCCGCTTATCGAGACGATCACGCTGCCTCCCTCAAGGGTGTAGCGAATTGCGTTGCTGACCAGGTTGTTCAGCACCTGGATCATCCGGTTGGGGTCGACCAACGCCGTCAGCTCAGAGCCGCCTGAGCGATACTCCAGGGCCACGTTACCGTCCTCAGCCATCACCCGATGGCTGACGACAACCGCTTTGACCAATCTATCGAGTGAGGTTGAGATGGGCTCCATCTCCATACGGCCTGCGTCTATGCGGGACATCTGCAAAATGTCCTCCACAAGCCGGGCTTGGTTGTCCGCCTCGTATGCCAAAACACCCAGGTACTCGCGGTGTTTCTCCGGCTGGAGCTGCATCAGATGGGTATAGAGTTTGATCGTCGTGATGGGGGTCCTGAGTTCGTGAGAGACGTTGCTGACAAAACGGGTCTTCATTCTATCCAACGCCTTGAGGTGGCTCACGTCGTGGATCGCCACCACTACCGCCGAGGGCTCTTCCACACCCTCCTCCAAGACCCGGCCAGCGCTCAACTCCAGGTCCAGCCCGGTTAGCTCCAGCACCAGCTCTGGCGTCTCGTCGGCCCGCCACGCCAGGTTCCGAACTGCCGTTCGCAATCGGTTTGCGTCTGCCGGGGAGAGGGTCTGGTTCAGCCACGCCTGGGCCACCGGGTTGGCCTGAATGATGTTTCCTATCTCGTCGGTGACGACGATGCCGTCGGTTGTACTGCGCAGGGTGGCGTCGAGCCGGGCATACTGAGCCTCAAGCTCGGCGGTCCGTTCCTGGACCCGTTGCTCCAACTGTTGGGCGTGACCACGCAGGGCCTGGTACAGGCGCGCGTTCTCGATGGCGATGGCTGCCTGGGCAGCGAACGCCTCGGCCAGGCGGGCGTGCTCCACCGTGTAAAAGCCCGGGACGGTCTTGTCGAGGGCGATCATGCCAATCAGTTGCTCTCCCACGATCATGGGCACGCCGAGCCAGGAGCGAATGCCTGCGGGGGCGTGAGGATCGCGACTGAACTCGCCATATACGGCTGGGCCGTCCGCCACGATGAAGGGAGCCCACGTGCGGACCACCTCGCGGTTGGGGTTGGCCTCGCTGTGCGGATCGAAGGTGAGGCCAATGATCTCCTCTGGGTTGGGGAACCCCCTCCCCCCGACGATCTCCAGCAACTCGTCCCTGAGCAACTGGACGGAGGCGGTGTCGTAGGGCACCACTTCCTGCAACTGGGCCAGGATACGGTCGACGACTTCGTCACGCTCCAGGGTGGTCGTCAGCGCCAGCGACGCCTCCCTTAGGGTCTCTTGCTCCAGCGCGCTGCGCTGTGCCTCTCCGTACAGCCGGGTGTTCTCAATCGCCACGGCGACCTGGTCCCCCACGGTGTCGAGCACTATGACGTCGTTTTCGTCGAATGCGTTCGGGACATTGGCCTCCACCTCCAGAACCCCGATCACAGATCCCCCGATCTTGATCGGAACCGAGAGCGAAGAGGAAGACAGCCACTCTCCCATCCGGTACACGCGGGGGTCGGTGGCGCCGTCGGTGACGAGGACCGTCTCACCCAATTCGGCAGCTATGCCGATAGCGCCCTTGCCCACGGGCTGGCGGTAGTCGTCGAGGATGACGGCCCAAAAGTCCTCGGTGGCGGTGGTCACGACGAGCTCGTCTGTCCCTGGGTCGATGAGGAGAATGGCGACCTGCGAATAGCCCAGGTCCTCCCGCACGGAATCCACCGTCCGCTGGAGCAGTTCCTGCTGATCAACCACGGAGGCGATGTTGCGCCAGATGCGGTTGATCGCCTCTAACTGGACCACGCGTCGCTCCAGGTCCTCCTCCGCCCGGCGGCGCTCGGCGATCTCCCGTTGCGCTTGCTCGTACAACCGTGCATTCTCCAGGGCGATGGCCGCCTGTTGCGCGATGTCCTGGCACAGGGCGATCTCTCCAGGTGTGAATTCCCGATGCCGGCGGCTCTCCCAAACCTCGACGTAACCGATCATCTCATCCCGGATCAGGAGTGGAACGTAGAAAATGGTCTTGGCCCCGTATTGTTCCATACGGGTGCTTTCCACCTCGTGTAGGTCCGGATCGTCCAGGTGGGAGACTCTGTGTTGGCCCAACCGCATCGCCGTTATCCATCGACCGTCCGCAATTTCCTGGTACGCTTTGCCCAGATCGGACGCCTGTTCTTGAGGGCAGGCAGCGGAACTGATGTACTCGGCCAGCACGATGGCCTTGCTCGTGCGGGGTTCGTAGCCCGAGATGTAGGCGCTGGTGGCATCCACGACCCGGCCCATCTGCTCGACGATGCGGCTCAACACCGTCTCCGGCTCCAGGGCCGAGGAGATGATAGCGCCTGCCTCTCGAAGCGCGATCTGTTCCCGCAGCCTTTCGTGGGTCTCGGCGTGGAGACGGGCGTTATCGATGGCGATCGCCGCCGAAGCGGCTAGCGGCTCGATCAGCGCCTGGTCTCTCTCACCAAGCCTATCTACCCCGATGTCGAGGACCTGGAGCACACCGATCACGCGATCCTGGACCTGGAGTGGCACGCTCAGGATGGACCGGAGTGTCATTTCCATCCTGTCCGCGACCTGGGCGTAGTATCGTTCGTCCGCCTCGGCATCCCCCACGATCGTGCTCTGCCCGTGCTGCGCTACCCAGCCGACGATGCCCTGCCCCGATGGCAGTCGCCAGCCGCGCACGACCTCGTTGCCAGGGCCGACGGCGTGTCGGCAGACCACCTCATCTGTCGCCGGATCGATCAGCCAGATGGAGGAAGCTGTTACATGGAACAGATGCCGCACTTCCTCCAGGACGGTGATCAGCACATGGTCCAGATCGAGGCTGGAGCTGAGCGCCTGTCCCGCGCGGTTGAGCATCTCCAGCTCACGGTAGCGCTGTTGCAGCGCCTGTTCTGCCCGTCCTCGTGCAGTGACCTCCCTCTCCATCTCCCAATAGCGGGTGGACAGGTTCTCGTAGGCATGTTGGAGCTCCCGCGCTGTCGCGCGCACTGCAAATGGCCGGGTGAGCAAACGAAGCACTCGCCGCAACCCACCACCGCCCGGCGGCACCTGGACGGTGTAACGTACCCCCGTCTCTGTCATCGTCATCTCGACGGTTGCCGGTCTCAATCCCAGTGCGGTTGGCAGGGCGATGAGATTCCCCTTGCCATACAGATGCCACTCCCGGGACGGTTCATAACCGGGCAGCAGGCTGAACTCGAGCCCTAGCTGCTGTGGGCCGGTTTTGTCCATGCGTCCCCGGACACAGGTATAGTTCTGCGCCATCAGCCGCTCGGCGCCCCAGCGGTAGAAACCTTGAATGGAGAAAAGCAGGCGCGCCATCAGAATATAGGGCCTGATTGGTACTGAATCCAAGGTGGTTCCGCCCAGTTCGACGAGTTCGTCGTCGGACAATATGGTCCCGATATTCGACATCAGCGTTCGAAAGCCATCCCAACTCATCCGCTTTGTGGAGTCCTTCACGTGTTCGACTGTGTAGCCGGTCCCGGCAACCATCCACGCTGCGTCAAAGCCCCTCTCTTCCAGCTTGGGGAAGAGCGGGGCGACGGCCCGGCACGAGACTTCGTGACCGGGGATATTGGTCCCTGGTTCAGTCCTTGGGTCCTGTGGTGTTGCTGCGCTAGCTGGATTGGGCATCGGATGTTTCCTCATGTTCACCTTGATCGGCGAGGGGCAGCCAGATGGTGAAGGTGCTGCCGATGCCCTGCTCGTCGGCCTCACCCGCCTCGGTAGGGCCTGTCCCGAGCGCGGACGGCTCGTCTGTGGTCGAAGGACTCTGCATCGTCACCCTGCCCCGGTGCAACTCCACGATACCTTTGAGGATCATCAGTCTCAAGCCGGTTTCGGACACCCGGGCCGATAGGGGTTCTTGCTCGCGGGAGAATCGGTCAAAGACGTGGAGCTGATCCTCAGCCGGGATTCTCTGCCCGGTGTCCGTCACCGATATTGTGGCCCACGTGCACCCTTCCGCTTTCTCCGTACCGGTATCAACAAACACGGATCCCCCTGGTGGCGTGTAGCGTAGGGCGTCGCCCACCAGGTTGTTCAGAGTTCGCATCAGGTGGGGCATGTCTGCTATCACCACGGGGCTGGGATGGGACGGGCGGAATTCCATTTTCACCCCACGTTTGTGGGCCAGCACGTGATACCGTTCGACCGCCGCTTGCGCCAGTCCGTTGAGAAGCTGTGGATAAGGGTCTACGACGACGTGCCCCGCGTATATGCGTGTGATCTGCAAGATGTCGTCAAAGAGCTGGGCCTGCGACTCTTGTTCCTGCAGCATCGCGTTAAGGTATGTCTCCCACTTGTCGTCATCAGGTGGCGTCCGCTGCATCAGGTAAGCGTATCCTCGAATCGTCGTCATCGGCGTCCGCAGTTCGTGGGCGATATTGTCGATAAAGGCTGACTTTAGTCGATCCACCTCCTTGAGATGGCTCACGTCGTGGATGTTGATGACTGCGGCGATTGGTTCTTCCAGGTCGTTTGCCCCTTCCACCGGGGCGGCGCGTAGTTCGAGGTCAATCCCCGTCAGTTCCAGCACCGATTCCGGTCTTTGCTCGGCCTGGCGTGCCAGATCCTGTATCGTCTGTCGCAGGAGCTCTGCATCCTCCTGTTCAGGGGAAAAGGTCTGCGTCAACCACACCTGGGCCACCGAATTGGCCTGGATGACGCCGCCTTCCGCGTCGACGAGGACGACGCCATCGTTGGTGCTGCGCAGAATGGCATCTAGGCGGGCGTACTGGATCTCGAGTTGGGCGGTCCTCTCCTGCACCCGGTGGTCCAACTGGTCGGCGTGACCATACAGCTCCCGGTACAGCCGTGCGTTCTCGATGGCGATCGCGGCGGAGGCGGCCAGCGACTCGAGCAGCGCCTTATCCCGCGTGTCAAAGCGACTGGTCCCCTCGTCGAGAACCTGGAGCGTGCCGATCAAGCGCTCCTGGACGCGCAGGGGAACGCTGAGAATGGAGCGCAGTGTTATTCCCATCTTTTTCTCAACGCCGTCATAGTAACGATCGTCGGCCCGGGTGTCGGTCGCGATCACACTTTCGCCGTGTTGGGCCACCCAACCGGCGATCCCCTCGCCTGGCGACAGCCGCCAGTCGCGCACCAGGTCGCTCTCCGGGCCGGCAGCCTGGCGGCATACCACCTCGTCCGTCACCGGGTCGATCAACCAGATGGAGGAGGCGGTCACGCCCAGTAAGCCCCGCACCTCCTCCAGTACGGCTGCCAGCACCTGGTCCAGGTCGAGGCTGGAGCTGAGGGCCTGGCTGGCGCGGTACAGCGTCTCCAGCTCGCGGTTGCGCTGGTGCAGGGTCTCCTCGGACGCTTTGCGTTTCGTAATGTTCCTGACGTGTTCGATGATGCTGACCACGTTGCCGTCGGTGTCCTTGATCGGAAACGCAGATAGCTCGATCCAGCCGCTGGGCTGCTCGCTCGAAGGATAGGGGACGATCTCGGTGTGGGCCTCGCCGGTCTGGATCGTTGAGATCGACGGGCACCAGGGGCAGGGGGAAGACCTGTGCTGGTACACCTCGTAGCACTTGCGCCCCACCAGCGGCATCTGTGCGCTGTACATCGTCTCCATCCACTGGTTGACGAGGATGATATTGAGGCCTAGGTCGAGAACGCTGAGCCCATCTTGAATCCCCTCGAACACACCGGCGAGAAAGCGTTCGTTCTCACGCAGCGCTCCTTCGGCCAGCTCACGCTCGGCGATCTCGCGCTGCAACTCGCGGTAACTCTCCGCCGTAGCTTGTTCATTCGATCGGGCGCGCTCGAGCGCGTCGTCGGTGCTGCGTGCGGCAAAGTATAGTAGGAGCGCGGCCAAGCCCAGGATCAGAACGAATGCGATGCCATCGAAAGGATGCAGCGCTTGCACCGGGACCACTATCAGGCCGCTCGTCTGGACGTGATATGCGCCTGCAGCGGCGAGAATGCAGGCTACGCCCGCCAGGATGGCGGCACGCCCGCCGAGGGTCAGCCCGGCGACGATGATGACCAGGACATAGGCCGCCATACCGGCGCTGCGTATGCCGCCAGCGGTGACAGCCCATAGGGTGATCATCGTCCATATGGTGCCGGATAGCAGCGCGCCCGTCGCGTACACGCGACCTCGACGCAACAGGAACAAGAGCCCCAGACTCACGATGGTCATCGACATGCCGCTCAACAGCCTGTACCATTCGCTATAGCGGGTTGGCGTGCCATAGAACACCAACTGCCAGGTGCACAGCCCGACCGATACGGCCAGGAAGATAAGCAGGGTAGCATAGAGCAGCCGGGCCACGCGAGTCCTGTGACGTGCTATGCTATCCCGCGTGTCTTCGAAAGCTGGCAGGGCCATAGGTTGTTCCGTTCTGCTCGCCATATGCGGTGCTCCTCTGATTACGTCGTCCGGTTCCGGATGTGCCGCAGCCGATGGTCGATTTCTCTAGCAGCGTCTTGACCGGGTTTTTGCTGACTGGAGGCTATTTCCCTATGCCCAGCGCCCGGGCGACCACCTCCGCCAGTTGTTCCAGGCTCGGAGGTTTGGGCAGCCAATCCGTCATCCCCTGGGCCCGCAGATCCTCCAGTTCGTCCTGCATCGGGTGGCCGGTCAGCATAATCACCTTCACGGCTGGATCCCGCTCCCTGAGGGCGTGGAACAGCTCCCGCCCCCCCATCTTGGGCATCACCATGTCGCTCAGCACCAGCGCGATTTCGTTCGCCTGGTGCTCGAATATCGTCAGTGCCTCCTGGCCGTTGGCCGCCTCCAGAACACGGTAATCCAGCAGTTCGAGACAATCTCTTATTGCTCCCCGCGTGGTGGCGGCATCCTCGACGACCAGGATCATCTGTCCATCTCCCTGAATCAGGGGTCCTAATTCCCCCCCTTGCGTCTGCCGCGACTCGACCATCAGGGCTGGCAAGTACAGGGTGAACGCGCTCCCCTCTCCTACGCTCGATGTCACGTCGACGTGGCCATCGTGCTGTATAATGATGCCATATACCTGCGATAGTCCCAGCCCGGTACCCTCGCCCGGTCCCTTGGTGGTGAAAAACGGGTCAAAGACGCGAGGCAGCACGTCGGGAGGGATGCCGTGCCCGGTGTCCGCTATGGTCAAACGCACCCACTCTTCAGGCTGCATCTCTGGGAGCGGTGCGCTCCGAGGATCCTCAATCCGTATCCGTCCCAGGTCGATGCGCAGCTCTCCTCCTTCCGGCATCGCGTCTCGGGCATTGGTAGCCAGATTCATAATCGCCTGTTGCATACGGGTCGGGTCCGCATTCACCATGTAGTCGTCCTTGTCGTATGTCAGATCGATCGTGATACTCTCCGGCAACGTGCGTTCCAGCAGCTTCACCTGTTCCTTCAGGAACGTCAGCAGGTCCATAGGACGGCGTTCGAGCACGGCCCGCCGGCTAAAGTCCAGGACCTGTTGGATCAACTCGCTGGCTCGCTCGGCCTGGAGGTCGATGGTCTCTAGGCGCTCATACATCTTGGCTGGCAGATCGGGCGCGCGCAGCGAGATCTTGGCATAGAGGGTGATGACGGCCAGGATGTTGTTGAAGTCGTGGGCGATGCCGGCGGCCAATTGGCCCACCGCTGCCAATCGCTCCTGTTGCTGAATGCGCCATTCGACCTCCCGCTGCTGGGTCACGTCGCGCATAGCTAGCACCCATCCGCCGGACGTGGTGCCTGTCTCTGTCTCTTCACTCAAGGGCTTGGCGATGACTTGGAAGCTCCGTTCCTCCGTCGTTACCTCGTGCCACAGGCCCCTGGGGGGAGCAGACAGGAGCTCCGCCAGGGAGTGGTCGCCCAGGCGAGTGAGCACCTCGCCCACCTTGGCGTCGCCTGCAGCGACCATGTCCGCTTCTCCTTGGGGATTGGTCATTACCACCCGCGCATCGGGGTCGAGCAGGAGCACCCCCTCGGGCACTGTGACCAGGATGTGCTGCATCTGCTGGGCCTGCTCCTGAATCTGGGCCAGCAGTCGCTCCCGTTCCTGCTGGGCCGTCTTGCGGGCGGTGATATCCTCGATTGAGACGATCACCTTTGTCAGCGTCTCTTCGTGACCCGGCGCCACCGACCAGTAGCCTTTGATGTCTATCAGTTCGCCGGCCAGCGTGTTGTTGAGGCCTTCCCATTCGTACTCGGTATGGCCCTCGGCGATCTGAGCCAGGAAGTCGGCCTCATACGGCCTCACGGGTATCAGTCTCTCAAGTCCTGTCAACAGATCGGACTTGTTCTTGGCCTTGTACATTCTCAGGCTCGTCTGGTTGACCGCCGTGACCTTGATTGAAGCCAGGCAGTCCGCCACCGCCTCGGGGTGGGCAGCAAAGTAGGCTCGAAAGTCGGTCACCCCCTGTTGGCGCAGGGCCTCGATCCGCTGTTTGACCCCGGAAAAGTCCTGCTCCCACAGCGAGATGGGCGAATCCTCGAACAGGGTACGGTAGCGGCCCTCGCTCTCCCGCAGCGCCTCCTCGGTCCGTTTGCGCTCGGCGATCTCTTGTTGAGCCTGCTCGTACAGCCTGGCCCGATGCCAGGTCGCGGCCATCTGGTGGGCAAAGGCGGTGACGGCTGGCATATCGACCTCCGTCAGGTCGTCCGACTGGACCGAGAACACGGCGATGACCCGATCTTCCACCACCAGCGGGGCGTTGATCGACTGGGGCACGTGAAGGAGCCTGGCCAACTGCCCGGACAGGCGCTTTAACGGCCCGGGCAATAGCTGCTGGATGACGTCCTCCACACTCTCGTTGAGGACGGTCTGTCGTTCCCAGACTACGCGACGATACAGTTCGATCTCTTCGATGGTGATGGCAAAGTCCTCAACCCGGAGGCCTGCCAGCCGCTCGGCCGTCTTCAGGACTTTGGTTTCATAGCTCAAATATTGGGGGTATAGCTTGCGCTGGGTCTCGCCGACGGCAAAGAACGCGCAGGAAAAACCGAGCGCCTTTAGCTCCTCCGCCACGACGGGGAACATGTCATCGGGTCGGAGGGCCTTTTCCATCGCTCGCGCAGCCTGGTTGATTGCGTGCAGCAATTGAGTGGCCCGCACCCTCTCGGTGATGTCCTGCGCCGCGCCATAGATACGCACCACCCGCCGCTCTTGCTCGTCCCATTGGGGCCGGCCATAGTCGCGCAGCCAGCGCTCCTCGCCATTCTTGGTCAAAATGCGCATCTCGTATACGTCGTCCTGACCAGCCAACAGGCGCTGATAATGTTCCAGGGCCGGCGGCACGTCGTCCGGGTGGATGATGCTGCGCAGCCCTCCCTGGGTTTCCAGTTCGTCGGGGTTCAGACTGGTGATTCGGGCAAAGGCCTCGGTCACCCACTCGACCCTCAGGTCACCGTCCTGGCCGACGGTGTAGGCGTAGGCAAAGTCGGAGGTGAGTTCGGAGACGGCGCGGTAGCGCGTCTCGCTCCGGCGCAGGGCAGCCTGCTCTCGAGCCAGCTCTGCACGGTAGAAGGCGTTCTCCAGAACCGCCTGTAGCCGGTAGAGGTAGCCTGGGCTCTTGGTCAGATAGTCAGCTGCCCCCAATCTCAGGGCTTGCAGGGCGATCTCTTCATTTCCCCGCCCGCTGGCGATGACGACCGGTATGTCGAGACCTCGTACCTGTCTTACCTCTTTCATAACCTCCAGCGCATCGGCGCCAGGCAGGCGATAGTCGAGTAGCAGAACGTCGTAGGAGGGTTCTTCGGTTGAACGGGAGGAAGTGGGGAGACGCTGCAGGACCTGCCTCCCCGTGCTCGCTGCATCGAGGATGATGTTGGGTGCGTGAAGGGCCAAGTGGCGGCGCGTCAGGTCGACATCGTTGGCACTGGGTTCGGCGTACAGCACCCGCAGTGGCCGGGCGCGGCGATCCGCGTGTGCACGATAGCGATCGAGCGCGTCCGAAAGCACCTTTGGCAGGTGGACCAGGTAATCGTCCCGCTTCACGACGTAATCGTCGGCTCCGGCCCTCAGTGCGGCGACGACGGTCTTTTCATCACCGCCACCGGTGACGATCACTACCGCCAGCGGCAGGTTGCGCTCCCGGATGTGGGACAGCACCGTCAAGCCGTCGCCATCGGGCAGGCGCAGGTCGGTCAGCGCCAAGTCATAGTCCGGCTCCCCTTGCAGCCGGCCCAGTGCCTGGCGCTGTGTGGTGGCAAGCTCTAGCTTCCAGTGAGGCATGCTCCTGGCCAGCGCCCGGCGCGTCAGGTCGGCGTCACGAGGATCATCTTCAACGTACAGGATATGCATAATCTACCTCGGTGGAGTATTGAGGATCAGCCAATATATCTCTATCTCTGCGGCGACTTCTACGAACTTGTCGAAATCGACCGGCTTGACGATGTACGAGTTCGCGCCCAGCCTGTAAGCCGTCTCCACATCTCGGTCTTCCTGAGAGGAAGTGAGGACCACGACCGGTATGGTCTTGAATACTTGATGGCTTTTCAGACGGCGCAGGACCTCCAGCCCATCCACCTTGGGCAGTTTGAGGTCGAGCAGGATGACGAGCGGGGAGGGCTTTCCGGCTTCCCAGCGGTCAAAAAGCGCCAGCGCCTCTGCACCATCGCGCGCTACCTCGACGGGATTAGTCAGTTTGCGCCGCTGAAAGGCGCGCAACGTCAGGTCGATGTCCATTGGGTTGTCCTCAATCAGCAGAATTGGACGGATTGTGTCTATCATACTCGCTCCTTCTCTGGTTGGCACGTGGCCCATTGGGCGGGCACGAGGCCCGCCCCTACGGTTATTCTGCGATCTGTTTCAGCATGGTATTTCGAGGAAGAAGGTCGCCCCTTCCCCGGGTGTGCTCTCGGCCCACACGCGACCGCCCATCCGCTGTGCCGCTTTGCGCACGATGGCCAGTCCCACGCCGGTACCCGGATAATCCTCGGCGCGGTGCAGACGCTGAAAGACCTCGAAAATGCGGTTGTGATACTGCATATCGAAACCGATGCCATTGTCCCGTACCGATATGGTGCATATGTCTCCACTAACCCGTGCGCTGATGGCGACCCGTGGTGGGGCTGCGCTGTAGCTGAACTTGAGGGCGTTGCTGAGCAGGTTGCGTAGCGCCTGGGACAGGCCCTCGGCCTCGGCCGTCACGGTCTGACAGGGGAGGTCCACGCTCAGCTCCACGCCCCGCACGCGGATCTCCTCGCTGAACTCGGCGACCGCCGCGTCAACCAGTGGAAGTAGCGCGACCTGCGTCGTGTGCACAGTCCGGCGTTCCAGGCGCGAGTAGGCCAGCAGGTCGTCGATCAATTGGTTCATCTCCTCGGCGGCGCGGCAGATGGTGTGGACGAAGGTCTGGCCGTCATCGTCCAGCCGGTGGGCGTGATCCTTGAGCAGCAAGCGACTGTAGCCGTCGATGCCCCGCAATGGGGCTTTGAGGTCGTGGGAAACGGAATAGGCAAAGGTCTCCAGTTCCGCATTCGCGCGCTGCAGTTCCTGGCTGACCTCCTCCAGCTTTCGATTGGATGCCTGCAGGTCTTGTAGCAGGTTGGCCATGGCCTGGTTCAATCGCTCGACCTCGGCCACGCGTGCCTCAAGTTCGGCGGTGCGCTCGGCGACGTGCCGCTCCAACGAGGTCGCATAGTCACGCACCTGCTCGTACAACCGGGCGTTCTCGATGGCTACGGCGGCCGGCCCCGCTAAGGCCGTCAGCAGCCATTCGTCTTCCTCGCCATACGCATCGGGCCTGGCGCTTTCCACGTTCAACGCGCCGATCACGCGCTCCCCCACCTTCAGGGGCACGCACAGCTCGGAGCGCACATCCTCCACCAGGGCATAATAGCGAGGGTCCTGGGCCACGTCTCCCAAACGCACCGGCTCGCCGTGCTCAATCACCCAGGCGACGATACCCTGGTCCCGACGTAGTTTCAGGCGGCGCAATTGCTCCTTGGCCTGGGCTACGAAATCCTGTCCCCGCCCCTGGGCGCTCACGGCCAGTGGGGTCGGCCCCTGTGTCTCCTCGTCGACCACGGCTACCGCCCCGTGCTCGTAGGCCAGATGCTGTTCCATCAGCTCAATCAGCGTCTGGCCGATGACCTCCGGATCCAGGCTTTGCGAGAGGATCAAACTGGCCCCGTAGAGGGTGGATAGCTCCCGCCAGCGGCGCTCCACCTCCTGGTGCAGCAGGGCATTCTGCACGCCGATCGCGACCTGGTCCGCCAGCGTCTCCAGGAAGGCTTCATTCTGTGCAAAGTCGCGTTCCGCGGCCGAGGCCAGCCCCAACACGCCGATGACCGTCTCTCCACTGCGTAGCGGCAACGCTGCAAAGGATGTCACGTCCACCGTCTGGTTTTCCTCCCACGTGCAGCGCATTTCGTTGCGAATGTCACTCCAGTAGAGCGCCACTCCCTCGCTGGCGGCCAGGCCGCACAGACATTCGCCCGCGCCGTGCACCGGTGCCTTCTCATGACGCAACGTCGAATCCTGCGGGCTTGTCGCCTGCAGCAACAATCGTCCCCCTTCGTACAGGAAGAGCATCGCCAGGTCTGGGCCGACGGGAGGGACGATCTCATCCAGGGCGACCCGCACCACCTGATCCAGCGACAGGCTGGCCCCCACTCTCTGCCCGACCGCGTTGAGGGTCGCCAGCTCGCGAGCCCGACGGTCCAATGCCTCGTCAGCCCGCTTGCGCGCGGTGATCTCCAGGCCGATTCCGACCAATTGAACCGGCCTGCCGGTCTCGTCCTTGATGACCTCTCCCTGGGCGTGCAGGATTCGCAACTCCCCGTCGCCTCGTGTGATTCGGAACTCTTGCTCATATGGTGCTCCACCGGCGATTGCCTCGTTCAGAGCGGAAGATACGCGCTCCCGATCCTGTGGATGGATGCGTGCGACGAATTCGTCGAGAGCGACGGAGCCGGCATACAGCGCCTCGTACTTGAAGATGCGCACCATCTCCTCAGAGACGGTGAACTCGTTTGTCCGCAAGTCGAGCGTCCAGCTTCCCATGTGGGCGATCTGCTGAGCTCGTCTCAGGTTCTCCTCGCTCTCCCGCAGTGCCTGCTCCGCTCGCCGGCGCTCGCTGATCTCCACCTCCAGTTCATGGTTGCTCTGGGCCAGGGAGCGCTCGTGGCGACGAGCGCGTTCGAGCGCATTGCTGATGCTACTACCAGCCAGGTGCAGCAGTACGGTCACGATGGCGATGTCCACGAGCGTCAACATCCAGCTCGAGACCGCCGTCGATGGTATCAGGGGTGGGGGCAGGAGGCCTCGCACCTCGGCCGTGAGTATGGTTGTACCGACCAGGGCGCTCAACCCCGCCAGGCCAATCCCCACCCGCCCGCCCAGGAGTAGACCGCCGACAAGAACCACCGTGATGTAGCCAGTCCCGCTATCGGTGGGGCTCACGCCACCGGAGAAAACGGCCAGCAGTGTTATAGCGCTCCACATGGTCAGGCATAATAGCCCGGATGCGAGTTGGATATGACCGCGGTGCATCAGATAGAGCGCGCTCAGGATTGGTATCACCGCCGCGCAGGTGATCAGCCAGGACAGCGTTGGGTTGGGGTTCACAAACGGCGTCGCGACTATGTACACCGCTGCCGAGACGAGAACGGTCAACAACAAGGTGTTGAGCAAACTGGCGACACGTGTCTTTTCCTCGTCCTCGAACACCGGTGGCGCTAGCCACGCGATGATCCGGCGCCAGGATGCGGGCACGAGGGCGGGCACGAGGCCCGCACCTACCGGTGGTTTATGGTTCACTTCGCCACTCCGCCAAGGGATCGTCGGCGACGGGCGTTAGCCCTGCCGCCTCCAGTTGGGCGTGCAATTGTTTGATCACTTCTTTCAGCTCGGCCATACGGATCTCCCGACCGGTCATCAGGTCCACCATACGGCTCAGTTCGGCGGTTCGCTCCGCCACGCGTCGCTCCAGTTCCTCGGCGTGGCGCTGCACCTGCTCGTGCAGCCTGGCCTGCTGGATGGCGATGGCCAGTTGGTCGGCCAACTGGCGGGCAACCCCCTCGTATTCCGGGGTGAACGTCTCGCCCTCCGTCAGCAAGAATGTCAGGGCGCCGATCAGGTCACCTCCGAACAGAAGCGGGAAAATGACGGACAAACGCACCCCTTCCTGGTACAGGATTTCGAACACCTCGCCCCGCGCTGGCAGGTCCTCCAACGCGACCACCTTGCCCTGGAGCAGTTGCTCGACGACGTCCTCCAACGTTTCGAGCGACAGGCGAATATCCAGTGGGATTTGGCTCTCGACGTCGTCATCAAAGGCCACGATCTCCGCTTGTGTCGTCACGGTATCGATCAAGACGACGCCGATTCGCTGGCAGGGGATCAAGCGGCGGATGCGGCTCACCGCAGCCTGGGCGGTGGCATGCGTTGATTGGGCGGTCAGGATGCCGCGATCGATCTCGCGCAGGATCTCTAGCCGTTCGGCGTAGAGGCGCAGCGCCCGGTCCGCCTGCACACGCTCGGTGACGTTCTGCCCAACCGCCAGCAAGCCCACGGCATTGCCGTCGACATCCTTGAGAGTCTTGTCGTACCACTCGATGAGACGCTCCTGTCCATCCCTGGTGACGATCGTGTTGACATTTCCGCGGGTCCGAATATCGCCCACTGCCTGTGTGAATACCCTTCGGATCCTGGCGTGAAGTTGCGCTGGCAGGAAGGTGGTGAACCAATCCTTGCCCTGCACCTCTTCCAGACGGTAGCCCGAGATTTCCTCCATGTATGGGTTAAAGCGCACAATCCGGCCCTCTGTGTCGAGCAGCAGCACGATCGTTTGCGCGGTCTCGATCAGGCTTTCCGCGAAATCCCGCTCGTTGCGGAGCTCCTTCTCCATGCGCACGCGCGTGGTGATGTCATCGACCGTAGCCACCATGCCGTCCACCTTGCCCGCCTCATCGTAGAGGGGCGCGGCGTTGATCGACAGCAACGCCCGCTGTCCATCGGGCCGCTCGATGGCGTGGCGCACGTCAAAGACTGGTTGCCCGGTGCGCATCACCTGCGCGAAGGGCAATTGCTCGTCAGGGAACGGATGGCCCTCATAGTCGGTGAGGCGCCACTCTGGGGCATTGTAGGTGCGTTTGGTGATCGCGTCAACCGTCAGGCCCAACACCTCCTGGGCCCTGAGATTGGAGAACGTGATCTGTCCCTGACGATTGACCAGCACGATGCCCGCCGGGCTGGTCTCTGTGATTCGGGCGACCAGATCCCGCTCTCGGAGCAGCGCCTCTTGCGCCCGTCGGCGCTCGGTCACGTCGGCGTGAGTGCCCACTATGCGGATGGGTTCTCCACTGGCAGATCGTTCGGTGACCCTGCCCCTGCTCAGGATCCAGCGCCACTCTCCCGATTTGGCCCGCAAGCGCAGCTCTATGCTATGGCGGTCCCTTTTCCCTTCACCGTACTCGTCAATCACTCTCAGGGCGTGTTCTTTGTCCGTCGGGTGCAACAGGGTTATCCAGGCGTCGAAGGATGCGGGCAGTTCGTCGACCTTGTATCCCAACATGGTGTAATAGCGCGGACTGTAGTAGGCCTCGCCGGTCTGCATATTCCAGTCGAACAACCCATCTGTGGTCGCCTCCAGCGCAAGTTGGAGGCGCTCCTCGCTCGTCCTCAGCGCTTCCTCTGCCAGCACTCGTTCACTGACGTCTCGGGCGATGCTGAGCACGACTGGTTGCCCACCATACTCGATCGTCCGACTGCTGACCTCCGTCGGAATGATGCTGCCATCCCGTCGCACGTGCTCCGTCTCGAACAACAGGTGGCCCTCACGCTGCAACTCGGCGACCCGTTGCGGTACCAGAGGGGCGTATTCCGAAGAGTCTATGTCCGCCGGCGTCATGTGAAGGAGTTCGTCCCTGCTGTAGCCCAATTGCTCACAGGCCACCTCGTTTACCTCCAGGATCGGTCCCTCTGGCGAGTGAATCATGATCGCATCACTGGCGCTCTCGAACAGGGTTCTGTATCGACGCTCCGACTCCTCCAGCCTGGCCCGCCGGTCACGCTCCAGCAGGTTGCGGTGATGAATGGAGATGACGATCAGCACAGACGCTGTGCCGACAAGTCCGAGCGATCCGGCGACCGACTGCATATTCAGACTGGGGTCCAGGGCTGGCAGCAACAAAATCCCAACAAAGTTGAGTGCGGCTACGATGGCTGTGCCCCGTGCCGACAGCAGCAAGCTGCTCAGGATCAGAGGTAGGACCAGCCAGACGAGGCGCGTGCGGATAAGGATCTCACTGCACTCGGCTTCGCCGAGCACGGCGACGAAGGATGGAAACGAAAGAGCAACCACCGTCAGGCCTGCCGCTATGGCATAGTACCTGGTGCGGCTCAGACCGTATGCAAGGGCGGTGACCGCGCAGGTAGCCAGGACGGCAGGCGGTACCTTGCTGGCAAAGGCGGTGTATACTATCCTGATCACGGTTGCCACAAGGACGACCAGCAGCAGCGTCGAAAGCAGTCGCGCCGTGCGATGGTTTCCTTCGCTTATGCTCAGGACAGCTCCTTCGCCTGCGGACGGAACGTCCGCGCTCAGGCCAGGCTCTTTCGGCGCTCGGGGGGCGGCTATGGGTTCAGTGAGCCAGCGCCAGATGGCCAGCCTTGGTTTGCCCGGTTCGCGGCTTTCGTTTGTGCTCACGAGCAGATCCCTCCATCTGAGAGCGGGGAAACCCCGCCCTTACCTTTCCCCTACCCGGTGCTGGGCGCCGGGCGATCTCTGGCGAGCGCCCGAGCGACCACCTCTGCCAACTGCTCCAGCCCTGGAGGCTTGGGTAGCCAATCGACCACGCCTTGTGCTCGCAGGCCCTCTGGCTCGTGCTGCAAAGGATGGCCGGTCAACAACACGACTCCTACGTCTAGGCCCGTTTCCCTGAGGCTGTCCACCAGCGCGATGCCGCCCATCCTGGGCATCACGACGTCGCTCAGGATCAGGGCGACATCCGGGCCGTGCTGCGCGATCATGTCCAGCGCTTCCTGTCCGTTCGCCGCCTCCAGCGCACGGTAGCCCAACAGCCCCAGGCTGTCTACCATCGCCTTGCGTGTGGATAGGCTGTCCTCCACGACCAGGATGGTCTCGCCCTTGCCCGTCGGGAGGTCTGCCCCACCCACCGGTCGCCTCATCGCCGGTGCTGCGGCCAGGGCGGGTAGGTAGATCGTAAAGGTCGTCCCGACGCCCACCTGGGTCTCGACGTTGATCCTACCCTCGTGGGCCCCCACGATGCCGTGCACCTGCGCCAGGCCCAGTCCGTTCCCTTGGCCAACTTCCTTGGTGGTGTAGAACGGCTCAAAGATGTGGGGCAGATCGTCAGGCTGGATGCCTGTGCCGGTGTCCGACACGGCCAACTGTACCCAGTCTCCTGGTTCCATTTCGGGCAATGGCGCCCGGCCCTCCTCGATCCGGGTGCGCGCCATCTCAAAGTGCAGGCCTCCGCCCTCGGGCATGGCGTCCCGGGCGTTGAGGGCCAGGTTGGTGATCGCCTGCTGGATGCGCGTTGGGTCGGCGGTGACCGTACAATCGCCCGCTCCGATGGTTGACGTGATCTCAATGTTCTCCGGCAGGGTACGCTCCAGCAGCTTGACCTGCTCCTTCAGCAACGGCGCCAGGTCCAAGGGCTTGCGTTCGAGCACAGCCCGCCGGCTGAAGTCCAGGATCTGCTGGATCAGTCTGCTGGCGTGATGAGCCTGTGCGCTGACCGTGTTCATCCGTTCCCGGACCCGTTTGGACAGGGTCAGATCCCGGGCCGTCATCTGGGCGTACAGCACGATGGTGGCCATAATGTTGTTAAAGTCGTGGGCGATACCGGCGGCCAACTGGCCCACCGCGGCCAACCGCTCCTGTTGCTGGACCCGCTCTTCCACCTCTCGCTGTTGTGTCACGTCGCGGATGACGAGCACCCAGCCGCCGGGCACAGGGCCTATCTCGCTCGCCTCGCTCACGGGTCGGGCGATGACCTGGAAGTTCTGTTTTTGCGCGGTGACCTCGTGCCACAGGCCGGCGGGAGGGGCGGATAAGAGCTCCGTCAGGGAGCGGTCGCCCAGGGTGGTGAGTCTTTCGCCAACCCTGGCGTCGCCTATCTTGTCCAGATCCTCGCTACCCTGCGGATTGGTCATCGCCACTCGACCGTTGGGGTCGAGCAGGAGCACCCCCTCGGGCACCGTAGCCAGGATCTGCTGCACCCGCTGCGCCTGCTCCTGGATCTGGGCCAGCAGTTGTTCCCGCTCCTCCTGTGCTCTCTTGCGGGCAGTGATGTCCTCGATCGAGACGATCACCTTCGCGTGAGACTCCTCATATCCTGGCGCAACTGAGGCGTACCCCTTGATGTCTACCCGTTCTCCCGACAGCGTGTAGTTGACGCCCTCCCATTCGCGCTCGGTCCGGCCTTCGGCCAGCGCTAGCAGGCCCTCAGAGTCATAGGTCTCCTTTGGAACGATCTGCCCCAGCCCCGCCATCAGATCCGCTTCGTCTTTTGCTCCGTACAGCCTCAGGCTGGCCTTGTTCACGGCCGTGACCTCGACCAGTGCCATAATCTCTGCTACGAGCTCGGGGTGGGCCTCAAAGTAGGCTCGAACGTCGCTCACCCCCTGCTGGCGCAGCGCGTCGACCCGCTGTTTGGCCGCCGAAAAGTCCTGTTCCCACAGCGAGATCGGCGAATCCTCAAACAGGGTGCGGTATCGCCCCTCGCTCTCCCGCAGCGCCGTCTCTATCCGTTTGCGCTCGGTTATCTCCTGTTGAGCCTGCTCAAAGAGCTGCGCCCGGCGCCACGCGGCAGCCATCTGATGGGCAAAGGCGGTGATGGCTGGCATATCCTCCTGCGTTAGATCGGGTGATTGTACCGATAGCAGCCCAAGCCTCTTATCGCCCACTGCCAAAGGCGCATCGATCGATCTTGAGACGCCCAGCGTCTTTACGATCTGCCGGATCGCCTTGCACAGGGGTGGGGGTATCATATCGTGGATCACATCGGCGACGTTGTCGGTAAAGACGGTCTGTCTGTCCCAAAAGACCGTATTGTACACGCTCACCGATTTGATAGGGATGCCGAAATCTTCTACCTTCAGGCCGGTCAGCCTCTCGAGGGCCGCGAGCGCGCGGGGGGCATAGCTCAAGTGCCTGGGGAACAGCTCGGTCTGCTCCTCGTTGGGCAGCAGAACGGCTACAGAAAAACCAATCGCCTCAAGCGCCCTGTCCACGGCGCTGAATATCTCGTCGGGAGTCAGGGCCTCCGCCATAGCCAGGGCCGCGTGGTTCATTGCCTGCAGCAACCGCCTCGCCCGCGCATGCTCCGATATGTCGGTAAAGACAGCCAGGCTGCCGGCAAAACGATCGCCATCGAAACGCGGGCTGCCGCTGACGAGGACGGGGATCCTCTGTCCATCCGCCCGCACCAGCTCCAGTTCGTAGCGGTCGGTTGCACCCCGTGCACGCCGTTCGTCCGCCGCCTCCACGACAGTCCGCTGGTCGGGTGGGATGATGGCTGTCCAGTGCTGGTCCATAAGTTCCTCGGCTGTGTAGCCCAGCAGCGCCGCTGCAGCCGGGTTGACAAAGGTAAAACTCCCATCCGCGTCCTGCATCACGATGCCCTCAGCCATCGTCTGGACGATCTCGGCGTTAAAATCGCGCAGCCGCCTGATCTCCTCCTCCGCTGCCCTGCGCTCGGTGATGTCCACGATGGCGACCTGCACGGCCGGTTCGCCCTCGAACTCGATGCGGCGGCCGTGCAGCTCCGTCCAGCGGATGGTCTCATCCTGTCTTGTGAATCGAACCGTGCGTCCTCCAACCGGTGGCGCGCCGCCCATGAGATCTCCCAACCGTTGGAGGAGAATCCCGCGATCCTCGGGATGTATCATCTCCTGGATCTCGCTTGAAGATAGGGAGGTGAGCCTTTCTGGAATTAGGCCAAAGATCCCGCTGCAGGCCTGGTTGGCAAAGGACACCCGGAGTGGAGATGCGCGCATGATCAGGATGCCCTGAAGCGACTGCTCGACTAACAATCTGTATTTCGCCTCCGATTCGCGGAGCGCGCGTTCCGCTTCGTCAGATTCCAGATCAGCGATCCGCTGGCGGAGTGCTATCAGCTCGTCCAGGAGCTGTCCTTTGCTCTTGTCCTGGTCTCTCATCACGTGTCTCCCGATGCGCACGGGGGATGGGCACTGACCGGTCCCCCGGGCGGGCGTTGGTGGCTCTGCTGGCGCCGTTCAGCCCAGAGCGCCCGACGTTCGTCTCGTGCAGGTGGGGACCGGTGTGGGACTGAAGGCGGGTCATCCCATCCTGATCCAGGGTAGTGTAGCACGGTTTGTCTGTTGAGGCAATGTGGGCGGCGAAATGCCCATTTGCCCAGAATGCACAGAATGTGTATACTAACACTCCGACGGATTCCCCGCAGTCGGGACCGGCCGGTTCAGTATCGATTGGGCCCGCCCCAACAAGGCCCTGACCAGCAGGAAGGAAAGCAAAGTAACCATCCTAGAATTGCTCTAGCCCTCGTCCTCGAGGGCGAAAGACACCCTCGAGACAGGGGTTTGAGCGAGTTTACGGACACATTCTAAACGAGGTGACCATGGACTTTCAACAGTTTGTCGACATTCCCGTCATAGATGCACACATCCACTTTCCCCGCCCGGACCTGATGGACGACGTGCTCGAGGTGCTGGACACCACCGGGATGGCCCGGGCCAACCTGGTGGCTACGCCAGACCTGCAGTTGATCAACCACAATCCGGCGTTGATCCACTTCAAGGCATCCCACCCTGAGCGTGTCACCATCTGCGGCGCTCTCGACTACACCCAGGTCTTTGCCGACCCAGGCCGGGCAACGGAGACGCTGGCCGCCCAGATCGGCGCCCTCAAGGCTATCGGGTTCGATGGCCTCAAGTTCGTCGAGGGCAAGCCGATGGTGCGCAAAATGATCTCCCTGGCATTCGATGGCCCTGAGTATGCTGGTATGTGGGCCGCTCTGGAGGCGCACGATCTCCCGCTCGTCTTTCACGTGGCGGACCCCGAAGAGTTCTGGGATGCGGAACGCTGTCCCGACTGGGCCCAGGCGCAGGGCTGGTTCTATGGCGATGGCTCCTACCCAGCCAAGGAGGACCTGTACGCCGAGGTCGAGCGCGTGTTGGCGCGCTACCCCGGCCTGAGGATCATTTTCGCCCACTTTTACTTCCTCTCGGCCGACCTGGCCCGGGCGGGCGATTTC
>CAYUIS010000039.1:0-3072 GCA_964444825.1 uncultured Anaerolineales bacterium | reverse complement strand
GACGCGCCGGAGGGGGTGGGGCACTGGCTGGGAATGGATGCAGGGGGCTTTCACGGCATCAAACTGGAGCCCGAGGCGCTGGAGCGTATCTACCGCACCAACGCCGAAAAGGTGTTCGGACCGGCCCCCGTGGACCTCGACCCGGCGGCGGCGCTGGCCGAGCTGGAGCGGATGGCGGCCGTCATCGACGCCCAGGCCGGCGAGCCGGTGCCAAGCCCCGCCCGCCAGGTGGCCGAATCCTTATTATCAGTAGAGCTGGACGCAGACTAACGCAGAAACACGCTGACCTTTTTCAAAACCTGCGTCATCTGCGTTTGTCTGCGTTCTACTATCTGAATCCAATGACACATCCACCTTCCACAGGTTTTTGGCCGGGCTCTTTTCAATAGACAAGGAGGCATTGCGATGAAACCACTCAAGAAATGGCAGGAACCGATCTATGCCCTGGGCAGTCTGGGCCCGAATATCCTCAACCAGATCGTCCTCAGTTGGATCCTGTTCTACTACCTCCCGTCGGAGGCCGAGATAGAGCGCACGGGTGCGCTGGTGCTCGTCGGCGCGGCGGCGGCCAGCGCGGTGTGGATCGTGGCTCGCCTGATCGACGGCGCGTGCGACATCCCCATCGCCTCCTGGACCGACAACCTGCGCAGCCGCTGGGGACGGCGCCGGCCGATGATGGCCCTGGGCCTGATCCCGATGGGCATCGCCTTTATCCTGATTTGGTATCCGCCGGTGCAGGCCCAGCACTGGGCAAACATCGTCTGGATGGCGGTCTGGAGTTCGGCCTTCTTTTTCTTCTACACCTTTATCGTCGTGCCCTACCTGGCGCTGCTTTCAGAGATGGTCCAGGACCAGACCTCGCGTATGCGCATTGCGTCCTGGCAGACGGTGTTCGGGACGATCGCGATGGCCGGGGCGATGGTCGCCGGACCGATGTTGATCGAGAACCTGGGCTACAAGGGGACCGCCTGGGCGTTAGTCGGGCCGGGGCTGTTGTGTTTCCTGGGGCCTATCCTGGTGATCAAGGAACCCCCCTCCGATGGCACCGCCCCCGATCACCCGGCGGCTGATCCCGTGCCGTTCTGGCGCTCCATCCAGACCACGCTGAACAACCGCTCCTTTGCGGTCTACATGCTCTCGATGGCGACCTTTTACTTTGCGCTGCAGTTCTTTCTCACCGGCCAGCCCTACATGGTCACAGCGGTGATGGACCTGGACAAGGGCCAGGCCAGCATCCTCAATGCGGCTGCCTTTGGACTGATTCCTTTCACACTCCCGCTGATGAACTATTTCACACGTCGCAAGGGAGCCAAGTGGGCCTACCGGCTGGCCGTCCTCGCCTTTGGTGTGATCATGCTGCTGTTCCCCCTGACCTGGTCCGGGTTGAACCTGCCCGTGTCCCCGATGATCGTCGGCGTCGTCCTGAGCGGGCTGGTGAGCTACTCGGCCGCCGTGCTGATGACGGCGGGCAACGCCTTCCCGGCCGAGATCGCGCACTATGACACGCTAGAGACGGGCGAGCACCGGGCGGGGATGTATTTCGCGGTCCAGGGGGTGATCAACCAGACGATCGCCGCCATCGCCGGGGCCATCGTGGTCCAGTTGGTGACCCGCCTGGGCAGCAGCGTCGCCCGGCCTTATGGCGCATTGATCCTCACGCCCATCGGGGGCGTGCTGTGTTTCCTGAGTTGGTGGTTCTTCAGGTCCTACCCGCTGGGTCAGCCTAAGGCAGAGGGGTAGGGGGTGGTTTTTCCAGGAGACAGGAGACCTGCACTATGACAAACCACGTCATCGAGTCTTTGAAAAGTCACCGCTCGATACGGCAGTTCAAATCGCGGCCGGTCGAAGCGCACACCCTCGACCTGATTCTGCAGGCGGGCATCCGGGCCGCCACAGGCCTCAACTTGCAGGCCTACTCGTTCATCGTGGTCGACGATCCAGACAAGAAACGGGCCTTTGGCGACGAGCCGATGTTCGAGGCGGCCACGGCCATCGTCGCCGTCGTCGATCTGTACCGGCTCAGGCGCTGGCTGGAGCTGAACGACGTTGCCTTCTACCTCGACCACGCATACAACCTGTTCCTCGGCCTGTGGGACGGACTGATCGCCCTGCAGAACGTCGTCGTCGCGGCCGAGAGCCTGGGCCTGGGGACGGTGTACATCGGCAGCGTCCTGGGGCGCGATCTGGGCCAGATCCTGGGGACGCCCGATTACGTGGTCCCGGCCGGTCTGGTGCTGGTCGGCTATCCGGACGAATCGCCCGACCTGCGCAGCCGCTTGCCTCTTGAGGCGGTGGTGCATCGCAACGGCTATCAGATACCCACTGACGACGACATCTGGGCCTTCTACCGGGACAAGGATCGGGAGTGGGACGATCTGCCCGAGGATGAACGGGGGGAGTTGGAGGCCCAGGGTATCACCAACCGCGCCCAGCAGTTGACCGGAGGGTTCTACTCAGCCGAGTACGTCGCTCGCCAGAGCGCGGCGCTCCTGGACAACCTCAGGAGGGCCGGGTTCAAGCTGGACTAGCAGGGAGGACAGATATGCCTACAGATTCAGCCTTGGAGGCCTCGCGGATTCTGCGCGACGGCAGCCTTTTCCAGTGGTACGTCATTCCCGTGTTTGCTCTTGTGGTCTACGTCTACGCCGTCGAGGTCGAGCGGCAGAACTGGAACCTCGTTTTCGCCGGCCTGGCCTACTGGGGGATGGACTGGTTCAACGAGATTTGGAACGGGATCGTCTTTCACCTGAGCAACTATGCGCCGGTGTGGGGCGCCCCGGGAAAGACCGCCTACCTGATCCTGATCGGGCTCAACATCGAGATCTGCTTCATGTTCGCCATCGCCGGCGTGGCCTTTGGCAAAATGCTGCCGGCCGACCGGAGGATCAAGATCCTGGGCCTGCCCAACCGCTGGGCTATCGCTATCGGTGGTTCTGCCTTCTGCGTCTTTGTCGAGGTGCTGCTGAACGCGGTCGATGCGCTGACGTGGGACTATGGTTGGTGGGGCGCTCGCGCGCCGTGGCTCATTTTCCTCGTCGGCTACCTGCCCTTTTTCCTGGTCTCTTTCTGGGT
>CAYUIS010000038.1:0-37897 GCA_964444825.1 uncultured Anaerolineales bacterium | reverse complement strand
AAAAACGGCGCTCCAATTCAACCCATCTGGTGTTATTGTTTTCACTCTGCCACGATTGAGTGACGGGTCGGATGCCAATGCGATCCCGGCCGGAAAAGCGGGTTTGACATCAGCCCCACACACGTCGCTCCATCTTTGGAGGTGTGCATCCCAACAACTCTAGTCCCCGCCTAGCACAGCCGGCTCTCCTTCCGAAGATTCCGTGCTCTCTCCCTCTTGTCCGCTTCCTGGTACCCCCGCCAGCCCCCTTCTGGGACGGCGGAGCAACCGTCGGTATCGTTCGCGCAACTGGCGGGGACTCAACCGTCTGCCACTATCAAAGTAGGCTATCGCTACCTGTCCAATCGCCAACGTGCCCAATCCCGTAATAGCAGCCCCGATCAGCCAGCCAGGTCCCGGTATGAGCTTGCCCAGTTCGGCCGCCAGATAGCGCAGGGCGACACCACCGGCAATGGTGCTCAGCAGTTCGCGGGCGTGGCGCACGCTCAGTGACTCTCCGTATATGGCGGCGATCCGTAGCACCATACGGACCTGTGAAGCGAGCAATAGTGGGATATCGATTCCAGGAATAGGCTCAGCCGCGATGACGCTATTCAGTACGGCCGCGCTGCGAACCATCTGATGACTCAACTGACGGCGATAGGGAGGCAAGGCCCGCCCCATAGCAACCATCATCCACGGGTGGGCCTCGACAATTGCCGGAACGAGCCGTTCCCCAACTCCCGAGCCAGTTTTGGCAGAGATAGGCACGACCGTCGTCCCCAGCTTCCGCTCGATATCCTCCTGCACCTCGTCCAGATCCCGCCGAATCAGGTCTATCTTGTTCAGCACGACGATCACTGGCACACTCGACGCCCGCAGTGACTCGTAGAGATCATAGTCTGACTGATGCAGACCCGCCGCACCGTCAAGCACCAGCACAGCCAGGTCAGCTTCCTCAACGGCCGACCTGGCGACGGTCGCTCGGTCCACCCCACCCACTTCCCCAAAACCTGGCGTATCTACCAGGAGGAACGGACCCACATCCTCCATCACAAGTCCCTTGGTGGTGCCTGGTACGGCCTTGACCGCAGAGACCTTGCGCCCCTTGATCAGGTTGAACAGCGTGGACTTGCCCGAGTTGACCGGTCCAACAATGGCGAGGCGGGCGTGAGCCTCCGCCTCGACCGAAAGCGACAGCTTATCCCACTCCAAGGCCTCAAACAGACGTCGGATATCAGCGAGTCGGCGGGGTAGCGATGCCATTAGCGATACCGTCTCTTTCTATTCCTCACCGTCACTTGTTGACGCTCCAGTATGCTGCGCAGACGTGCCTCAGGACAACCGACGCGCTGTGTTTTCACGTCCGTCGAGCCAGGCCCAGGAGCAAGAGAGCTACTCCAATCAGCACCAGTCCCAAACCCTTCCAGCTTCCCGAGCTTCCGGCCGGGGGAAGAACCAGTGAGGGCTCCGAGGGTGGCGTCGACAGTGGTGACACAGGTAGCGTAGGTGTAGCCAGTGCATTCGGGTCTATCTCATATTCGGCGATGACGTATGGCAGCGTGTCAGTGTCTTGGTTGTTGAGCCACCGCGCCACAAGCACTCCCCCTACCATCTCCGGAGAAACCCCGGTGACTGGCGCGGAAGCCACAACCAGGCCATCGTTGACTACCTCCCCCCCCATCCATGCCCGCATCAGCGCCGTGACGTCCAACGTAATCCAGGTTTCCACCGCTCGGGCGAGTTGCACAGTCGGTGCCGATACCGTGGGAGTGACTATCGAAATGGGAGTAGGAGTAGGCAGTGGTGAGGTAGGCGGCGTAAGCGTGAGGCGGAATTCCGGTGTAGGGGTATCGGCCGGCGGTGCTGTTGGAGCGACCGTGGCAGTGGGAACAACCGGCGTGATCGTGATGGTCGGTGTCAGTACCTCAATGCGGGCCGTGGCGACAGCGATAGGAGAATCGAGAAGCGCCGGCCAATCAGCCGGATCGCTGCCCGGACTCGACGCTGACCACGGCTCGACAACACGATAGACACCTAGAGTTATCTCTCCGGCCTCCGTGGCACTATCTATGTACACGTGCAGTGTAGCCCGCACGATCTCGGTGCCTGGCGGGAAGACGTCGAGCGGAAACCGAAAATGGGACCGTGCATACACGACGTCGCCACTGGGGGATCGGTATGTGCCCAGTGGATACACCGGTGCATTGTCATATCCCGTCGAGGTCTCCAACAGGCCAGATACCGCCCCTAAGCTCTGCTCTGGCCAGACCTGCAGGCTTCGAACCCCTTGCGCACCGGCGGGCGGCTTTGCTCCGCCAAATCCCAACAGGGCCCCCAGCAACGCCAACACACAGGCCAAGACCCCAAGCAACAGATCGTGCGATCGCCCAGTCATCAGACTTGTTCTTTTTCTCCAGCCAACGAGTCACTGGCGAGCTCTGTACCCAACGGCGGCAATTCGTCCAGTCCCGACAAACCAAAATGCTGCAGAAACTCGAAGGTTGTGCTGTACAGAATCGGACGCCCCACTGTAAGCGCCCGCCCCGCGTCCTCAATCAATCCCACACTCAGCAGCGTGCGCAAAACACTGTCAGAGTTGACACCCCGGATTATGTCAATCTCAGGCCGCGTGATCGGCTGACGATACGCGATAATCGCCAGCGTTTCCAGTGCCGCTTGGGAGAGTCGCGTGCTTGCTTCTAGGCCCAGAAAACGCTGAACGCAAGACGCGGCCTCTGCAGCCGTGACGAGTTGGATTCGGCCACCTACTCGTTGGAGGCGCAAACCACGCCCGTCGTAGGCCGCCGTCAGATCCTCCAATGCCCGCTCGATTCGCCCTGGAGAAACCTCCAGCGCCTCGGCCAGGCGACCCACCGAGACCGGTCCATCGGCCACGAATAGCAGACTTTCTACTCGTGCCAGAACACTCAACAAGCCGTCTCCTGCTTCGGCCTGCCCCTCTTCCACTTCGCTCTTATCTGTGTTATAATCCACCAACACCCGCCCTCAGTCAATTTGTGGTGAAAGACACCTACTCTACCGGAAGGTGAATATGCGTTCTCAGGTTGTTATTCCGCTCATCGCCCTGGTGCTCGCTGCACAGTTCTGCTGTTGCTCCGCCGCCGTAGGCGGCCCACAGCCTCCCTATGTGATCACACCCTCTGATGGAGCCGTCCAGCGATTCCAGGATCGCTGGAGCACCGTCGTCAACGAGAGTCCGGATGGGTCATTCACCATCACCCTCACCGAAGAGGAGATGACTTCCATGGCCGCGCGAGTGCTCGCCAGACAAGTGGACTCACCTCCCATCAGTGATCTCCAGGTTCACTTTCGTGACCAGCGCATCGAGGTCTATGCCACGGTGACTGTACAAGACTCGTTGCCCCTACCCGGTATGGTAGCCTTCTCTGCATATGCCACTGACGGCGGAATAGGCGTTTCAGTTGAGGAGGCTGCCTTCGGCCCACTGCCCATACCCGATTCTATCCTCGAAGCATCAACCGAAGCCCTCAACGACCTGATCTCGCAGAGCGTGGAGGCAGAGATAGAGAATGCTTCCATAACCGACATTCAGATCGGGGAGGAGGAGATGATCCTCACGGGAACGGTGTCCCCCGCCTCGCCCTAAACTCCGATCACACCGACGCAACTGAGCTTTGCGGCCCCATCACATCACAGAGCCTCGCCAAAATCCTCTGGCAAGTCAGGCAGTCCATTATCCCGCTCATCGAACAGCGGCTCTCCAGGGACGATTGGTGACGGCAGTGTTTCCGCTGGTGTGACGACTGGCCTGTGAACAGGCCCGCCAGGCAGCACCCCTTCCGACGCGGCCGGAGGCTTTTGGGACTTGGGATAGGACATCACCCGCAAGCTTACCTTGGGCGGCCCGATCAACTTGAGCCCCATATCCCCTTCCACCACCCGCCGTACCAGCTCCACGATCTGCCCCGCCTGGTCCGGCACGTTTATCCCGGTTGCCGCCTCCACATCCAGAGCGACGACCACACCTTTGCGCTTTCCGGATACCCGCGGCCTAGTGCGCAGAATACTGGGAAGCTGATCCACCTCGTACCTGATTCTGTCGGCGATTGACCCCACGCTGATCAACACCTCCCCGCCAGCAGCTTTTTCGACATGGATGGGCCTTCGAGAGGGACGCCGCAACTCTAGGACGAAAAGAAACAGAAGGACCGCATCCAACACGAGAGCCACAAGCACACCCATCGACAAGCGTACGTACCATTGCAGACTTTCAAGCGCTCCGACCAGGTCCGCCGATTGTTGCGCCACGGCGTCCAGGACGGGCACAGGCAGCACCAGCACCAGCGTGCACATCACAATGGCAACCAACAGCATGAGCACTATCAGCACACGATTGAACACGTCCACGTTGTGACCTCCTTTCAAGACAACCCAGGCCCACATAGATCCAGAAGCCAATCCGATCACCGTTGCTGTCGACAAAAGTCGATGGCTCATCCAAGCCACACGCCTCGCATTATAGCATCTCAGTCCACTTTGGACAAAAGCACAACACCGATCAAGAGCCCCAGCAGTCCCGCCAAGCTTACACCAGCGCCAATCGTCAAGCTCGCTGGGCGAAACGAGAAGACGACCTTATGCCTGCCGGCGTCCAGTGCTACGGCCCGAAAGAGGATGTCCGCTCGGTGTATCGTCACCAACTTGCCATCCACCGATGCCTCCCAACCAGGATACCAGGCATCGCTCAAGATAAGAAAGCCGGGCGCTCCAGCGCTCACGTCCACCTCGACTTGCTCTGGCGTATAACGTGTCACCCGCACCATGTCCGTCCCGCTCGTCTCCTGCCGCACCCGTGACGGATAGCCACCGGCGTCACTCGACAGCACAGCTTCGAGCGACGGGTCGAACGTTGGCCCCCTCATCCACGCCAAGGCTTGTTCATCATCGGCAACTGGAACAGCATCGTGAACCAAAAACGCCCGCGGCAACAGATCCAGATTCTCATAGATCTTGACATCGCCAGAGTGGGCCAGGCGGAAGCGACTCTGGTCGGACAACACCAAGGCCTGAAAACTGCCTGTTCGTTCGTCTATCAGGCTCAGGCCCCGGATCACCAGTTCCCCCTCTGACAGTTTCGCCCGCACTGCTATCTTCACGGGTGTAGCCCCCTCCGCCCATCGTAACCGCGTCACATAGTCGTTCCCCTCAGGCTGCCCAGGCCAAAAGTGTCCCCCGATCGCCGCTGGCGAGTGGATCACGGACGGTCCGTACAGTCCCTCTGCAGTATGCTCACCAGCCCGCAATTCGAAAACCCGTGAGGACCCATCGTCGAAGCCAATCTCGACAGACCCGACCACCGTGCCATCCGGCAGATCCGTCCCACCACTAAGATGGGAGACAACGCCTACCGCCGTCGCTTGAAAACGTTCCACGTGCGCGACCTCGACCGTGTCACCACCCACCAATCGGGCCCCAAACTGAAGATCGTAGAACACGTCATCCAGCCACGCATCGTGCAGCTTGTCGGTGATCACGTGGCGCACGTTAAACAGCCTCAGCCAGCGACCATTGGGGACCGCCGTCAGATTCTCGCGCAGTCGGCCGTCCATCGAGACATCCGTCTCCGGCAGAAGCAGACGCTGAAGCGTGACGTATCTCTTCAGGGGCAGCACTCCGCCGTCATAACCATCGATAGCCGGAATGCCAAAAGCCAGAGGTAGGTTAGGGCTGAGCACCTCCTTTTGCTTAACGGCGATCACGTACTCGTAAAGTGCGTCATCAGACAGTTGCGGCCCGTAGATGGCCCGAATCTCTGGCAGATCCCCTGGATCGAAGGTGATATCCGACATACTGATAAAGCGGGCGGGGACAACCCCACTCGCGTCGCCCGCTGCCAGCAAGTGGGCGATAGCTGGCCGCAGGCTGACGAAAGCCTGCGGCGCGGTTGCGCGACTATGCGGGAGTGCTGATGCGGCGGCAAACTGCTCAACCACCAACAAGACCAAGATCCCACCCGTCGCCAGGCGTGGCCCACGCACGGCCGCCAGGAGCAGCCCTACCGCCAGCACACCACCCGCAATCCAGCCGACGACCGTCAGGCCAGACACGGGCGCTCTTCCGTCGACCCGTGCCCCTAGCCACGCCCATACCACCAGCAGGACGAGAGTCGCCGTTAACAGGTGTATGGTCCGCCTCCGAGGCCACCCGCGGCGCCGCCACAGTGACTCGCCCCCCCACCCCGCCAGGGATGAAAGCCCCAACACGGTCAGCGTCAGCCAACGGGCAGGCACCCGGAAGTGAGCAAAGCCGGGGACGTACCGAGCTAGAAAAACATAGACAGGGTTGTACAGCCCAAGGGACAGGAATACACCCAAGGCCGCCAATAGGACCTGGGATTTGAGGTGATGGTCTTGGGCTCTGAGGCTGCCCATCCCCACCCCAGCGAGAGCCAGGCCGATGACGCCAACGTAGGCGACGTACTCAATATGCTCAGGGACCACCGGCCGGTCGAAACCAGGAAGCAGTGCCCGTCCCAGATAGAGAGGGGATACGGAGAATGAGACCCTTTCATTGAACGGCAATCCCCCAGCCCGTACAGAAAGGCCCGCGAGTTCCCAGGTGGGGATCAACTGAATCGCCGCCAGGGCTACCCCCACTCCGACTGCGGCGCTCAGGAACATCCCTCTGCGGGCTAGCTCACGCCATTCACGGCTGCGCAGCCATTCCGAAAACAGCCCGTGAACCGCCAACGCGACCAACGAGATAAAGGCCGTCTGTGTATGCCCGGCCAGAAAAACCAGAGCTAGGACCAGAACCAGTGCAGCAAAAGCACCTCTACGGCTAGCCTTGTGCGGTTTGGGCTTATCAGCCCAGTGCCAATCATACAGCGCCAGCATCAGTGGCAGCCACGCCAGTCCCTGCAATTGGTTGATGTGCTCCACCTGAGCGCCGAGGTAACCTCCCAGGGCAAAGGTGGCTCCCACCACCCACGATCCGACGCGCCCCATACGAAACGACGCGCGCCCAAACAAGTACCCGTTGAGAGCAGCCAGGCACAGGTGCAGTACGATGGTCAGGTGCACGGAACGATGAGCGGGCAGGGTTTTCCACAACAGCCAATTAGGCGGATAGAAAAGTCCAACCTGGCTGTTCGCCACAAATGGCGACCCCATGAACAGATAGGGGTTCCAAAGCGGCAGTCGACCAGATTGGACCGCCCGTGTCGCCTCCGCCCAATAGGGATAAAAGTATGTGAAAATATCGCCGCCAGCCAGCACGCGTCCCGCAAGTGCGATTCGCCAGAACAAGGCTACTACCAATAGCCACAGTAGGACGACTGCCAGGCCATCCCGGACCAGACCGGTTGAACGGTCAGCTAGATGTGTTGTTCGACATTTCATACTCAGTGTGAAAGCGGCCGAATGTGACAAACGACGAACGACGGCGTGGCATCCCGATGGGCAGTGGCCAACACGGGATCGAGTCCGTAGCCAACACCTGCCAGCCCTTGTGCGACTCGGTCAGAAGACTCCCACGACGGAAACGTGATGTAGCGTGACTCCTTGGCGCCAAAAGCCATCACGTCCTGTGCCAGCCAGGCCGGAGTCGACCAATAAGCCACGTGGATAGGCGCGCGAAAAAGATAGTAGGCATAATGCCAGCCCAGCCAGTGTTGATATACCACCGAGCCCTCAGGCAAGGCCCGAAGATAGGTAGCCACATCGTCTATGCCGTCGTACGCCCAGTGATCGCCGCCGACAGGATAGCGGCTGCCTGCAGCGTTGATAGCAGGTCCGATCAGAGACACGCCCAAGAACAGAGAGCAAAAAGCCCCCATCCACCCGCGAATCCTGGGATTCACGGGCCTGATCGCCTGATCCACCCAGGTTGCCATCACACCCAGAATACGACCCAGCAGGATCGCCAACACGGGAACCAGCGGCAATAGATAGCGATCCCAGACGGGAAATGCCCACAGCCAGTGAACGAGAGTGTACACAACAGAGAAGCACACCAGGAGCAGGTCAAAGAACGCGCCCTTGGCACGATCATTTCGCATCGCGCGCCACACCAGTGTAGGCATCCCAACCAGCAACAGGATGCATACGACCCGGGAGGCGAAAAGATAGCGCGCTAGCTCCAACCACCCTCGCAGCCGCGCCCCCAACTCCTGCGGCCAGATAGGGCGCAATCCCCCGTAGCTGGCGACACCTAAGCGCCAAAAGCTTTCCGCCCCCTGCAACACGCGTATTCCATCCCACACCCACATCAACCCGACAAGTCCTGACATGCCTGCCACGAACAGCAACAGACTGGAGAGACTGTCAGCGCCGGCTTCTCTCCGTGCAGCTTGAATGGCGACCATCAGCGGCAGCCACACCAGCCCCGTTTGTTTCGTAGCACAGGCCAGCCCCGCCAGCAGGCCTGCTAATCCCGGCCTGTCCCGCACAATCGCCACACACGCCGCCAGACCCAGCGCGACCATTATCGGGTCGGTAAAAGCCGTGCCCGAGAAAAGGATGGCAAAGGGCGAAAGAGCCATCCCCAGGGCGGCTGTCGTCGCCGTCCACCATTCTCGGTACAGGCGATAAGTCAGCGAGGCGACCAGCACGACCGCCAGCACGCCCGCTCCCAATCCGGGGAATCGTATCGCGAATTCGGAGGTGCTCGGCCCACCGTCGAGGGGACCGCTGAATACAGCCTGTGCTCCGGCCACCAGGTAGGGCAACAGCGGCGGCTTGTCGATCGGAACGTCAGCCAGCCACGGGTCCTCTCCCCAGCGAATCAGCAGCCCCCAGTAACCGTACAGCGCTTCGTCGGCGTGCAACCGGTTGTCAAAAACCGGGGGCAGCCGCAGCGCCCACGTCAGCAACGCGATCGCCACCAGTATCCAACGACCGCGTCTCCAGCCGGACCAGGGTCGATGGTGTCCGCTCAACGTCTGAAGCGATACTTGACCAACGTCCACAACACGGTCAGTCCATCACGCCAACTGATCTTTTTTCCCTCTTCAAACTCCCTGCCGGCGTAAGAGATCGGCACTTCATAGATCCGATACCCGCGCTTGAGAATCTGCACCGTGATCTCGGGGTCAAAACCCCAGCCTGCCGCCCTCAGGTCGAGATGTTCAGCCACCTCCCGCGTGAATACCTTGTAGCAGGTCTCCATGTCGGTCAAGATTGTGTTGTACAGAATATTGGTCACCAGCGTGAGGAAACGGTTTCCGATCATGTGCCAGAAAAACATGGCCCTGGTTGGCCCGCCCCGGAAGCGTGAGCCATACACCACCTGCGAGCGGTCTTCGACGATAGGCTGCAGAAGCAACACATAGTCCCGCGGATCGTACTCCAAATCGGCGTCCTGGATCAACATCACGTCCCCGCTGGCGTGCTCGAGTCCGGTTCGCACTGCAGCCCCCTTGCCTTGATTCTGCTCGTGATATACGATCACCATATCCGGCTGGCCCCTCAGTATATCCAGGATCTCCCGGGTGCCGTCCGACGAGCCATCATCCACTATCACAATCTCGCGCTCGAACTTGACGACGGCGCCGTCATCCGGTCCATAGCCCGCCGACACGGCCAGTTGAACAGCTCGCACGCGCTGGAGAATCTCGGCCACGGTCTTGACTTCGTTGTACACAGGCATCACAATCGAAAGCTTCATCCAAGCCTCCCGGAAAGGCAATCCAGAACACGGCGTGCATTATAGCCGAGTGCCGCAGGTGTGGCAAGCCTTTGCACTTGTACGCGACTTGAGCTAGAATAAAGGCGCTTATGCTACCATATCATCTGGGAGGCCAGAAATCTTGAACCGCATCGCCGCCGTCATCCTGGCCGCAGGTGCATCGACCCGCTTTGGCCAGCCAAAACAACTACTAGACTGGGACGGGGTACCGCTCTTGGCCCACATCGCCAATATCGCCCTCAGCGCCGCTCTCTCACCAGTGACTGTGGTGCTAGGGTCAGGGGCCGAGCGTCTTCGACCCGTCCTGGGCACCCGGCCTGTGCAGACAGTGATGAACTGGCGTTGGGAGGAAGGAATGAGCACCTCAGTCCAGGTGGGGTTGGCTGCTCTGCCACCCGAGATCAGAGCGGCTGTCTTTTTGCAGTGTGATCAACCGTTGATAACCCCAGAGCTGCTGAAGGCACTAGTAGCCTGCTACGAGGAGACGGGCGCGGGTATTGTCCACCCAACCCACGCTGGTCAGCGCAGCACGCCGGTGCTCTTCGCCCGCCGCCTCTTTCCTGAACTGGCCACTGTCACTGGCGACGAGGGCGGCCGCAGCCTGATCGCTCGTCACATCGAACACGTCGCCACCGTCGAGGTTGCCAATGCCACCGTACTGGCCGATATAGACATCCCCGCCGACTATCAACGATTGCACATCTACGCCCCATCTCGTCATTCCGAACGAAGTGAGGAATCCCCATCCTCTATCCTCCACTCTATCACCCATCTCATCGTAGATATGGACGGCGTCCTGTGGCGAGGCGACGAGCCAATGCCTGGCCTGCAGGAGTTTTTCGCCTTCCTGCGCCGACGCGACATCGGCTTTGTTTTGGCCACCAACAACTCTAGCAAGACTCCCGAGGAGTATGTGCACAAGCTGGCCCGGTTCGGGGTGGAGGTAACGTCAGACAGCATCCTGACCGCCGCTCAGGCCACCGCCGCCTACCTATCCACTGTCGCCCCGCCGGGCACCCGTGTCTATACCATCGGCAAGGCGGGCGTGCGGCAGGCGCTGGAGGAATATCGCTTTGTTCTGACTAACACGGAGGACGACACGAAGGACGAGGGAGCCGAGTACGTCGTCGTCGGCTGGGACCAGGATCTGTCGTGGCGCAAGCTGGCGACGGCGTCCCTCCTCATCCACAACGGGGCCGGCTTCATCGGCACCAATCCAGACACCAGTTTCCCCACCGAGCGAGGCCCGGTGCCTGGCAATGGGGCGCAGTTGGCGGCGTTGCAGGCTGCCACCGGCGTCCCGCCGCTGGTCATTGGCAAGCCGGAGCCTGGAATGTTCGAGGAGGCAATGCGCCGTATGGGCGCTCAGGCCGAGACCACCGCCATCGTCGGCGACCGGCTAGACACCGACATCGCCGGCGGTATACGAGCTGGGATCACCACCATACTTGTTCTATCAGGTATCGCGACTCAGGCCAACCTGGCTACCTCGCCTGTCCACCCCGGACTGGTGTACGCCGACATCACCGAGTTGGTGCAAGCGTGGCCGAGTCCTTCGACTCAGAAGCAGCACTCTATATCCCATACTGAGGACCCCATATAGCATGCAATCATCAGTTCACAATTCAGAACCGATAACCCGCTTGTATGATCTCGACCTCCAGGCCATCCAATCCCTCCTGCAGGATTGGGGCGAGCCGGCATACCGCGCGCGCCAAACCTGGGAGTGGCTGTACGTCCACCTGGCGGCAGACTTTGACGACATGACCAACCTGCCCAAACGGCTGCGCGAACGTCTGGCGGCGGAGACGGCCATCGGCACACCGCAGCCGATGGATACGATTCAGTCTGCCGACAGGCGGACCCGCAAGGACCTACTGCGCCTGGCTGACGGCGAGACGGTCGAGGCGGTGCTTATGCGTTACGAGCGCCGTCGGACCGCCTGCATCTCCACTCAGGTCGGCTGCGCCGTCGGCTGCACCTTCTGCGCCACCGGCCAGATGGGCTTCCGCCGCCATCTCACCAGCGGCGAGATCGTCGCCCAGGCCCTCCACTTTGCCCGCGTCCTCGATGACAAGGCCGACCCTGCTAATGGCGCCCGCTTGACCAACGTCGTCCTGATGGGGATGGGCGAGCCGCTCCTTAACTATGATCACTCACTATCTGCCATCCGGCGTCTGATGCATCCTCAGGGTTTTAACCTGGGACAACGTCACATCACCCTCTCCACCGTGGGGATCGTGCCGGGCATCAGGCGGCTGGCGGATGAGGATCTGCAGATCACGCTGGCTATCTCCCTGCACGCCGCCACCGACCAACTACGGGACCAACTCATACCCGTCAATCGCCGCTACGGGCTGGACGCTCTCTTTGAGGCCTGCCACCACTATGTCGAGAACACCGGTCGGCGGGTCAGTTTCGAATGGGTGCTCATCCAGGGCGTCAACGACACGCAGCAGCAGGCTCAGGCGTTGTGTGCCCGTCTCCACGGGATCCTCGCCCACGTCAACCTCATCCCGCTCAATCCCAGTGCTGGCTACGCCGGCCAACCGTCATCCCGCGCTGAAATCGATGCCTTCGCTAGAGTCCTGGACCGGTACAGCATCCCCTACACCATTCGGGTGCGGCGCGGCATCGAGATCCAGGCTGGCTGCGGCCAACTGCGTAACCGTACTCGATAATCACTATCCAGTACCGGCCACCCAGTTGCCAAATCTACCAACTCGTTGTATTATACTTCCTCGATGACTAGCCGAGTCAAGATCGCTCCTTCCATACTCGCTGCCGACTTTGCCTGTCTAGGCGAGGCGATACACAGCGCTGAGGTCGCTGGTGCCGACTACATCCACGTCGACGTCATGGACGGACACTTTGTGCCGAACATCACCATCGGCCCTCCGGTGGTACAGTGCTTGCGGCGCGTGACGGATCTGCCGCTCGACGTCCACCTCATGATCGACGATCCTATCAAGTATGTTTCTGCCTTTGCCGAGGCCGGCGCCGATGGGCTGACGGTGCACATTGAGGCCACACCCCACATACACGGCATCCTGCAGCAAATCCGACGCCTGGGCGTGCGTCCAGGTATAACACTCAATCCGGGGACGCCGGCCAGCGCGATCAGCGAGATCCTGCCCGACGTGGATTTGGTGCTGGTTATGACCGTCAACCCCGGCTTTGGTGGGCAGAATTTTATCGAGCGCACACTGAGCAAGATCCAGCAGGTGCGAGACATGCTGGACAGCATAGGAAGTGAGGCAGATCTGGAGGTAGATGGGGGCATCCACCCTCAGACAGCGGAGCGAGCTGTCGCCGCGGGGGCGACGGTGCTGGTGGCAGGTACCGCGATCTTTCGCACGCAAGATGGAGTCGTAATGGCTGTCAAGGCGATCCGGGAGGCGGCACGTCTGGGTGAGGGGGCCCGGCTATAGGGTGCGCAAAGAAAATCCCCCCGATGATGGGGGGATCTGGGCCGCAGCTCTCGAATGAAAAAACGCAGTGATCGGAAAGGACTAGCGGTTTTTGTTCAACGTGCGCAAACAACGAGTACATACGTGCATCTGCCGCATCTGGCCATCTACCTTGATGCGTACCCGTTGGACGTTGGGCCTGAACTGACGCCTAGTTGCCCTGTTCGAGTGGCTGACGTTGTGTCCGAACTGAGGACCCTTACCACACATATCGCACTTTGCCATTGTCTATCACCTCTCTGTGTTCTTAGCGGCGCGTATAATACCACAAGAGGGGATTTTGTGCAACAGAGTTGTACGGGGCAACAGGTGGGCCCTGGTCTATTCTGGCCAGGTTCAGCCCTATGGAGGACTTGCAGGAAGCGGAGGAGAGTTAATGCCGGAGCAAGAGCACAATCTGGGACACATTCAAGTCTCACCGGTGGCGATTGCCAGCATCGTGCATGAAGCAGTCCTAAGCTGCTACGGCGTCGTTGGAACCGCAAACAAGGACCTCGTCACAGGCATCGCCAATATCCTCTCCCGAGATAGCAAGCGTGGCATCGACGTCCGTATCGACGACGGACAGATTGCGATCGACGTCTATGTGATCATCGAATACGGCACACGCGTCGCTGCTGTGGCTCGCAGCGTGATGAACGTCGTCAGGTTCAGCGTCGAGCGGGCCTTGGGCCTCCCTGTCGCTGAGATCAACGTCCATGTCGAAGGACTGCGCGTCAGCGACACTGACTGAGGGGAGACGGATAAGGTTGACCGAGCACATAGGATCGGCACAAGGGTCGAGAGATGGGCGTCTTGCCACCGACGGCCAGGGCTTCAAGAGGCTGATCAAAGCCGGACTATCCTGGCTCCAACACCATCAGATCGCCATCAACACACTGAATGTCTATCCCGTTCCTGATGGCGACACTGGCACTAATATGGTGCTGACGATGCAGTCCGCCTGGGCCGAGATCAAGGATTCCCCTGAGTGGAATGTAGGACGGATAGCCCGGCAGATGGCTCACGGCGCGCTGATGGGGGCCCGAGGAAACTCGGGCGTCATTCTTTCCCAGATTTGGCGAGGATTCGCCCGCAGCCTGGATGAGAAGGATGCCTATGGCGCACACGACCTGGCTGCCGCCTGTCGGGAAGCAGCCGATACTGCCTACAAGGGCGTGGTTAGACCGGTCGAAGGCACGATCCTCACCGTCGCCCGTGCAGTCGCCGATGCGGCCACCCGATCCGCCGAGGACACAAAAGACCTGGTGCACGTTCTGGAACATATGGTGTTCTCCGCACACGAGGCCGTCAAGCTCACCCCTTCTCTACTGCCGGTGCTAGCTGAGGCTGGAGTGGTCGACGCTGGCGGCCAAGGTCTGTACGTCATCTTGGAGGGTATGCTTCGTTACATGCGTGGAGAACCCGTCGCCGCGAACGTCGATCTCACACAAGCAGTGGACCTGGTCGCTACGGACCTGCTGGACCCTGGCGAAGCCGGCTATGGATATGACGTCCAGTTCCTCATTGTCGGACAGAGCCTGGAGCTGGATACCATCCGCCAGAGAATTGTAGAGATGGGAGAGTGCCCACTGGTGGTGGGTGAACCGACGACGGTCAAGGTTCACGTTCACGTGTTGGACCCTGGCATCCCCATCAGCTACGGAGCCAGCCTGGGCTCACTGCGAGATGTTGTGGTCGAGGACATGCAGGCCCAGTACCAGGACTTTGTCGACACGTCCGATGTTTCGCCACCTCCCGCCCGTCAACCCTTTCAGGATATCGGCTTAAGCGTCGTGGCCGTGGCTATGGGTGATGGCCTGGCTCGTGTGTTTCAGAGCCTGGGCGCTAGCGCGGTCGTCCACGGCGGCCAGACGATGAACCCCAGCACGCAGGACCTACTGGAAGCCGTCGAGAGCCTACCCACCGAGCGGGTGATTCTACTCCCTAACAACAAAAACGTCATACTGGCCGCCGAGCAAGCCAGTAAGTTGAGCCAGAAACCGATCGCCGTCATCCCCAGCCGTTCTATTCCACAGGGCATCGCAGCACTACTGGCGATCAACTCGCAGGCCGACTTTGAGACAAACGTGACTGTGATGAAGAACGCCCTGGACGACGTCGAGACCGGCGAGATCACTACCGCGACCCGTTCCGTAACGATAAACGGACTGGAAATCGCCGCCGGACAGATCATCGGCCTGCACAATGGAGACCTGAAAGTCAGCGGGGAGACGGTCAACGATGTCGTACACAAGCTGATTAGGGAGATGGGGGCAGCCGAACGCGAGATCATCACATTGTACTATGGAGCAATAGTCAGCGCGGACGAGGCCAGCTCGCTGGCCGATCACTTGGAGCAGGAATGGCCCGACGTGGAGATCGAAGTCGTGCCCGGTGAACAGCCGCACTATCACTACATACTTTCGGTGGAATAGCCCCGAGTCTCGGCTATCTGCGAACGGAGGTCATGTGTCCCGAGTCCATATCGTTACCGACAGTGCAGCAACCATTACGCCAGACGTCGCCCAGGAACTGGGTATCACTGTCATTCCGCTAACCATCCAAGTCGAAGAGAACGCTGACTCGGCTGCCCGGCTACCGCCTCGGCCCAAATCATCGCCCGAAACCCAGCCCCAGCCCGAGGGTGCTGAGGTGTACCAGGACGGCACCGACCTCGATCACGAGGCATTGTTGCTCCGTATGGTGAGCCGTCGCGCGCGTCCCAGCGTCGTCGGACCGACTACGGAGCAATTTCGACGCGCGTACACCCTTTTGACTCGTCAGACAAACCAGATCATCTCCCTCCACTCCTCGGCCAGTCTCAGTCCAGTGTGCCGCGAAGCACAGAAGGCTGCCCGTGAGTTCCTGGGCCGCTGTGATATCGTGGTGATGAATTCCGAGACAGTCTCCCTTGGTCTGAGCATCGTGGTCGAGGAGGCAGCCCGCTTAGCAAAACATTCGGTCTCCTTGGATGAAATCATGCGCCGGATTCGGGGTATCATCCCCCGCATCTATATTGTTCTGGTTACCAACACGATGGACTATCTGGAGCACAGCAGACTCATCAGCCCGGCCCAGGCAATTCTGGGCACTATGCTGGACATCAGGCCCTTCCTGGCCATAGAAGAGGGCGAGATTATTCCGATGGAAAAGGTCCGCAGCCCTGAGCGGGCGATAGACAAGCTGGCCGAGTTTGCCAGCGAGTTTTCCAATATCAAGCAGATAGCTATCCTGCAGAGCACGCCCTACGCGACAGAACAGACCAAGTTGTTGCGCGAACGACTGGAGACTATCGTGCCAGATCGAGAAATCCCTATCCTGCTATATGGGCCGTTGCTCGCCTCCCATATCGGCCCCGATGGTACGGGCCTGGTGGTATACGAAGGGCCTGGTAGAGACACACTGTTACTATGAACCGAGTGCGTATTCTCACCGACAGCACATCCGACATTCCTTCCGAATTGTCGGAGCAACTCAAGATCGCCGTCGTACCCGCCTACATCCAGGTGGGGAATCGCAGCTACCGCGATGAGCCTACATCGACTGGCTTCAGCAGGGAGGAGTTTTATCGCCAGCTTCCCTCCATGTCAGACGTGCCGACTACCGCCGTCCCACCGGCTCACGAGTTTACAGCCGCGTATCGCGATCTGGCCAATGAGGCAGAAGAGCTTATCGTTATCGTCGTTTCGGCCACTCTGAGTGGAATGTACAATGTCGCTCACCTTGCGGCCCAAGATGTGCCTGACGTACAGGTCCACATCGTAGACTCTGAGCAGGTCACAATGGGACTTGGCTGGCTCGTCATCGCCGCGGCCGAAGCCGCCGCAGAAGACAAAGGAGCCCGAGAGATCCTGGCCTTGATCGAGGGTATGAAACCTCGCGTGCGCGTCTGTGCAATGCTCGACACACTGGAATACCTGCGCCGCAGTGGCCGGGTGCGCTGGGCTCGCGCCAAAGCTGCCCAGGTTCTACGTATCAAACCGATCGTGGAGGTATTTCTAGGCAAGGTCAGGGATATTGGACAAGTGCGCACAAGGCAGCGGGCAATCGAGCAGATGATCGATCGCGTCCACGCTCAGGGTCCACTGGAGCGATTGGCGATCCTGCACACATACTCCCCTGATCTGGAGGTATTTAGTCGACGGCTCGCTGATCTTTCCAAGACCGCGCAGTTGACCACCGTCGCCGTGACTACTATCATTGGTGCCCACGTGGGGCCGAAAGGGCTGGGGGTGGCCACAGTCACCGCCCAATAGACTATGACCTTACCTGTTGAGACACTGACCAAAATCCTCGAACTAGAGGTAGAGAAATGTCAAGACCGGGCCGTCTTCGGTGGCCTATCCCGCTACGCCGACACCTGGCTAGAGGAAGCAGGAGAATCCTTTCCGCCGCAAGCCAGTGACTGGATCCGAGGAATCGCAGACCAGTTACGCACCTACAGTGGCCTGCCCGATCACGACGCGCGCCAAAAGGTCATTGTTGCACTATTAGAAACGCTCAAGAATGTTCCTCCCACAGGAGCGGTCGAGCAGCCGAAGCACGTAGAGACCCCAGCACCAACCACACCCGAACCAGGCCATCGACCTCCTGCCCCATCCCCCCCTGAGACGACTCGTGACACAGGCCTCGATTCCTCGGTCACGGTTTTGCAGGGAGTTGGCCCCCGACAAGCCAGCCGACTAGCCAAGCTCGGCGTTCACACCATCCGGGATATGCTCTACCTGCTGCCGCGTCGCCACGACGACTATTCGCAGCTCAAGCCCATCAACCGGCTCGAGTATGGGGAAGATGTCACCATCATTGCCAAGGTTTGGGACGCAGGCACACGCCGAACTCGCGGCGGCTCCACCCTGTTCCAGGCCACGCTGTCCGACGGCACCGGCATGATCCAGAGCACCTGGTTCAACCAACCCTATCTGAACGATAGTATCGAGCCTGGCCAACAGATCGTCATCAGCGGCAAGGTGGACGAGTACTTGGGTCAGCTCTGTTTCAACTCCCCGGAGTGGGAGACTCTGGAAAGGGAGCTCTTGCACACGGCACGCCTCGTGCCGGTCTATCCGCTCACCGCGGGCATCCGCGCCAAGTGGCTGCGGCGACTGATAAAGCGCACCACGGACTATTGGTCCAAGCGTCTGCCCGATTACCTGCCCCCCACAGTCCGACAGGAAGCGAAGCTGATGGATCTGGAGACCGCCATCGTTCAGGCTCACTTTCCAGATAGCCAATCTTCATTGGACCAGGCTCGCTACCGTTTAGCATTCGACGAGCTGTTCCTGTTGCAGATCGGCCTGCTACGCCAGCGCCACTTGTGGCGATCAGAGCCGGGAAGAGCCCTGCCCCCGGATGACGCTCCATTGGACAGCTTTATCAGCAGCTTGCCCTATCAACTCACTGACGCGCAAAAGCGAGCCTTGTCGCACATTGTGGCCGACCTTCGTTCTGAGCAACCGATGAATCGGCTGTTGCAAGGGGACGTGGGATCGGGCAAAACAGTCGTAGCGGCAGCGGCGATGTCGCTGGCCGTGGCCGCAGGTACCCAGGTGGCCCTAATGGCTCCCACCGCCATCCTGGCCGAGCAGCACTTTGGCACCTTGAGCAAGCTCTTCGATTCCCAGCCCTTCGACAGGCTCAGGGCAAGCTCCGGCGGTGCACCCCGTATCCACCTGCTCACAGGCGACGTCACCGGCTCAGAGCGGGAAGAGATCTATACGGGATTGGCCGATGGTAGTGTCGATATCATAGTAGGCACCCATGCCCTGATTCAACAGGGTGTCCAATTTCGAGAACTGGCGTTAGCGGTGATTGATGAGCAGCATCGTTTCGGAGTGCGCCAGCGAGCCGCACTGCGCCAGAAGGGCTACAACCCGCACCTTCTGGTGATGACGGCCACGCCCATTCCCCGATCGTTGGAGTTAACGGTGTGGGGACACCTCGATGTCTCGGTCATAGACGAGATGCCACCTGGTCGGCAACCGATCGCCACCCGGCTGATTCTGCCCGTTGAGCGGGAGCGCGCATACCGATTCTTGCGCAGCCAGATCGACAAAGGGCATCAAGCGTTTATCATCTGCCCACTGGTAGAAGAATCGGACAAGATCGAGGCCAAGGCAGCCGTCGAGGAGTATGAACGACTCCAGACGCAGGTCTTTCCTGACCTGCAACTCGGCCTATTGCATGGACGGATGAAGGGCGAGGAGAAGGAGAACACGATGGCCCTCTTTTCCCACGGCAAGATGGACATCCTGGTCTCCACATCCGTAGTCGAAGTGGGAATCGATGTACCGAACGCCACTGTGATGCTGATCGAGAGCGCAGATCGTTTCGGCTTGGCACAGCTTCACCAGTTCCGTGGTCGCGTGGGCCGGGGCGAACACAAATCGTACTGCCTGCTGGTAGCCGGATCCTCCTCCCCTGAAGCTCAGGAGCGGCTGCAGGCTGTCGAGGCCACCAACGATGGTTTTGAGCTGGCCCAAAAGGACCTTGACATGCGGGGTCCAGGGGATTTCCTCGGCACCCGGCAGACCGGTCTGCCGGATCTCAAGTTGGCCAGCATGATGCATCTCGACACGATCGAGGCTGCCCGAGAGGCCGCCCGCAGCTTTTTCAAGACTGACCCAGAGTTGGCCGATCCTGCCAACAGGCTGCTGGCCCGACGGGTTGCGCAATTCTGGGAAGAAAAAGGAGAGCTCAGTTGACCTGTACGGCCATCTACCCTGGGACATTCGATCCGATCCATCTCGGGCACGTCGACATCGCCATCCGTGCCGCTGGGATATTCGATCAACTTGTGGTCGCCGTCTACGATCAGCCCACCAAGAACCTGATGTTTGCCGTTGACGCACGTGTGGCGCTGGCACAAGAGGCTCTGGCCCACCTGACAAACGTACAAGTAGCTCCGTACGGTGGCCTGACGGTAGAGTTCGCCCGCCAGTCCGGGGCAAGTGCTATTGTGCGGGGATTGCGCGTCATCTCTGACTTTGAGCTGGAGTATCAAATGGCCCTCACCAACCGCCAACTCGCGCCCGAGATCGAGTTCGTGTGCCTGATGACGCGCCAGTCTCACGCATTTCTCAGTTCGAGCATCGTGAGAGAGATCGCATTATTGAAAGGCGACGTCAGCGGCATGGTCCCGCCGCACGTCGCAGCAGCGCTACAGACCATACAACGTGAACGAGAGAAGAACCAAGAACCCGTACCGCTTTTCTCGCTACGGGATTGATCGCGCGACTGAATGCCGGAGGCCGATATGGATATTCTGCACCTAGTAGATCGCCTGGAAGAGATCGTCAAGCGAAGCACGCAACTGCCCTTCAGCGGCATACGCCTCGTGGATGAACGTCACATCTGGCCCTTGCTCGACCAGATGCGAATCTCAATTCCAGACGAGGTTCGCCGTGCCGAGCGCACCTTGCGCGAGAAGGATCGCACGCTGGCGCAGGCGCAGGAGGAGACAGAGCGTATTGTCTCACTGGCACGCAGCGAGGCTGCCCAACTCACAGCCGATCACGCCGTCGCCAAGGCGGCCGAGACGCGCGCGACTGCCATTCGCGCAGCGGCTGAGCAAGAGGCAGAACAAATCCGCGCTGGCGCCGACGAGTATGCGTTCGACGTCCTCTGCAGCCTGGAACAGGAACTCAAGAAAGCGCTCACAGTGATTGAGAACGGCATCCACACCATCCGAGCCGAGCGAGAGAAACAGCAGGTCAGAGCGCGCGGAGGCGAAGCAAACACTCCACATCCGGACAGTGAACCATCTTGACAGGTTTGATACCCGCCCCTATAATACGGCGTCTGCAAATGCAGGGAATTCGACGATGTGTTAGGGACGATGCGTTAGAAAGGAGTACATAGAAATATGGGCGCAGTGCCCAAGCGTAAGATATCAAAGGGCCGGGCAGGACACCGGCACAGTCAGTGGAAGCTAAAGAAGCCGCAATTGGTAACGTGTCCCCAGTGTGGTGCCCCCGTGCGACCACACCACGTGTGCCTCTCCTGCGGCACCTATCGCGGCACGCAGGTCATCGAAATCGAGGAAGAATAGAGCGCCGACGGGTAGGCGTGAAACTGGTCAGCACCTTTCCGGTGCGCCTATCCACTGGTTTACCAAACGATCAACGTGAGCCACGTACCGATCACATATCTTTTCCCAGGCCAGGGCTCCCAGTACGTAGGGATGGGACGGGATCTCTACACCACGTTCCCCGCCTCCCGCGATGTATTTGATCAGGCCGATCATATCCTGGGCAACGCCCTATCCCGCATATGCTTTGAGGGACCCGCCGACCTGTTGAACGATACGTGGAACACGCAACCAGCCATCCTCGTCGCCAGCATAGCCGCGCTGCACGCGCTGCCGGAAAGATCCATTCCCGGTCCAGCCTATGTGGCTGGACACAGCATGGGGGAATTCAGCGCGCTTGTCGCGACATCAGCCCTCTCGTTTGAAGATGGGCTCAAGCTGGTTCGGGAACGCGGACGGCTGATGAAGGAGGCGGGCGACCGCTCTCCAGGCGGTATGGCAGCCATTCTTGGGATGGAACGGGATTCGGTGGAGGCCATCTGTACCGCAGGTCGATCTCAGACTGGCGAATACGTCGGCATCGCCAACGACAACTGTCCCGGTCAGCTCGTCATCTCAGGTACCGTGACCGCTCTGGATCGTGCTGTGGAACTGGCGAGAGAACGGGGAGCCAAGCGGGTCACTCGTCTGGCTGTGAGCATGGCCGCCCATTCTCCCCTGATGAAACAGGCGGCTGAGGAATTCAGGCGGGCTCTCGACGCGACGCCGTTCCAGAAGCCTGCCGTGCCGCTTGTAGCAAACGCCACGGCCGGTCCGCTCACGGATCCGGACGACATCCGAGAGGCCCTGGGGCGGCAACTCACCTCGCCCGTGCGCTGGACCGAGTCGGTGCGCTGGATGATCGACCAGGGCATAGATCAATTCGTCGAGGTCGGGCCCAAGCAGGTGCTAACGGGCCTGTTGCGGCGCATAGATCGCCAGGTCATAGGACAGAACACGGACGCTCTCCTAGCACCAGTGGATTGAAGGACTTGCAGAGGCGGTTTCCGTCAACATAAGCATCGCGCGGAGGCAGCAGTGAACCTGGACAACAAAGTCGCTCTTGTGACCGGAGCCTCGCGTGGTATCGGTCGGGCCATCGCCCTGGACTTGGCGCGCCGAGGCGCGCGTGTAGTGGTCAACTACCATCAGAACGCTGAGGCTGCTGCGGAGGTCGTAGCCGCCATCCAGGCCGATGGCGGCGAGGCCATCCCGAAACAGGCCGATGTCGGTGACTTTGAGCAGGCCAAAGAACTGATCACGACCACCCTGGACACTTTTGGCCAAATAGATATCCTGGTCAACAACGCCGGCACCACGCGAGATCAACTGCTGATGTTGATGAAAGAAGACGACTGGGACACCGTGATGCGCATTAACCTCAAAGGTGTGTTCAACTGCTCCAAGGCCGCCGCCCGCTCGATGATGCGAAAGCGCCAGGGACGGATTATCAATATCAGTTCTGTCTCGGGGATCGCGGGGCAAGGTGGACAGACCAATTACGCCGCCTCGAAGGCAGGCGTCATCGGTTTCACCAAGAGCCTGGCTAAGGAACTTGGTCCCCGAGGCATCACCGTCAACTGCGTTGCGCCGGGCTTTGTCCCCACTGATCTGACCGCAGACCTGCCAGATGATCTTAGGCAACGAGCAATTGAGCTGACGCCGCTGAGGCGTATGGGACGTCCTGAGGAGATCGCCTACGCCGTCGCTTTCCTGGCCTCGGACGAAGCGGCCTTCATCACTGGCGAGGTGCTTACGGTCGATGGTGGTCTGGTGATGCAGGGATAGCCTGCTTCTTTACGCAGCGCCGTCATTCCGAGCGCAGCGAGGAATCTGGAAGCGAGGAATTGGATGGAAACGCAACCCAAGATCGGTCGGATTACGATCGCACCAGAAGTCCTAGAAACAACCGCCCGTCTCACTACCCTGGCAGTGCCGGGTGTGGCTCGGCTGATCTCGCCACCAGGTATGCGACGTCTCTTACGCCAAGATGGCGTGCACATTGAGGTCGTAGGAGATCGTGTGCGCGTCAGGCTGTACGTCGTGACCGAACCTCGCGTCAACATGCTCAGCGTGGGCCGCCAGATCCAGACCGAGGTCGTCCGCGCGATCCAGGACATGATCGGTATGGAAGTGGAGTCTGTGGACGTGCACATCGAGGACGTAGCTCTCTCATCGGAGGAGGAGTGACCCCTCCTCGACTGGAGACGACGCGGTTGTGAGTGCCCGACACCAGGCCCGTGTCATCGCCCTACAGGCCTTGTACGAGATCGATTGCACATCACATGCTCCCGCCACCGTGCTGGATCAACGATTCGCCGACGCCGAACTGCCACAGAATGTCCAGTCTTTCAGCCGCGGTCTGGTGCGCGGCGTGCTCGATCATCAAAGCGTACTCGATGTTTTTATCCATCGTCATGCACCTGAGTGGCCACTGGAGCAAATGGCCTATATCGATCGCAACATCCTGCGCATCGCCATTTTCGAGTTCGCGGTGGACGGTCACACGCCGGTCAAGGTAGCCATCAATGAGGCCGTTGAGCTAGCCAAGACATTTGGTTCCGATAGTGCCCCTCGTTTCGTAAATGGCGTTCTGGGCACATTGGTGGAGCATCAAGACTCAATCGCGCAGGCCGTCGTGAACTCTCAGAGGAAAGATCAGTGAACTTTTTGAATGTCGGTCCGTGGGAATTGACGGTGATCATGATCATCGCCATTCTGTTGGTTGGTCCCAAGCGTATGGTGGAGATCGCCCGCGCAATTGGTCAGATGACCAGCCAGCTTCGTCGCCTCTCGACTGAATTCACCTCCACCCTCCAGGCTGAGGTTTTGACCCAATCAAAAGCCGAGGGAAAGAAAGAGGCTGAAGGTAAAGACGAGGCAAAAGAAACAGCTGGCGGCATCCTCCATAGTCTGACAGAACCCTTTATCAGTCTCAGGGATGAGCTTCAGGCTACGGGGCGCGAGACGCGCGAGGCCATCGAGAACATCGTCTCAGGTGAGTCAGAACCCATCGGGCAGATCCAGACCGAGCTTGAAGCCACCGCGCAAGAGACGCGCCAGACCATGGACGCGATCACACAGGACTTGGCCAAAGAATCAAGCCAGGAAGACTCGACTGAGCACAGTCTCTCTCAGGAGGTTTGATGAACCGCGAAGCCGAACGGGCGGAGATGAGCATCCTCCAGCATATCGAGGAACTGCGCCATCGTCTCATCCGAGTCATCATCGCCCTTCTTGTGGGTGTCGTCATTGGCACCTTTCTCAGCTACCCGGCCCTGGAGACGCTGGTCGCGCCCCTGGGGGAGAGCGTGCCCATTGCCATCTCACCCGTCGAAGCTCCGACCGTCTTTTTCAAAGTCGCCATCGTGATCGGCATAGTGATCGCCATGCCGGTGATCGTGTACCAGTTGTTCCTGTTCGTGTCCCCCGGCCTAGAGTCCGGCGAAAAACGGTACGTCGTCATTGGCGCTCCCGTTGCTGCCCTGAGTTTCGCCACCGGGGTGGTCTTTGCAGCCAGAGTTCTACTTCCTGCTGCCTTGCCTTTCCTCCAGGGTTTTCTATCAGGAATCGTCGAGCAGCGATACTCGATTGACCAGTACATCTCTTTCGTCAGCAATATGCTGATCTGGGCAGGCCTCGTCTTTGAGACGCCACTCGTGATGTACTTTTTAGCCAAGCTAGGTGTCGTCACGCCCGAGGGATTTGCCAAGGCTCGACGCCTCGTCATCGTCGGCGCGGCCGCCGGCGCCGCCATCATCACCCCGACCACCGATCCGGTCAACATGCTGTTGGTGATGGTGCCGTTTATGCTGTTGTACGAGTTCGGTATCCTGCTGGCCCGATTGGCGCAGCCACGCCGCCAATCGACCAGCTAAGGAGTGTGTGGACCGTAAGCTTCCCCAGGATGAAGAAAAGCAAATATGAAAGGAGCAGATTAGATGACAAAGCAAACAGGTACAATCATCACCATCGTGGTAGCAGCCGTCACGCTTCTGTGCTGCACACTGCCACTGTGCAGTGGAGGCATAGCGATCCTTGCCGGGCTGGGAGAGTGGAGCTCCGAGTTTGGTCCTGATATACAGACGGGCGATATTCCAGCTGCCTCTGGCATCGCCCCATGCTGCCTGAGCATCCTGGTCCTGGTGGTCCCCCTCCTATGTTGGCTCTTCCTGGTCCGCCGCAAAGGGGACGCGGTGGCCGAGGAGATCATTGAGGGCAGCATTGAGGAGGACTATATCGCATGAGCCAGCAACGCGTGATCATCATGGGGGCTGCGGGACGGGACTTTCACAACTTTAACACATACTTCCGAGACAACCCGCACTACCAGGTGATTGCCTTTACGGCCACGCAGATCCCCAACATCGAGGGACGCCAGTACCCACCCGCGTTGGCTGGCGAGATGTACCCTGAGGGCATCCCCATCTATCCTGAGCAGGACCTGACCGAGCTGATCCGCCACGAACGGATAGACCAGGTCATCTTTGCCTACTCCGACGTCCCCCACGAATACGTCATGCATAAGGCATCCCAGGTATTGGCCGCGGGGGCCGATTTCCGGCTGATGGGGACCAGAGAGACGATGCTCGAAAGCAGCAAGCCGGTGGTGAGCATCTGTGCCGTACGAACCGGCTCCGGCAAGAGCCAGACCACTCGCTACGTCTCCGATCTGCTCCAGCGCCTGGGCCACACGGTCGTGGTTGTCCGTCACCCGATGCCCTACGGCGACCTGGCGGCCCAGGCCGTACAGCGCTTTGCCACCTATGACGACCTGGACCGCAACCACTGTACGATCGAGGAGCGAGAGGAATACGAGCCACACATCGACCAGGGTATAGTCGTGTACGCGGGCGTGGACTATGAGCGCATCCTGCGCCAGGCCGAAGAGGAAGCGGACATCGTCGTGTGGGATGGTGGGAATAACGATCTGTCCTTCTTCCGCTCCGATCTGTATGTCGTCGTCGCAGATCCCCTCCGGGCCGGACATGAGCTGACTTACCACCCTGGCGAGGCCAACCTCCGCGCCGCCGATGTCGTGATCATTAACAAGGTAGACACCGCCAACGGCGCTGATGTCGCCAAGTTGAGGGAGAACGTATTCAAGGTCAATCCTCAGGCTGTTGTCATAGAAGCCGCCTCCCCCATCTTTGTCAGCGACCCGGATGCGATTCGAGGACAGCGGGTGCTGGTGATCGAGGACGGTCCTACCTTGACCCACGGCGGGATGGCCTATGGGGCGGGCGTGATGGCAGCGCACCGCTTTGGGGCCAAAGAACTGGTCGACCCTCGCCCTCAGGCGGTCGGATCCATCGCTGCTACCTTTGAAAAGTTCCCCCACATGGGCCTGCTCCTCCCGGCTATGGGATACGGGGAGGAACAGATCCGGGACCTGGAGGAGACGATCAATGCGGTAGAATGCGACCTGGTATTGGCAGCCACACCCATTGATCTGTGTAGATTCCTCAACGTCCGCCACCCAATGGACCGGGTGCGCTACGAGCTTCAGATCATTGGCCGACCGGGACTCGAAGAGGTCCTCGTCGCCCGATTGGGCAAGTAGACCGTCCAGACATATCACGATTCGAAGGAGAGGGGAAAATGAGCCTGCGCACCGTCGCCGAACTGATGGCCATTTCCGCCCGGACCGCCCCCAAGGCAGCAGGGCATGACTTTGTGACAGTGGAGATCGTCGAAGGCAAAGATCTGGACCGCCTGGGCCGCGCGATGATCAACTATGGAGATCGCACTGGCAGGGCCAACTTTGACCGCGATGGGGAGAATGTCCTCGCCTCAGAAGCGGTGATACTGATCGGCCTGAAGGATGCTCAGACACTGGGCCTGAACTGCGCGGCCTGCGGAAGCGAAACCTGCATCCAGCCCAACACCGTCACGGGAGAGTTCCAGGGACCGAACTGTGCCCTGCGCCTGTTGGACTTGGGCATCGCCATCGGGTCTGCGGTCAAAACAGCCGCGCTGCTAAACGTGGACAACCGGATCATGTATCGCGTGGGGGTCGTGGCCCGAGAGATGGGCCTGACCGACGCCGATTTTGTGATGGGTATCCCCCTCTCCGCTACAGGCAAGTCCATCTACTTCGACCGCTGACCCGTTCACTGTCGCTGGCCCATAGGGAGAGCACAGGGCATACCTAGCACCTATCCAAAATCGCTCCGGCCCCCCACCCTCAGGGGCGAAACAGACCCCCGAGATGAAGGTTTGAGCGAGTTTACGGATAGATTCCTATTAAGATGAGATCGGCCCGGAGAGACCAGGGGTACTGGTTGCGTCTGGCCAGGCTGACGTTCGTGGCCCTTGTCGTTGGCGTGGCAGGGGGACTCGTCGGGTATTCGTTGCTGGCCAGTGCCCTCTACACGCACGCCCTTACCCACCCTGGTTGTGGAGAGATGGGAGGCCACCCTGCCGACGTTGGCATTGGGGGAGCGCGAGCCACCACCTACACCAGCCACGATGGCCTGCCGCTCCAGGCTTGGTACACTTCACCCCAGAACGGCGCTGTGGTGATTCTACTGCCTGGATGGGGCGGTGCACGGGATGGGATGTTGCTGGAGGCAGGGATTCTGGCACGTCACGGCTACGGCCTATTGATGACAGAGATGCGCTCCTGCCCCCATCCTGATGGCTTGACCACGATGGGTCACCACGAGGCACTCGACCTTGCCAAAGCAGTGACCTGGGTACTGGATCAACCAGACGTGGCCCACGTGGGTGTGTTGGGCTACTCCCTGGGTGGCGTGGTAGCCATCCTTGGAGCCGCCCAGGACGATCGAATCGAAGCCACCGTCGCGGAGGGTGGTTTCTACGATCTCACCGCCGACATCACCGACCAGGACAGGGACATCCCCCGGTTGAAGCGCCTGATGTATCTCACGAATCCCCTGTTCTTTCGCCGGACGACTGGCGTGAGCACGCGGTCAATCAGCCCCATCGGCGTCATCCAGCATATCGCCCCCCGGTCCGTGCTCCTCATCTATGGAGAACACGAGGCCCGGCCGGGCCACGCCTGGGAGCAATACGAGACCGCACACCAGCCCAAAGATCTGTGGATCGTGCCCAACTGCGGCCACGGAGGCTACATCCACGCTGCACCGGATGAATGGGAGCAGCGTGTAGTGACGTTCTTCAACCGAGCGCTGTTATCCGAGACCAGCGTTAAGGAGGTGATAAGTAGTCACGAGTTCACCCAGATAGAACGACCAATGTCCTGAAAGTAACACGTCGTACGCTCTATTCAAAGGAGGCACACAGTATGATCAACGAAGTTGCCATCGTGGGGGTAGGCTGGAGCGGCTTCCGCACCATTACCCCCGACCTCTCCTACAAGGAACTGATGTATGAGGCCGCCGTCCGGGCATACGAAGAGGCCGGGATTGACCCCCGCAGGGACGTGGACAGTTTCGTCACCGTCGCAGAGGATTATAACGAGGGCACCAGCATATTCGACGAGTACGTGCCCGACCAGCTTGGCGCGCTGCACCGACCTGTTCAGACCATCTCCGGCGAGGGTATCCACGGCCTGGCGGCGGCCGTTATGCAGATCCTCACCGGCCAGTTCGACGTCGTCGTCGTCGAGGGACACAGCAAGGCCTCCAACATCCTCACCCTGCCCTACATCCTGGCTTTCGCCTTCGATCCCGTCTTTAACCGGCCTCTGGCAGCCCATCCCTACTACGTAGCAGGAATGGAGATGATGCGCTACCTGGTGGAGACTGGAACCCCTCACCGCGATTGCGCGCACGTCGCAGCCAAGAACAGGAACAACGCATTGCTCAACCCCCTGGCCGGGTATGGCGCAGCGATCTCCGCTGAGGATGTATTGGCATCCGAACCGGTGGCTGAACCGCTCACCCGCCTCGAATGCGCCGGTCACAGCGACGGAGCCATCGTCTTTGTGTTGGCCTCTGGTGCGACCGCCCGCGCCCTCACCGACACACCTATCTGGGTCCGCGGCGTCGGATGGGCCAATGACACCTTCTGGCTGGAAAGCCGTTCTTGGGGCCTGGCCCGCTACGCCAGGGACGCCGCGCAAATGGCCTACCGTACGGCCGGCATCAAGAGTCCCCGGCAACAGATTGACTTTGCCGAGGTGGACGACACCTTCGCCTACAAGGAACTCCAACATCTGGAGGCACTGGGGCTGTGTCCGCCCGGAGCTGCCGGCGAATGGACGGCTGCCGGCGGCACCGAGATCTCTGGCGAGTTTCCCGTCAACCCCTCCGGCGGTGCGCTGGGTCAAGGCCACCTGCTCGACGCCACCGGCCTGGCCCGAGTGCTGGAGGTCGTCCTTCAACTGAGAGGAGAGGCCGGGCAGCGGCAGATCGAGGACGCCGAGGTTGGACTGGCCTTCGGCTGGCGGGGCGTGCCCACCACCAGCGGCGCGGCCGTCGTCCTTAGCAACTAGGAGGCGAAAGGAGACGAAACATGTCAAGATCAACGAATGGAAATCGCGTTGCTGTCGTCGGCGCGGGAATGACCAAGTTTGTTCGCCGCGCTCAGGAGACTGCAAAAGAACTCGCCTGGGAGGCCGCCCACCTGGCCCTGGAGTCCTGTGACATGACGCTGGCCGACGTCGACGCCGTCGTCATCGGCACGGCGCCCGACGCCTTTGACGGCGTCCATATGAAAGGCGAATACCTGTCCGATGGCTGCGGGGCCTGGGGCAAGCCGGTGATGCGCGGCTATGTAGGCGGTGGTACGGGCGTCTTTGCCCCCATCCAAGGTTGGTACCACGTCGCCAGCGGGCTCTTTGACACCGTCCTCGTCGTCTGCGAGGAGAAAATGTCCTCCTGTCAGCCCCACCCCCAGGGGGCCTTTCTCACCATTTTCGACCACACCACCGAACGCCCGCTCAAGCCCAACCTGTTGTGGATCTTTGCGCTTGAGATGAACGCCTACATGACCCGCTACGGGCTTGACAAGCGGGACATCGCTACCGTCTCGGTCAAGAACAAGCGCAACGCAGCCGACCACCCGGCGGCGCTGCTGGGCGACCCGGACATCACCGTCGATGATGTGCTCAACTCCGAGGTGTTGGCCTGGCCGGTACAGCGGCTGGACGTCAGCCCCGTCACCGATGGCGCCGTCGCCCTCGTTTTGTCGGCCAGCCACGTCGCCCGCCGCGTGACCGACAAACCGGTCTGGATCGAGGGGGTTGGCTGGAGCCTGGATACCGCCTACTGGACCAACCGTGACCTATCCTACCCCACCTACGTTGAGGAAGCGGCACGCATGGCGTACGAGATGGCCGGTATCACCGAGCCCCGCAAACAGATCCACATCGCCGAGCCCTACGATCCCTTCGATTACAAGGAGTTGCACCACCTGGAGGGGCTGATGCTGTTCGACAAGGGCAAGGCACCGCAGGCCGCCGCCGATGGGGTCACCCAGCGGGATGGCGACCTGCCCGTCTGTCCCTCCGGCGGACTGTTGGGTGTGGGGAACCCCATCGCCGCCGCTGGCCTGATGAAAGTGGCCGAGATATTCTGGCAATTACGGGGAGAGGCCGGCGCCCGCCAGGTACCCGGCAACCCCAAGCGCGGCCTGGCCCAGGCCTGGGGCGACCTGATGCAGGTCGGCACCGTCATCGTGATGGGAATCTAGGAGGAGGCCCGAAAATGAAAGAGTTCGTCTATGACAGCGTATACCTGCGCAGCAGGGATTTCGAACAAGGCCTCGCCCTGTTCGAGACCTGGGACCCCAACGCCCGTTATGCCTGGGACGCCGGCGTAGCCATCGGCGGCTATCTCAAGGGGCTAAAAGCTGGCAAGCTGGTGGGCCGTTTCTGCCCTCAATGTGCCCGCGTGATGATCCCGCCCCGCATGTTCTGCGAGCATTGTTTCTGTGCCACCGACTACTGGGTCGATCTCCAGGACACCGGGACCGTCATCACCTACTCGCTATGCTACGTCACCTGGGACATGGCCCGCCTGGAGGAACCCCTCATCCCGGCCGTCATCGAGATAGATGGCGCCTCGCCGGGGATGGGCATTATGCATATGTTGGGCGACGTCGAGCCGGATGCGGTCGAGATCGGGATGCGGGTGCAAGCGGTGTGGAAACCTGCCGCAGAGCGCACTGGCGCGATCACCGACATCGCGCACTTTAAGCCGCTGGATAGGCCGTAGAGGGGGATCGAGATGAGCTTGTTACATCGAATCGAACACTTGCACGACGTTTTTGCCTGGGAAGGTGATATGCCCACGCAGGGGCGCTACACCGCCGGGATTGCTGGCGAACGGTTCTTCCGCGAGATTCAGGAGCATGGCAGGTTTGTGGGAACGGTATGCACCCTGTGTGACATTACCTACGTCCCACCACGCCTCTACTGCGAGCGCTGCTTTGAGCACTTGGACGAATGGGTAGAGGTGCCAACCACGGGCCGGGTATATACCTTCACCACTGTCCACCTCGACCTGGACGGCAACCACCTGCCAGAGCCACGTTTAATGGCCTTCGTCCAACTGGATGGCGCCGACGGTGGACTGGTTCACTACGTGGGCGAGGCGCAGCCCGAGGACATTTGCATCGGCATGCGCGTCGAGGCCGTGTTCAAGGACAAGGAGGAGCGGAAGGGGAGCATCCTGGACATCGCGTATTTCCGGCCCATTAGCACTGGCTAGCTGGTGGCAGGACCGGGGATCGGGAATTAGGGATCAGGTATCAGGGATTGGGGATGGGGTGCCGGACCAAACGAGGGAGATGGTCCCCGGGTCCGCACCCCATCTCCGCAGAGTCTACGCGCTCGCGCCGTCATTCCGAACAGCCTGTCCTGAGCCTGCCGAAGGAAAGTGAGGAATCTCCCGAGCTCTCCTGGCTCCCTCGGCTTCGCTCCGAACAAGGCAGCTCGACGTGATAGACAGGGAGCACCAATGCCGTACCAACGTATCGTCTGCTTCAAATTCAAGCCCAATGCCACCCCCGAGAGCATCCAACGACATATGGATGGCCTGGAGGCCCTGAAAGGGGAGATACCACAGATCGTTTCATACAATGGGGGAAGGACAGTTCCCTTGGAAGACGGGACGCCACCAGAATACGACAGCATGCACTACCTGACCTTCGAGAGTCAAGCGGACATCGTCGTCTACTTCCACCACCCAGCCCACCAGCGCTTCATTGAGGAGAACAAGGGCATTTGGGACAAAGTCTTTGTGGAAAACGCCGTCATCGATGAGTGAGGAGCTTGGATAATCATGACAGACCAGGGTCTCATCTCGCCCACTGGAACGCCCAATCACCCGCACTCCCCCATCCTGATCGCCCACGGCGGCGCCTACGATATCCCGACCGAGTCCCACGAGGCCCACCTCGCGGGCTGCTGCCGCGGTGCCGAGGCTGGCTGGGCCGTGCTGGCCGCTGGCGGGTCGGCGCTAGAGGCCGTCGAGACTGCCGTGCGCCTGCTCGAGGACGATCCTACCTTCGACGCGGGTCGCGGCTCCTTCATCAACGCTGCCGCCCAGGTCGAGATGGACGCCATCATCGCCGATGGACGCGACCTCAACTTTGGCGCGGTGGCCGCCGTGCAGCGCGTGCGCCACCCCGTCACCCTGGCCCGGCTGGTGATGACCGAGAGCGAGCACGCGATGCTCGCCGGCGCGGGCGCCGAGGCTTTCGCCCGCACGCACGGTCTGCCCATCTGCCCGCCGGAGGAGCTGCTGGTGGGGCGAGAGCTGGAGCGCTGGCGGGCCGCCCAGGCCGGCGGCAGGCCCCAGGACTGGGAGCCGTCGGGCAACGAACCGTCGAGCACCGTCGGCGCGGTGGCGATGGATACCCACGGAAACCTGGCCGCTGCAACCTCCACCGGCGGTACCTTCAACAAGCACCCTGGCCGCGTGGGGGACTCGCCTCTGATAGGCTGCGGGGCCTATGCCGACAATCGCACCGGAGCCGTCTCCGCCACCGGCGAGGGCGAGGCCCTGATGAAGGTTGTCATCAGCAAGACGGTGTGCGACTTTATCAGTCAGGGAATGACCGCTCAGCAGGCAGCCGACGCAGCAGTTGCGATTCTGCGGGAGCGTACCACTGGCCAGGGCGGCGTCATCGTGCTCGACCGCACGGGGGGCGCCGGCATCGCCCACAACACACCGTATCTCGCTCACGCCATCGTCACGGCCAACGGCCAGATCACCACCGGCATCTTTGCGCCTGCAACAAGCCCTTCTCCCTTGCTGGAGGGAATGAACTAGGAGTTTGCACCACTGTTCACCGGCTCATACTCCGCCGCCAGGACGTTGCCGCGTCTCCCGCTCCGCACGGACCGCTGGTCCCAGGTGCAGGTGGCTACCCGAGCTCTATTGGGGTTGGGCGAGCACGGCGACAAAGTGGTGCGTGTTCCCGGCCTCCACGACCGCCACGCCGATGTCCACGTACGTGTCACTGAGAATGGCGCTGCGGTTTGGATCGTTTGGCGGCTGCTCGTCCATCCACCAGTTGATGGCCCATTCGACCGAGTTTCCCGTGACCGTGATCTCGGAGAGGCCGACGGCCGCATAGCCGGTCCGCTCGATGCGAGTGGTGACGTTCGAGCCATCGGAGCCGGTGTGAGTCAACTCGCCTTGCTGGGCGGTATCCTGGGCGTGGAGCAGGGCCGCCTGCTCCAGGAGCGCGTTGCGTGAGTAGGGCGGGAGACCATTCTGGGATCGAAGCTCGTTGATCGTCTCAAACACCTCGTCCGCCCAGCCCGAGGCTCCAGTGGCGGAGGTCTACGCTCCAGGGGTCGGTGCCGCGGCCACAGGACGGAGGCTGTCCCTGTTATGGCCCGTGACCAGCGGGCTGTAGACGTAGGCCTCCACGTCGTCGAAGCGGATTTTCCACCACTCACCTTCGTCGTCGACGAGCACCGCCTCACCGCCGGGATCGATGTAGCCCAGCTTGGAATAGTCGGTGTCCGGCCCCGTGCGCACGTTGACCCCGTCGGCGCCCGCTACGATGTAGGGCGTGGGACGAGGGGGAGCGAGCGTGGGCACCGGGGTGTCAGTGGGCGCCGGCGCGGCGGTCGCCGTCGGGCTCGACGGGGAAGCAACGGTGGGCGCCGCTGGCTCCGTGGGCTCCACAGATGCCGAGCCTTCTATGACGGTTTCCTCCATTGGGGCACGATCTGCCTCTCCCGTCCGGCCCAGCCAGACCCCGAACACCAGCAGCCCGATCCCCAGGGCTACCATAGCCAGCCATCCGAGTATGAGCCGCATCTCGCGGCCCCGATCAGTCCGAGGAATTCCCTGTCTGTACATCTCCACTCCCCCCTCCCTCACCCATCACGGCTCCTTGTAGCCGCAACGAGGTCAGCAAAGTCGTACGGTCTATCCGAAACGCTCTCGCAGCCGCTAGCTACACGGCCCCCAGCTCCGCAAGACAGGCGCTGGTCTGCGCCAGACCGGCCGTGAAAACGGGCGGGTCCTGCCCGATGCCAATGCGCAGGTGATACTCGTATCCAAAGGCAGAGCCGGGCGCTAACATCACGCTGTACTCCTCCGCCAGCTTGTCCGCCAATTCCAGCGACGGGACGTCCAGGTCGTAGCGCAGCAGCGCCAGCAGTCCCGCCCGGGGCGGTCGCCAGGAGACGACGCTGGCGTGGTCGGCGAGCCACGCGTTCGCCGTCGCCAGGTTGGCGGTGATGATCGTCCGGTTACGCCGGATGATCTTGTCCAGGTGTTTGATCGCCAGGACCGCCAGGGCGTCGTTCAGCTTGCCAGGGCAGAGGGTGACATAGTCGCGCATCCCCCAGCACCGGGCCACCACCTCGTCAGAAGCCGCGATCCACCCGATCCGCAGGCCGGGCAGGCCAAAGGGCTTGGAGACGGTGCCAACGCTGATCCCGGCCGAGCCAAGATCGACCATCGGCGGCGCCAGATCGTCGCCGCCCGGTATATCCAGCCAGCGATAGACCTCGTCCGATAACACCGTCGCCCCCACCGATTCCGCCAGTTCGTAGACGCGCCGCATCTCGCCGGCCGAAAGCACCGCCCCGGTGGGGTTGTGGGGCGAGTTGATCACGATCAAACGCGTCCTGGCGGTGACGAGATCCTCCAGTTCGTCGACGTGATAGCGCAGATCCCTCTCGGGGTCGACCTTCCACAGCGATACATCGCAGCCGAGGGCGCGGGGAACGCTGTACAATTGCTGGTAGGCCGGATACGGTGCGACGACGTGGTCGCCCGCTTCGAGCAGCACGTTAAACAGGAGAAAGTTGGCTTCGATAGCGCCGGTCGTGACCAGGATGTTGTCGGGGCCTTTATCGGCATAGGTCTCGGCCAGCAGCGTGCGCAGCTCTAGCGTGCCCCGGGCCTCGCTGTATCCGAGGCCGAGGTTCAGCAGAAAATCAAGCACCTCTTCCCGCCGCTCGGCAGGCTCGAAGGAGAGCAGGTCATTGACCGTGAGGGGGCAGATGCCACTCTCGGCAATATCGTACTTGACGTTCATCTCGTGGGCGGTCATCCACCGCTCTAGCGCAAACCGTTCGATTTTCACACTGACCCCTTTTCCTCTGGTGGTCTCGCTGCTCCTGTGGCCCTATTATACCAGAAAGGGCCACGTTTTCCACAGTGGGCAGTAGATCACCAGTCAGTTGGAAGGCGGGAATGTGTTCGGGAATGGTTCGCCCCTAGGGTTTTGTGGCTACCGCCAGGAGATGAAAGTTCGCCCCCAGGAGGCTCTCCTCCTCCTCGACCGCCCGCGCATACTTGAGGGTCAATTCATAGTAACGGCCGCGTAGGTCGAGCCAGGCCTGCATCTCGTTCATCGCGCACCAGGGCCCCTCGACCCCGATCACATGATCGCACACCAGCCCGGCCGCGACGACCTCCTCCCTCAGCTCCTGAGGGTGGTGGAAATAGGCGGTGGTGAAATAGTCCTTGTCCGGGGAGGGGTTTCGATGCTGGCCATCCTGCAGGTCCCGGTCCACAATACCCTCGAACTCTGGATCGTCGAACAAACGGGACCGGAACCCATCCAGCAGTGAGGCGTACCGAGATATGGCCGCGCACAGCAGCCGGCCGCCCGGTTTGAGCACACGCGCGCCCTCCCGCAGCGCTTCCAGCCTGTGCGCCCGCTCGACCAGGTGATACAGCGGCCCCATCAGCAGCACGACGTCGGCGGTGGCATCCGGGTACGGCAACAACCGGGCATCCCCGACGTCGATCGACGCCGGTGAAGCGACCGCCGTCCTTGCCCGCTCGCGGGCCATCTCGATGTGCCGGGGGACCAGGTCGAGCAGGTGGACCGTGTGGCCCAGCTCGGCCAGCCAAAAGGCGTACGGTCCCGTGCCGCCTCCGGCGTCGATGATGACGTGCGGCGTCGGGGCCAGATAGCGCTGGATGATCTCCCTCGTCCGCACGACCTCCAAGCGACCCACCCCCGTGGTCAGCCGCTCGTCCTCGTAGCCGGTGCTTGAATAGTGATCGATGATGTCAGACTGAGACTGAGACATAGCTGCGTATCCTTATCCGTTCTGGTCTATCCGCGTGCGCTGTCGGCGCAAGGCCAGGGGCAACACGCGCCAGTTATTTCTCTCGCCGCCCGGTAACCGCTCCCCACACCCAGTACATCGCCGCGCCCAGCACCGCCGCCCACAGCGAGGACATCGACGCCAACCCGGCTATCCCGTCCCAGACCGCCGCCTGGACGCCCGCCAGCACCGCTATCACCTGCGCGGCCTGGACCCGCAGTGGCGTCAGCGGCTCCTCGGTCTCATCGCCCACACTCCTCACTCGGTTCGATGCCACGATCACCGGCACGGACGCGATCCCCATCACCAGAGCCAAGGCCCCATCCCGTACCGACGGTCCGCCAGGACCCCACATCTTGCCCTGCCACACGGCAACGATCGCGGCAGCGGCGGCCCCCAGGGACACAAAGGCGAGCGCCTGCCGGTTGCGCGGTGGCAGCAGGCCATCCAGGATCAGCGCCAAGACGGTCACGACCCCATATCCCCAGTTCCCCTGCCAGGCCAGCCATCCGCCCACGCCGACGACGGCCAGCACATCGACCACCGTCGCCGGCAGACCGGTGGTGCGGTTCACCACCCGCATGACGAGTGCGAGCCACAGCAGCGCCCCCAGGTTGGGCGGATCCCACCAAAACATCCCCACGAGGACCAGCCCTGCCGCCACAAAGGCGGACAGATCGTGGTCCGTGTCAAACTCCCGGCACACCATCCAGGCCAGGAACACGGCTAACCCGGCTCGAATCCCCCACAGGCCGCCCTCGAACAACCCCATCCCCCGCAACAACTGGGCCACAGCTCCGATCACTGTCACGACCACTGTCAAGACAAGGATGGCCCGATTCGTCGGGTATTTGGGATCGATGGCGCGACCGATCGATGTCACTCGGTTGGAACTCATAGCCCTCCTTCCATCGTGTGAGGCCCAAGTGTACTGCAAAACCGGAGAGCCCACAACTCCAGGGCGACAGCATTTAGCGCTCCCTGTCCTCGTCCCCGAGGACGGGCTTTGCGAAATCGGACACCAGCAGATTCCCATCGCGCAAGGCGCCCCGAGCGACAAATGCACCCCGCCCTGACCAACCTGTTGACATCCCTCCAATCTGTGGTATAATCCAAAATGTGACAAAAGGTTACCAAAGATGACGAATCGTACCCAAATGACATCCAAAGACGACATGTCAGCCCCCAAAATGACGCGGGTCACCGTACGAGTGCCCAAGACCACCCTCGATCAGATCAACGATTGGGTGGACGCGCTGGGCGTGC
>CAYUIS010000037.1:15750-38575 GCA_964444825.1 uncultured Anaerolineales bacterium | reverse complement strand
GCACCGCCAGCGCCTCGGCCCGCGGCTGCTGCGGATCTATGGTGATGATATTGGCGTTGCCGAGCACCAGGTCGTTCACTCTCCTAACCCCAGCGGTAACGCACACCGTATCCTCCGATCGGGTAACGCCAGGTGATGGCCCCTTGGGGACAGACAACACGACACGACCCGCACTCGAGACAGCCATCACAATTGTGCACGATTTGATCGTTCTCCCATACGTACAAATGGGCCGGGCAGACGACGGTGCAGGGCCGCCCCTCGCACCGTTGGCACAGTTCCTTCCGGATCACGATGTGCGGTTCGGGATCCGGTTTGTAAACGGTCGTCTCCAGCTTGACGTCTAGCCTGACATCCATTCCTAACCCCCTAGGGCAGTTCGCGAACCGCCCCTACTTTGCCCGCGCCTTTCGCCGGCGCCAGCGTAGCGTATCGATCCAGGTCACAAGATCCAGCGGCCCACGCACGTACCAGGGAACCGCTGGTTTGATCAAGTTGTGATAAGCCTCACCCCACATCGAGTAGGGGTGCCCGTCCCGTGATATGCGCCGACGGTCAAAGTAGCGTCGGGCGAGATGAACGATCTGCTCCGGTCGTTGGTCCAGGATTCGCCGGCGTGTGTTGAGAGGGGCCCACTCATTCCGAGCCTCGCGCTGAGTAGCCACCAGCCCTTCCTCGTCCAACAGTTCCAGGTAGACAGACAGGGTGGATCGGGAAGGATCACTTCTGTCACAGGCTTGCTTCACGGCCCGAGCGGCTGCCGCGCCGCTGGCCATAGCGGGCCAGGACCCCACCCCTTCGTGGGTGGTGAACTTGCCCGCGTCACCGACCAGGAGAACGCCATCTCCAAACAGTCTGCTCAGATCCCCCACACCACCATAGGGGATGAGATGGGCCTGATATTCGCGCAGAGTAGCGCCCCGGATGAGGCGGGCAATATGAGGGTGACGCTCCCGCTCCGCCATCACCTCGTAGGCGGGCACACCGCACGCCTGTAGGGTGTCCAGCCGCGCCTCGGTGGTCAGCGAGAGCGAGTCCCGGTTGGTGTACAGCTCGGTATAATACACCCCTTCCCGCCCGTCGACTCCGGAGACGAGGCCGATGAACAGGGAAATGATACCCTCGCCGGGCCGCAGAACAAAGCGCTCCTCGATAACGTCTGCCGGTAAGTCGAGGATCTCGCGAATGATCAGCGCCACCTCTGGCGGGGTCAACTTCGGGCGCAACCCCGATTTCTCAGCCACCGTCGAGTTGACGCCGTCGGCGCCGATGACCACCCGAGCCCGCAGATCACCGCGCCGGGTGCGCACACCGGCCACACACCCGTGTTCCCACAGCAGATCTTCGACCAGGGTGGCGGCAAAGAGCTCCGCCCCGGCATCGACCGCCTGCTCTGCAAACCAGGCGTCAAACTCGGAACGAAAGACGGTGTAATATGAAGGAGGGAATGGGTCGTGGGTATAGTCGCGGAACACGGGCAAACTCAGCACGGCGTCGGCGGTCAAATAGCGCATCCCATATCCACTGGTGATGCGCCTCTGCAAGGGCGCCCGATCCTCGAAATCAGGGATCAATTCAAAGAGCTTGTCGGTGATCAGAATCCCACTCATCACGTTTTTCTCGCCGGGCCGGTTGCCGCGCTCCAGCAGGACGACGTCGAGGCCATCCCGGGCCATCTGGAGCGCCGCCGCCGAGCCCGCCGGCCCCGCGCCGACGACGATACAGTCGTGGATATGTTCGGCCACGCTACCCCTCAATCTCCCGAGCCCTGGCCTGGATACGATCCAGCTCTCGCTCGACGTCCTCGCCCAGCGGCAGGGGCTCGTGACTGGCAAGAATCTGGTTCACCTCGTCCCGAACCTCGTCCAGGAGCGCGGGCTTGCCCGCAGCCTCCCAGGCTTCATAGGTGTCGTGAAGACCGAGCTTGCTGATGTACCACTCACCACCCCGGATACCGGCCACCGTCGAGCGCTCCTCGATAAACTGACCGCCCGGCCCGACGGAGTCGATCACCGCCTCCAGCCACCTGCCCTCGTCGGTGGCGATGCCCTGATAGGCCCGTCGTGCCATTTTGAACATCTCCACGTCGATCAGCAGTTGTTCAAGGCTTAGGACCATCGAACCGCCCAAAAGGCCCGGACCCACCAGGATGTCAGGCCAGGACAATACCGGCAACATCACCCCTAGCGCCCGCTCGTAGCCAGGCTGGATTCCGGGGACGTAGTGATCGGTCCCTCCCCCGCTGCCCTCCACCGGAAGGCCGTAGTAGCGCGCCATTTCGATAGCCGCGCTACCCATCAGCCCGTTTTCCATAGCGCCAGCGGAGTATCGCCCCGAGCGGGGATCCATCGTCGCCAGAGCCGGGGCATAGATAACGGGCGTGCCCGGCGCGGCCGCCTGAATCAGGCACAGCATAGCCAGCACGTCACAGTTGCCGAGGATGACGGTAGAGATCAGGCTGCCGGGCGCCGTGGCACCCATCAACGGCATCGGCATGACGCCCACCGGGATGTCCCAGCCTAGCAGCGCCAGGTATGCATCGGTATACTGCCCTTCGATAACCAGCGGCGACAACGGACACACAAGGAACGAAAACGGGTGTGTGCGGCGGATCGTCTCCTTGTCACCAAAGATGACCTGCAATACCTCCAGGAGCCAAGGCGCTTGCTCTGGGCTGGTCGTCCCATCCTGGACGTGCTTGGAGAAATTGGCAAAGACACCACGCACATAGTCCACATAGTCCGCCATCGTGTCACCACGGTCGTGGGCCTCGACCATAGCCCAGTACATACCCACCTCATCCACGGCGTCGATCAGGCGAGTCGCCTCCAGCCAGTCCTTCGTTGTGCCGGGCCGGCGCTCCCCGGTCTCCCGATCCAGGGCAAAGACGGCCTCGCCGTCGATCAGCAGCGTGCAGTTACCTGAATTCATCGGCAGATCCCACCCCGGCCTGCGCGCCCCGAGCGTGAACGCTTTGGGCGCCAGGCGCAGCGACTCTTCGACGAGGGCACGTGGCAAGCGCACGATGTCCGTGTTCTCGTCCATCTCCGCGCCGGCCTCCCTCAGGATCTGGCGACCCCAGGCCGTCTCGACCCGCACGCCGGTCTTGGCCAGGATATCGAGCGTACGCTCGTGCACCCGGGCTCGTTCGTCCTCCGATAGTACCTGCAATAGCGTCCTCATAACCCATCCACTCCCTAGAAGTGATAGTGGATCAAGCCTGCCATCCGCCCCCGACTGCTCTAGCCAAGCTCGCGCTCCGCTGTCTCCAGGATCCTCCGAAACTCGGTCTGCTGCGCTTCTTCTAGCGGCTGGGGATGGTGGTTTTGCAGGATCCAATCCGTCTTTTCCCGAGCCACGTCGATCGGGTCTCGGTAATCGCCTCCCTTGATGGGTTGGGCTGTCAGATCGGAGAACCACTGACGGCGCAGGTGGTCCCGCGTATGTCCGTGGCGCAGGAAATGCCCCCGAGGCCCCACCGCCTCAATCACGTCCAATGCCAACTCCTCCTGGCTGGTGTCGAGACCGGCAAGAGTCTCGCGAATGTGGTGGTAGATCTCCGTATGCAGGACCAGCGCCTCGGGATACAGCACCGTGCTGCCCTTGAGCAAACCCATCCCGCTGCCCGTCTCCGCCCCACATAGGGCACACAACATCGTGCCCGCACCCTCCATCGCGCCCATCTCCCAGCCGGGCTCGGGCGCATCCCCGCCAAACGTACCGGCCAGCGTGGGTACGCCCCACATGTGAGCCAGCTCGACGCCAATGGCGTAGATAATCGAACCGGCGGACAGGTAGTCCCCCGTGCGGGGGTGCATAACACCCGGCATCATCGAATGATAGATCGGCGCGCCGGGATAGGCCATCTGAATGAGCACCATCGCCGACACCATCTCGGCATCGGCAACGGCGACCGTCCCGGCAGGCGTCGCTGGCGCGGTCGAGCCGGTGTTGGCCATCGACATAAAGCCCACTGGCAACCCGGCCTCGGCAAAGACCAACGCCGCCTCCATACCGCCCACATCCTGTCCCAGTGGCGCAATCGTGCACACCAGCAGCGAGAGAGGCGGACGATCACGCATCGTCTGCTCGTCGCCAGCGATGACGTTCGCCATCTCGACCGCATAACGGGCGGTCGGCTCGTCCATCACGGTCTCGCTCTGGATATGCTTGACGGTATTGTTGAACGAGGCATCCAGCTCCTGGAGAGGCGCTGTAGCCGGATAGTCCTGAGCGCTGACGATGGGCCAGTAGAAACCGATGGACGACAGATAGTCGGACACGCGGGCCATCTTGGCCACGTCATCCTTCACCGAAGGCCGAAGCTTGCGCGTGTCAAAGTCGATCGTCTTTGTGCCACAGCCATCGGTGGCGCAGTAGAAGGCTGTCCCGTCGAGGTCCAGGTCGTGGGCAGCCGAACGCGCGCCCATCGTGTAATAGCGAGGCGCATGGGACATCGCCTCCAGAACGACATCGGGCGGCAGTTTGACGACCTGGCTATCAGGGTCGACCTGCGCCCCGTGCTCGGCATATATGTTCAGAGCCCTCTCAGAAGGGCAATGGATACCAGTCCGCTCCAGTATCTGTAGCGTGGCCGACTTGAGCTGCTCCAACTGCTCGTCACCCAGGATGTGCAGATGATAGCTCGGCACGATCGGCTCTAATTGGGGCGTCTCGCTATACGTCATTGTTTGTTCTCCCTCATATCAGGGGTGATGCCGGACGTGCGCCCGGTCAGCCCAACTCGCGCTCTGCTGCCGCCAGGATACGCTTGAATTCGGCCTGCACTGCCTCTTCCAACAGCTCGGGATGATGGTTATCCAAAATCCAACCCACCTTCTCCCGTGCCACCTCGATCGGGTCGCGGTACCCACCCGCTGGCGCCGATTGGTTGACCAACTCTGAGAATCGCCGCTGGCGCAGATTAGCGCGCGTGTGCTTTTGCCCCAAGAAATGGCCTCGCGGCCCCACGGCCTTGATCACGTCCAAGGCCAACGCCTCCCGGCTGGCATCGATGCCGGCGAGGTCGATCCGCACCCGGTGGTAGATGTCCGTATCTAGAATCGCCGCCTCGGGATAGAGAAGCGTACAGCCCTCCAGCAGCCCCATTCCGCTGCCGGTCTCTGCGCCGCACAACGCACACAGCATCAGGACGGTGGCGCCATCCCCAGCCTGTTGCCAGCCAAGCCGGTCCGCATCGGTGCCAAAGACGCCCGCCAGCGTGGGCACACCCCACATATGGGCCAGTTCCACCCCCACCGGATAGAGCAACTCCCCCTCCCAGGCGGTTCCGAGGTAGGCGCCGGTCCGCGGATGCATCATGCCGGGCATCAGCGAGTGGTAGACCGGCGCGCCGGGATAGGCCATCTGGATCAACACCATCGCGGCCACGATCTCGGCGTCGGCCACGGCGACCGTTCCGGCGATGGTGGCCGGTGAGGTCGAGCCGGTATTCGCCATGGACATAAAGCCCACCGGCAGACCCACCTCAGCAAAAACCAGGGCCGATTCCATCCCGCCGTCATCCTGCGCCAGCGGCGCAATCGTGCACACCAGCAACGACATAATCGGTCGCCTGCGCAGAGCGGTTCTATCCCCGGCGATCGCCGTGGCCATCTCGACGGCATAGCGGGCCATCCTCTCGTCCATCACCGTTTCAGTCTGCACATGCTTGACGGTATTGTTGAACGAGGCGTCCAACTCGTGCAAGGGAGCCGTCGTCGGGTAATCCTGGGCGCTGACGATGGGCCAGTAGAATCCAAAGGAGGAGAGATAATCGGTCACGCGCGCCATCTTGGCGACATCATCCTTGACCGATGGACGGCGCTGGCGCGTATAGAAGTCGATCGTCTCCGTGCCGCAGCCATCGGTAGCGCAGAACATCGCGGTCCCATCAAGCACCAGGTCATAGCCCGGCTGGCGAGCGGCCATGGTGTAAAAACGCGGCGCATGGGACATCGCCTCCAGCACCACGTCAGGCGACAGCCTGACCATCTGGGTATTCAAGTCCACCTGCGCGCCGTGCTCGACATAGATGCCAAGGGCCTTTTCCGATGGACAGTGGACGCCCACATCCTCCAGGATCTCTAGCGTGGCTGACTTGAACTGCCCCAACTGCTCGTCGCTCAAGATGCGCAGGTGGTAGGCGGGTACAATCGGTTCCAAGAACGGTGTGTCACTGTGCATTGATTCTCTCCATCAACTCTGGGTTACAAAGATAACGTCGGCCTCAAGCATCCAGGTAAGGGGTCAAGATACAGCTTGGTGAGGCCGCCATAGCTATCCACCCGCCTATCCCGGAAGGGAAAGGAAGAACTGGCCCTAACCCTGTCAATGGCGGATAGATCTATCGGGCACATCAACAGCCGCTCGCTGTCTGTGGGCGCCTCCGCCAGGATCTGCCCATCGGGGTCCGAGACGAAACTCGTGCCCCAGAAGTCGATGCCACCCTCACCCTGGGAACTCGGCTCGAAACCCACCCGGTTGACGGCCGCCACGAAGCAGGCATTGGCCACGGCGTGGCCGCGCTGCACGATCTGCCACCCGTCGCGATACGCTTCCGCGCCAGCTTCGTCATCGACCGACGAGTGGCCGATGGCAGTGGGGATTAGGATGATCTCGGCCCCCGCAAGCGCGCTCAACCTGGCGGCCTCGGGATACCACTGATCCCAGCAGATCAGGACGCCGATGTTTGCGTACCTGGTCCCAAAGACCCTGTAGCCCAAGTCCCCAGGGGCAAAGTAGAACTTTTCGTAGTAGTGCGGATCGTCCGGGATGTGCATCTTGCGATACTTGCCCAGGTAGGTGCCGTCGGCGTCCAGGACCACGGCCGTGTTGTGATACAGGCCCACAGCGCGCTTTTCGAACAGGCTGGCGACGATGACCACCCCCAGCTCGGCCGCGAGATCGGAGAGCTGGGCCACTACCCCACGTCCATCCGCAATCTCCTCCGCCAGGCAGAAGTTGGCCTTGTCCTCCACCTGGCAAAAGTAGCGGGACTTGAACAGCTCCTGGGTGCAGACGATGTCGGCCCCCTGGCCCGCCGCCACCCTGATATAGGCCAGCGCCCTATCATAGTTCTGCCCGATGTCTTGCCCACACGTCATCTGGATCAGGGCCAGGTTGATCTGTTTCCCCATATCTTACGACCTCCCTATCGTGAAGCCAGAGATCGGCTGCTGTTGGGTCACGCAGTGTATCATGCCACCCAGTTCGGCCAGCATATGAGCCAGCAGGCCAACGACCTCCCGCCCGGGAAAATGCTCAGCGATGATGGCTTTGGCCCGCGCGTCATTCGCATCGCCATACACCGGCACCAGGACGACGTCGTTGGCCACGTAAAAGTTGGCATACAGGCCCAGTGAGGGCACCAACTTGAACGGGGCGCTCGTGGAACTATCGATGGTACGGTAAACCCTGGCCTCCGTGACCGGCACCGGCACCAAGGTCAGGGCTTTTCCCGACTCGGTCACGGCCTGTTCCAGCTCGTGCAGGTGCTGCTTGAAGTAGGGATAGCGCGGGTGGGATTCATCGTCGGTCCAACTGTACAGCACGGTCGATTCGTCCACAAAGCGGGCCGCCCCGTCAATGTGGAAATCAGTGTCCCCCATCCCCTCCTTGCCCGACAGCCAGATAAAGTGCTCGACGCACAGGTACTGCCTCAAGACCTGCTCAATCTCCTCCCGGGTCTTGCCAGGATTGCGGTTGGGGTTGACGATCGAACTGAGCGTGGCCAGCAGTGTCCCCTTTCCGTTGACCTCAACGCCCCCTCCTTCAAGCGTGATCGGAGCGGTGAACACGGGTACTGACAGGATGTCGGCGATCCCCGCGGGAACCTTGGTATCCTTATCGTAAGGGTACCGCTCGCCCCAGCCGTTAAAGTTCCAGTCGGTGGCAGCCAACTCGCCCTGGCCGCTGACCAGAAAGATGGGGCCGCTATCCCGCGCCCAGACGTCGTTTGTGGGAAAGACGTGGACGTCAATGTTGCCCTGGTCGAACCCATAGTAAGCCATCTGCTGCTGGAGGTTCGCCTGTGCCCGCTCGTCCAGAACGACGATGTGCACCGTCTCGTGTTCGTGCAGGACCTGCGTCATCGCCAGCCAGATGTGTTCGAGACGCATCTGGTAGCCCTCGTGTATGCCATCGTGCGGCCACTGCAACCAGGTACCCTCGTGCTTCTCCCATTCGGCCGGCATACGGAAACCGGCCTGTGCAGGTGTGTTTGCCAACGCTCCCTCCCAGTTTACTCCTCGATCGTCACCGACAGCATCACATCACCCTGGCGGATGCTGTCGACGACGTCCTGTCCACGGATCACCTTGCCAAAGACGGTGTGCTTGCCGTCAAGATGGGGCTGCGGGGAGTGGGTGATAAAGAACTGGCTGCCGTTGGTGTTCGGTCCGGCGTTCGCCATCGAGATCACGCCGGTCTCGTGCTTCAACGGGTTTCCCACCAACTCGTCCTCGAACCTATAGCCCGGTCCGCCCCGGCCCGTCCCGGTCGGATCGCCCCCCTGGATCATAAAGTTCGGGATGACGCGATGGAAGGTCACGCCGTCATAGAACCCTTCCCGTGCCAGAAAGCAAAAGTTGTTGACGGTTGTGGGAGCGTGCTCCGGATAGAGCTCCAACTCGATCGACCCCTTTTGCGTGGCGATCACCGCGCGGTAGGACTGCGCGGGGTCGATTTGTTTCTCGGGGGGACTGTTCCATTGTTTGCTGCTCACAGATATCTCCTCTCTTGTGCATCGGCTGCGGTAACTGCTCAACCTGTCATTGCGAGCCGCGCTTTTTGCGGCGAAGCAATCTCCAGTTTTCGAGGTAGAGATTGCTTCGTCGCTCCGCTCCTCGCAATGACGGAAGAATACCGCCCTGGCTGAGCAGTTACCGGCTGCGTATCTATTTACGGATTCTCTCACCTTGCGGATCGTACATTGGGCGCAACGACGCCTGCGCCGGATGCCGCACGCCTGCCACCTCCACCTCGTAACTGCCGCTCTTGACGAAATCGGCGCTCACGCCCTGTTCGTTCTCAACATAGCCCAGGCCCACCGCCCCGCCCAGCGTATGTCCGTACCCTCCAGACCTGAGGTAACCAACCAACTCCCCATCCCGGTAGATTGGCTCGTTCCCGTACAGCAGTGGCTCTGGATCCTGCAGCAAGAACTGCACCAGCCGGCGCTTGAGGACACCCGCTTCCCTTTGCCGCAAGAAGGCCTCCCTCCCGATAAAGCCCCCGGCCTTGTGCAAGTCCACAGCAAAGCCCAGGCCCGCCTCCAGTGGTGTGTCGGTATTGTCCACATCATAGCCATAATCGCGGTAGGCTTTTTCCAGCCGCAGCGTGTTCAGCGCCTGAAACCCGGCGAACTTTAGGCCCACGTCTTGGCCCGCCTCCACGAGCAAATCAAAGACGTGGAGCGTGAACTCTGTTGGCACATAGAGCTCCCAGCCCAATTCGCCCACGTACGTGAGGCGCAACGCCTTGACCAGCGCATACCCGATGTCGATCTCCTGCATCGTGAGGTAGGGGAACGCCTCGTTCGACATATCCGCCGTCGTCAGGCCGCTGACGAGCTGGCGAGATTTCGGCCCGTGGATGTTGATGATGTTGTAACCCGACGTCACGTCGGTGACAAAGACGTGCGCCTCCGGTGGAATGTGCTGTTCCAGCCATCGCACGACGTGGCGGTGGATCGAGTCCACCAGGACCAGGAGATAGCGGTCCTCTGCCAGTCGAGTCACCGTCAGGTCCGCCTCAATCGTGCCCCGTTCGTTCAACCACTGGGTGTAGACGATACGGCCCACCGGCACCGCCACGTTGTTGGCGCAGATTCGGTTGAGGACCTTTTCCGCGTCGCGGCCCTGGACGAGCAGCTTGGACATGTGGGTCAGGTCCATCAATATCACGTCCTCGCGCGCAGCCCTGTGCTCCTCTGCGGCGTACTCGAACCAATTCTGCCGCCCCCACGAGTACTCGACCTTCGGTTCAACCCCCTCCGGCGCGAACCAATCCGGGTACTCCCACCCAACCGACTGACCAAAGTATGCCCCGGCGGCAGCCATCCGGTCGTGCATAGCCGACCGGCGAACGTCCCGCGCCGTCTCGGCCTGCAGGTTGGGCCAGCTAATGTACTGCCAGCCGAGCAACTCGACCATCCGGTCGTGCAGATACCGGGGGTTGTTCTGGAATTCCATCAGGCGTGCGATGTCGATGCCGCTGACGTCCACCGGTGGCGTGCCGTCCACGATCCACTGCGCCATAACCTGGCCTACGCCACCGCCAAACAGGATGCCCAGCGAGTTGAGACCGGCGGCGACATAGAAATTCCTCAACTCTGGCGCTTCGCCCATCAGGGGCCCCATGTCTGGGGTGAAACTCTCTGGCCCGCAAAAGAACTTGTGAATCCCGGCCTCTTTCGCAGCCGGGATACGCTTCATTGCCAGTTCCAGATGAGGCATCATACGATCCCAGTCCGGCGCGATCTCGCCAAAGCTGAAATCCTCAGGAATGCCCCCCATGCCCCAGGGTTTGGCCACCGGCTCAAAAAGACCCAGCATCAGGCCGCCCATTTCGTCCCGATAGTAGGCAAAAAGGTCAGGGTCCTCGACGATGGGCATATCCCGATACATCCCCTCTAGCGGCTCGGTGATGAGGTAGTAATGTTCGGTGGCGTGGAGCGGCACATTGACACCGGCCATCTTTCCCAGCTCCCGCGCCCATATACCGCCGCAGTTGACCACGTATTCCGCCTCGATCTCTCCCTTATCCGTAACAACGCCGGTCACCCGCCCCTTGTCCTGCTTGATCCCGGTGACCGGGGTCTCCTCTAGGATACGCGCGCCGCCCATCCTGGCCCCTTTTGCCAGCGCCACCGTGGTATCGACTGGATTCGTGCGCCCGTCCTCGGCGGTGTAGAACCCGGCCAGGATGTCGTCGGTATCGAACAAGGGCCACATCTTTTTGATCTCGGCGGCAGAGATTTCCTCCATGGAGACGCCATGCCCGCGACAGTAATCGGCCCTGCGGCGGAGGCTGTTCAACCGCTCCGGGTTGCTGGCGATTTGCATATAACCCACAGCCTTGAAACCCGTATCCTGACCGGTCTCCTCCCCCAGCCTTTCGTACAGATCGCGGGTGTATTTCGCCATGTGTATGTCGGTATCGCCCGCCAACCCACTGACGATCAACCCCGCCGCGTGCCATGTCGTCCCGGCCGTCAGTTGCGTGCGTTCCAGCAGCACGACGTCTCGCCAGCCCAGTTTGGTCAGATGGTAGGCGACGCTGCAACCGATCACGCCGCCGCCAATGATCACAACCCGCGCCTGGGCTGGGAAGGACTCTGTTTTTGATGATTGCTTTTCAGTCACGTATCTTGACTCCTACAAAAGTGTTTCGCACCTTCTCAAGGTGGAGCAATGTAACCGAGATTTCCATAGACTTGAGTAACCTGGACTAACACCGAATGGGTACGCGAGCCACGGCTGGGCAGAGTGGGCACTGTGGAGGTCAACACGTTGGCCGCCCCGGCCGTATCGGTGCCGTCCGGTTCGAAGAAGGGCCACGCGCCTTCGAGAAGGCACACGACGCCCGGCATAATATCCTCAGTCACACGGGCCATGATGCGCATTCTGCCCTCGGGGCTGGTAACGCAGACTTTTTGCTCGTTCTCTATGCCTCTTTCGGCCGCGTCGTGGGGATGTATCCACAACGCTTGTCTCTCCCGCTCTTTGAACCACGGGATGTTATCGTACTGGGAATGAATCCGGAATTTCGGATGCGGGGTGACCAGCCTGAGTGGATACTGGTCGGTCGTTTCGAGTACCCTGCACTCGGGGATGGGGGAATATCCCGTCTCGGCATAAGCTGTCGACGATATCTCTACCCGGCCCGATGGCGTGTCCAGCGGATGGATTTGGGGGTCGGCGACAAAGTCGGACAGCCCCACCCGCAACTGATCCGCACCCATATGGATGCCCGTACGTTTGAACGCCTCATAGTCGGGCACTTCCGAGTCTGCGACAAAGCTCTTGAGCCACTCCTCAGCGCTCTTGCCCTCATCATAGTCGGACAGAAAACCCAATCTATCCGCCAGTTCGCAAAAGATGTCATAGTCGTTCTTGGCCTCGGGCAGGGGAGGCACGGCCTGGTTGGAAAACAGCACATAGTTGCCGCCACCGGGAAAGATGATGTCGTCTCTTTCCAGGAAGGTTGTGGTGGGCAAAACCACGTCGCAATACTGCGCCGTCGGCGTCAGAACGTAATCGTGGCAGACGGCGAACTCGACCTGGCCAAAGGCCCGGGTGTTTTTGTGGATATCGCTGCCCTGTACCAAATAGTTGCCGCCGACGTTGTAGATTGCCTTGATGTCGCTGGGATAGCCACCGCGCTTCCCTTCCAAAATCGCGTCAGGCCAGCGATACTCCGGCACAGAAGATTGGACCGAATTGGAGGGTACGCCAATCTCTCCCATACGGGGATATGGCAGCTTGTTCCAGAGCGGCGATCCCGAGGAGCCGCCCGGGATGCCCAGATTACCTGTCGCCACCTGCAGTGCGATCGCCATGCGGGTCGCCTCCTCTCCGCCGATGGTCCTCTGAAAGGACCATCCCGGGATGAGGGCGCTCGGGCGGGTGCGTCCGTATTGGCGCGCGAATTGGACGATGGTCTCAGCGGGTGTGCCGCAGACTGCCTCCGCCCACCGGGGTGTTCGGGCCTCCGTGCCCGCGAGGCCCAGGACGTGCCGCTCCAGTTCGTCCAAGCCCACGCTGTACTTTTCAACAAAGGCGGTGTCTACCAGCTTTTCATCAAGCAACACATACAACACGGCCATCATCAGGGCCGTGTCTGTCCCAGGCCGGACAGGGATCCATTGGGTGCCCAGCCTGGTGACCGACGCTGAACGGCGGGGGTCAATCACGATCACGTCGCCCCCTCTGGATTTGGCTTCCCGTATGCGGGCCTCTGTCTCGCAGCCCATTCGGGTGTCGGCGATATTCGCGCCCCACAGGATAATCAGGTTGGAGAATTGCAGCGTGCCCGCGTCAATCCCTGCTGACGACCTGCCCAGGACAAAGGGGGCAGCAAAGCTGGCTGCGGCCGTGCTATAGCTACCGGTCGCCTCGGTGTAGCCGCCAAACATGCTCAGAAAGCGCGCAGTGAGGCTGTCGGTGTTGTGCAACGCACCACGACAGGAACCGGATCCCCCCAGACAGAGTATGGCCTCGTTCCCGTATCTGCTCTTGATATCGGATAGCTTGTTGGTCACAATGTCCAGAGCGTGAGGCCAAGAGACCTCTTTGAACTCGCCCGAACCCCTGGGGCCAGTTCTGAGCAACGGTCTTTTTAACCGATCCGGTGCGTACAATGCCCTGGTCATCTGAAATCCTCTCACACAGCCGGCCATGTGTGGGCCACCCAAGGGATTGTTTGTGATTCTCGTGACGCGGCCGTGTTCGACATAGGCCAACAGCGGGCACCCGCCACCGCAGTCTTTGTTACAGGAAACTGGTATCGTGCTTTTCGACATGTCACATGAACCTAATCGTAAGCCAGCGCTATCCCCTGCCCTATGTACCCGCCTCGCGCTCGGCTGCCGCCAGGATGCGGTCCAGTTCCACCAGGACCTCGGCCGGCAATGGCTCTGGATGATGCGTTTCGTTGAGCCGCTTGAACTTTTCCAGGGCCACCTCCTGCGCGTCGCGAGGATTGCCATCGGCGTCCTCGTACTCTAGCGATGTCAATCGAAAGTCGCGAATGTGCTTGCGGGTGTGCTTTTGCGACAGGAAATGGCCGCGCGGCCCCACCTTGGCGATCACGTCCAACGCCATATCCGCCTCGTCGAACTCGAATCCGTGCAACAGGTCGTAGGCGGACTGACACATCTCGTGCTGCAAGATTACGTGTTCCGGGTAGAGAATCATCGAACTGCCCGTCAGCCCCAGGTAGCCGCAGATCTCGCCCCCATAGAATGGAATCATCATCGCACCCGAGCCGGTGTCCAGGCCCGCTTCCCAACCAACCTCGGCCGCGTCGACGCTCACACTGCCGCCGCCCAGGCTGGGAACCCCCCAGGCGTGGGCCATTTGAACCGCCATCCAACTCAAAGGTATCGGGAGATCGGCGATATAACCGCCGGTGCGGGGGTGCATCAACGAGACATAGTTCGAGTGGAACACGGGCGCGCCAGGATAGGTCAATTGCACCAGCACCATCCCGCTGACCACCTCGGCGTCGCCCATCACCAACGCGCCCAGGGGCGTGGCCGGGGCGGTCGAACCCATCGTCGGCATGGCCATAAAGCTCATCGGGATGCCCGCCTCAGCGTAGGTCAGCGCGTTCTCCAGGCTGTGGCCGTCCTGAGACAGCGGCGCGATGGTGCAAAAGTTGGCGCAGATGGGAGGGCGTTGCCGGAGCGCTTCGGCGCTGCCTGCCACGGCCGTCACCATCTCGACGACGTAGGGGGCCAGTTGCGGGGGCACCGTCATACCGCCGCGCACGTGCTTGAGCGTGTTCGTCAGCCCGGCGTGACACTGGTGCAGCGGCGCGGTCCGCCCATAATCCTGCGCGCTGACCATTGGCCAATAAAAACTGATCAGGGGCAGCGCGTCGCACACCCGCGCCATCATCGCCACGTCCTCCTTGCACGAGGCCCGTTTCTCCCGCGTCTCCAGGTCGATCACGTGCACACCAGTTCCGTCAGTTGCCAGGTAGGAGCTGTTCCCGTCCAACAGCAGGTCAAAGCGCTCCTCGCGCCCTCCCAGGACAAAGGATCGCGGCGCTGTGGACATTGCCTTTTGCACCAAATCCGGCGGGATGCGGACGATCTCTGTCTCCATATCCACCTTGGCGCCGTGGTCGGCCAAGATTCCCAGCGCCTTGCGGGATGGAAAGTGAACGCCGACCTCGTCCAGCAGGCGCAACGTGCCACCCTTTAACGTTTCAAGCTCTGCTTGCGTCAGCAGTTCGCTTCTCAAGGACGTGGGAAAAGGAACAATATCTGGGGTTTCGGAATACACAATTTCTCCTCAAAGGTATCGCATAAGATTCCCGTCATTTCTATTTTGTCCTTGACCGTTTCCCCCTACACGGCTATAATGGAAGCGGAGGGAAAAATGATCACGATCCCACTCAAGGTATCTGAAGAGTTGGCCGGGCGGCTGCTTCCGCTGCAAAATCGCTTACCTGAGATTATCGAGTTGGGCCTGCGCCAACTAAAGGCCCAGAGCGATACAGAAGCAGTTCCCTCCACTCCTAAGGAACGTGTGCTAGCGGCACTCGTCTCAACAGGGATTGTTTCCCTGCCAGAACCCGCCACGTCCTCACAACCCCGCAACCGCCACACGCCGATCCAGGCCGGAGGCCAGCCCGCCAGCGAACTCATCATAGAAGCACGCGGGGCGCTGTGAGCGAGCAGCTTGCTCATACAGCCTACTTTGACAGCAGCGCATTGGTCAAACGGTACATTACCGAAGCTGGCACGACCTGGGTTCAGGCGTGGTGTGATAGCCCGAACCAAACGGTTGCTGTGGCCGAGGTAGGGTTGGTAGAGATGGCCGCCGCTCTTGCCTCCAAGCTGCGAGGTGGATTTATCACGCAGGCAGCCTACCGCAACGCGCGCACCGATCTGGCGATTGATGCACGGGATGAGTACGTGTTGGTCACCGTTAATCGCTCGCTCGTAGACGAGGCGATTGAGCTCACCGCCCAACATCGTTTGCGCGGATATGATGCCGTTCATCTGGCTTGCGCGTTGCGTCTCCACCGCGCTTTGACTGCCCACAATCTGGCTCCTCTTACTTTCATCTGTGCGGACGACGATCTCTTGGCTGCCGCCGCAGCCGAAGGTCTCCTTACGGACAATCCCAATCGTCATCCATAGACTCTAGCTCAACGCTCTGTTTGCCTCGATCACGATAGCCTCAATCTTGTCCACAGCGCCTCCGGGCAGCGGGGGCGGCTGGTGGTTGTGCAGGATGTCCAGCGCCTCCTCGTGGACCACTTCCATCACCGTCTTACCCGCCGGGGGCCACACCGGCACATACTCGCTCCTAGTAAAGTTGCGGGTCTCGCGCTGGGTCAAGTAGGTTCCGCCGATGCCCACCCGCTCGACCAGGTCGGCCTGGAGATGCTCCTCATCCACAAGGACCGGTCCGACCATCGTCTCTATCCGATGAGCCAGGTGGTTATCCAAGACCATCTTGTCGAGCGACAGAACCTGGGCAGAACCGAGCAAGCCGATGCTGTATATCTCGTCCACCCCAGCCAGATAGGCCAGCAGGCAGGCGGCCGTCGCCTCGTGGCCGTACCGCGCATCCAGAAAATGGGACGCAGTGGAGAGACCGCCCAGGTTGACCGGCAGGTTGTAGAAGCGGGCCAGCTCGCCCAACGCCAGCCCTAACCCGTGCCCGTCGGCGCTGCCGCCGTAGCGCCCTGTCGCCATGTCAAGCTGCGAGGCCCCGGTACCATAGATAATGGGCGTCCCGGGATTGACCGCCTGGAACAGCACCAATCCACTCAGGAACTCGACGTTGTGGACCAGGGCCGTGCCACCCAGCGTGACCGGGGAAGTGCCCCCTGCCAGCGGCATCGGGTAGACCATAATCGGCGCGCGCAGCTTTGCCAACTCGATGCAGGCCTCGGTCATCGGACCGTCGTGCATCAGAGGTGAGATAGTACAATCGACCACCGAAAAGATGGGGCGGAACTCGTCGCTCCCTGTGGCGGCCTTGACCAATTCAACCAAAAAGCCCACCTGTCCGGCGTGCAGCACGCCGGTGCGGACGTGCTTGCTGGTCTGGGTAAAAGCCAGCCCAAAGTGACGGATCGTGCGTACGTGCGCTGGCACGTCGTTCGCCGCGACCATGACGTTGACGATATCGACCATGTCCAACGCATCCGCAAAGAGCAGGCCCCGTTCCAGATCGGCCGCCGTGGAAGCGCGCCGCTCGCCGGTCTCCAGATCGATCGCCTCGACGCCCTGGCTATCGGTCGTGTGATGGGGACACCGCCCATCCAGAATCACGTCCCGGGCCGGATCGCGGGCGCACAACCGTACCACCCGGGGCGCTTGCTGGAGCGCCCATTCGACCACGTCCCGAGGAAGGCTGGCCCAATTCCGCTCATAGTCGACCGGGCAGCCCAGCCTCTCCAGAACCTCCAGCGCCCGACCCGTCCCATAGTTGATCCCCATCCTTTCCAACAGGTCGAGGCTGTGCGCGTGGATACGCTCGACATCGTGACGGGCCAGGACAGGCATCAGTGATAGCGACATAGTGACCTCGCAGAAGCTAGTGCTCTACCAGTTGTCTCTTGCTCCAAAACGCCAGATCCCCCGGTGGCCGCGCGGCGCCGGTTGTCTCCGGTCCTGGATCGGACCCGACGATCTATTCCAAGCGGAAGCAGGTCGGCCGAGACCCGCGCCTGCGTCTTTACCCCAGCACAGGACTGTGGCAATACGGCTACCCAATCTCCCGTTCGGCGGCCTTGAGGATTCTCGCCAGCTCCTTCTGCTTGTTTTCCTCGAGAGGCTCCGGTTGGTGGTTCTCCAGGATCCATTTCACCCGCTCCCGGGCCACCTCCATCGGATCCCGATACCCACCCTCCGGGCCAAGTTGGTGACCCAGGCCGCGCACCAGCGCTTTTCGCATATGCTTGCGCGTGTGCCGTTGCGCCAAAAAGTGCCCGCCCGGGCCCACGGCCTGGATGACGTCCAAGGCTAACGTCTCAGGGCTAACCTCCATATCCATCAACGCGTAACGGGCCCTGTGGTAAAGCTCGTCATCGAATATGATCCCCTCAGGGTATAGTAAAGTGAAGCTACGGTTGAGCCCGATCCCCGTCACCCACTCAGCCCCGCTCAGCCCCACCAGCAGAGGATCTAGCGCCACGTCGGCGGCCGCCTGCCAGGTGCCCGGTTCGTGGCTCTCGGTTCCAAAGGCGCCCGCAAAGCAGGGCATGTCCCAATGATGGGCGATATCGACCACCGCACTTCCGCATACACGGTTCAGCGGATAGGGTACGTAGCTGCCCGAGCGGGGGTCGACGTAGCCGTGCATGATCGAGTGGGACACCGGTGTGCCCGGATTGATGAGCTGCATGAGCACGGTGGCACTGATGACCTCGGCATCGCCTACCACGTAGGTGCCGGCCAGCGTCGCCGGCCCGGTGCTGCCCAGGTTGGGCATCGCCAGAAAGGCCACCGGCACACCCGCCTCAGCCAGCAACATCGCGCCCTCTATCCCCTCCTTGTCCTGAGCCAGTGGAGCGATGGTGCAGACGACCAACGAGAAGACAGGGCGCTGGCGCAACCTGTCCCGGCCCCCAGCGATGACGGTGGCCATCTCGAGGGCGTAACGCACCGAGGCCTCTCCCATGACGGTCTCGCTCTGGACGTGTTTGGTCGTGTTGTTCCACGCTGCATCCAGCTCGTGAAGGGGCGAGGTCTTGCCATAGTCCTGTGCGCTGACCATCGGCCAGTAAAAGGCCATCGAGGAGAGATAGTCGACCACCCTGGCCATACGGCCCACGTCCTCCTTGGACGAGGGCCTGATCTGGCGGGTCTCAAAATCCACCGTCTCATGGCCGCATCCGTCGGTGCAAAAGTAGGTCACGCCCTTCTCAAGGTCGAAATCGCACGCCGCGTCCCGGGCGCCCACGTGAAAGGTGCGCGGGACCGTCTCCATTGCCCTGAGCACCAGATCCCGCGGGATCTTGACGACATCGGTCTCGCGATCTATCTCAGCGCCATGTTCGGCAAAGACGGCTAGCGCCTTTTCCGAGGGGAACCTGACGCCGACGCCCTCCAGAATTCGAAGCGTGGCCTCTTGCATATCGTCAAGCTGCTCGTCGGCGAGGAATTGGACCTCGTAGGCGGATCGGATCGGTTCAATAGCCAGGCGTTCGGTAGTCACTCAAAACCTCCTTCTTTCAAGTTATCTCCATCCACTAGATCTCACCCACCTGTTCGAGCACCTTGAAGGGATCCAGGGCATCCCGCAGCCCGTCGCCGATATAGTTGATCGAGATGATGGTCAAAAAGATCATCAAGCCGGGAAAAATAGCCAGCCAGGGATGCCGGGTCATATGCAACTGGGCGTTACTCAGGAGGTTACCCCAACTTGGTGTGGGAGGTTGGATGCCAAATCCCAGGAAGGATAACCCAGATTCCTCCATAATCGCGTATCCAATCCCCAGCGTAGACTCGACAATGATAGGACCAACACAGTTTGGCAGGATATGGCGAACCATGATCCTGAGATTCGACGCTCCCATACAATGAGCGGCCATAACAAATTCCTTTTCGCGACTCGCTAGAAAGGCAGCTCGCACCAAACGCGCCACCGTCATCCACTCCAGCAGGCCGATCACCAGGGCAATGGTCAGCACGCTGTCTCTCTTGAAAAACGGAATCTCGATCTCACGCGCGATGGCGCCCAACAGGATCAGGATCAGAAGCGACGGCAGAGACAATGCGGTATCGGTGATACGCATCAGCACATTGTCGACCCAGCCCCCCACGTAGCCGGCCGTAGCACCCACAGGAATGCCGATCAAGAGTGTGACTGACATCGCCATCAAGCCCACCGATATCGAGATACGTCCTCCGTAGAGAACGCGGGTCAGCATATCCCGTCCCAGTGGATCAGTACCAAAGGGGTGCTCCCAAGATGGTGGTTGTACCCGATCGGCGATACTTGACTTTTCGGGATCGTAGGGAGAGAAAGAGGCCAGGATGACGCAAAACGCCAGGAAACCAAACACGATCGAGCCAGCCACGGCACCAGGATGGCGGCGAAACCGGCGCCAGACCATGCCCGTCATGCTCTCGTGAGCACGCATCCCATCTGCTAGTTCATTGTCCATTGGTCCATTCTTCATTGTCCATCTAGTCAAAGCGGATTCGAGGATCCAAGAAGGCATAGGCGATGTCCGCCAGCAGGTTGCAAAAGATCATCACCCCAGCGCCGATAATCAGGATCGCCATCAACACAGGATAGTCCCGGTTGGTCGCTGCCTGAAAGTACAGCCGTCCCGTACCAGGCCAGGAGAACAGTAACTCGACGTAGACAGAGCCGCTAAAGATATAGGGCAGGTCCAGCGCGAATATCGTCACCAATGGGATGAGGGCGTTCTTGAGCGCGTGCCTGTACAGTACCACGCTTTCACGAAGTCCCTTGGCCCGAGCCGTGCGAATATAGTCCATGTGGAGCACGTCAAGCATGCCAGAGCGCAAAAAACGGGAATACCACGCCACCCACCCCACCATCCCCATTGTGACCGGCAGGATCAAATGCTTGATACGATCCGCGACCGAAAAATCCATACCCAACGTCTGCATCCCGCCAGAGGGAAAAAGTGACTCGCCAGTGAACGGGTTGTTCAGCGTAGCGTAAAAGACCAGGATCAGGATCAAACCCAGCCAGAACTCGGGGACGGCTTGCCCGACAAAGGAAAACGTGGTCACAATGATGTCAAAGATAGAGTACTGTTTGACCGCAGAAATCACGCCGACGGGAATGGCGATTATGGCAACGACGATGAGTGTGACGACCATCAAATAGACGGTGTTCGACAACCGGTCTGCGATCTCTTCCAGCACCGGCTCGCGGGTCTGATACGAGAAACCAAAGTCTCCTCGCAGGATACCCTTCCGCTCACCGCGACTTTCGGCGATCCCGTCCCCATCGACATCAATCCTCATCCAATCGTTGCCGATCAGCCAGAACACGTACTGGACCGGCAGCGGCTTGTCCAGCCCGAACTGACGCAGGAGTCTCTCGCGCGCTTGTGGCCTGGGGCGCCGTCCGCTCAGCGCGGCCACCGGGTCACCGGGTGCGATGTTGATCAGCCCAAACAACACGATGCTGATTATGAATAGCATCGGGATCGCCTGCCACAGCCGTCGTGTGATGTACTGTCCCATTCAGCCCTCCTGTCCCACCTTCAAACCTCCTCCTGAAAGGCGATGCGAGAGGCATTGCTGGTAGAGTTCCAGCCCCTCCTGGACGCCCACAGGCGCGGCGGGATTACAGTGGTTGACGGCAACGGACACGCCGACCAGTGCCTCATTGCCTCCCAGGTGCGAGGAGGGGGAACGGAGGCTGGCCGCTCCCCCTCCATAGTACCACGTACTACTCTACAATCTTCCAGTCCGCGATATTCCAGGTGATCATGTCGTTGGCGTTGTCTACAACACCTTCGAGCCGTGTACTATGGCCCGCAGCCTCCCTTTGTGCGAACAGCGGGATGCAGGGCAGTTCTTTGTCCAGGATCTCGGCCATCTGGCAGAAGAGCTCCTGGCGATACTCCTCGTCCAGCGTGTAGGTCTCGTCCAGTAGGGCGTCGAACTCCTCATTCGACCAGCGCTCCACGTTCCAACCCATGTCGGGCTCCTGAGCGTCCGTGTAATAGTATGTCCACAAAAAGTCGGTGATCTGGTTGCCAGCGTAGCCATCATCCCACAGGTCGAGGTCAAAGTTCCCGTTCTGCTCGATGCCGCCGTTGTCGTACGTGCCCCACAACTGGCTCCCCTCAACCATGCCCAACTCGGTGCCGATGCCGATTGCGTTCAGATCCTCGGCGACGAGCTGGTGGGCCAGATCGAGCGTCTCACCCCACTCTGAGTAGACCAGGAACTCGGTCGTCATGACGTAGCCTTCCTCAGCGCCGGTGGTGCAACCGTGGCACTCCCGGATGCCGTCACCGTCTTCGTCGGTCCACCCGGCTTCCTCCAGCAGCGCCCGCGCCCCGTCGGGATCGTACGCTGGTTTCGGAATGCCGCACTCGTAGGGCTCGCGGTACATGTCCGTCCAAACTGCAGTCATCATCTCGGTGTCACCCCAGACTCCAGCGAGGATCTCATCCACGTTGACGGCCATGCGCATCGCCTGGCGCACGCGCACATCGCTAAAGATGGGGTGCGGATTCTCCACGGCGTCGATGGATCCCCTCGCCGCCGTATTGGGCCACATCCGCACCAGCCAGCGACCAAAGGCAGCTTGGGCAGTGTTGACGTTTGCTGCCTCCTTGTACACCCGGAACGAGGTTTCAGGGATCCAAAAGTCAACGTCACCATCTCCCTCCAGCATCATCTCCTGGCGGACGGTCTCCTCAGGCACGATTTGCACGTACACCGTGTCGATGCTGGGCTTGCCCGCCTCGTAGTAGTTGGGGTTGCGCACAAAGGTCAGGTGATCCCCCTCCGCCCACTCCTCGAGGAGGTAGGGGCCGTCGGCCAGCGGATCGCGATTGCAGCTCCATTCGCCTATGGCCTCCCCGGTGCAGTAATGCTCGGGCCAGATGGCGCCATAGAACCCGCCAAGCTGCTCCAGGTAGTCTGGATAGACCCCATTATAGTGCACCACAAACGTGTAATCATCGATCTTTTCGATGCTGTCGGTATAGTCCATCCCCGGCACCCACATGCCGGTGTCGGGGTCGGCCAGCGCATCCCAGGTAAAGATCACGTCGTCGGCCGTCACCGGCTCCCCGTCCTCCCAAAAGATGTCATCCCGCATCGTCCAGGTGACATCCATCGTCCACGCGTCCCAGTCGATCACCACCCCGCCGTTCTCCTCGGAGGGCAGTTCGGCCGCCAGCTCTGGGAAGATCTCGCCCTCCGGGCCGATGTCGGCCATACCCAACAGCGTCATCTCCGCCACCAGGTTCTCGTATCCGGTGTCGGTCAGCCAGTGGTTAAAGCTGGGCGGATCCTCCATGGAGAGAATAACGACACTCGTCTCTTCCGGCTCTTCAACCGGCTCTTCGGCCGGCTCTTCCGCTGGTTCCTCGGCAGGTTCCTCAACGGCAGGCGCTTCAGTCGGCTCCT
>CAYUIS010000037.1:0-15650 GCA_964444825.1 uncultured Anaerolineales bacterium | reverse complement strand
GCGCCGATCTTTTCGGCCCAGCCCTGGGTGACGGGCGCGCCGCCGACCATCACCTTCACCTGGTCACGCAAGCCCGCCTCCACCAGCGCCTCGATGAGCTTTTGCTGCTCGGGCATCGTCGTCGTCAGCAGTGCCGAAGCGCCGACCAGCGTCGCCTCCGACGCTTTGACCGCAGCGACAAACTCGGACACCGGTCTGTCGATGCCGATATCGGTGACCAGAAAACCGTTCGCTGTGAGCATCGTTCCCACCAGCGTCTTGCCGATCTCGTGCAGGTCGCCCGCCACCGTACCGAGAACCACGCGCCCCAGCACCTCCCGGGCCTGATCCCCCGCCAGCGCTGGCTCCAGGACCGCCAGAGCTACCTTCATCGCCTCTCCCCCGATGATCAGATCAGGCAAGTAGTACTCTCCGTCGGCAAACAGCTCGCCCACACGTTGAATGCCCGCGGTGAGGCCCTCGTTGATGCAGGTCAGCGGGTCGAGGCCCTGGTCCAGCGCTTGCTGGGCCAACGCCTCCGCATCCTCCGGCTCGCCATCGATCACCGACTGGGCCAATTTGCTGATGGTCTCTTCTTGTGACATACTATCCTCCTCAACTCTCTCTGTGATGGGTTTATCGGGGCGGCTCTAGTCGCTTTCCCCCAGCTCCCGCTGGGCAGCGTCCAGAATAGCCCGCAATTCGGCCTGAACCGCCGTCTCCAGCGGCTCCGGCTCGTGTTCGGCCAGGATTCTGTCCAGCTCTGCCCTCGCCCTGCGCTGGAGGTCGGGCAGGGGCTGACCATCGAGGGGCGGCCGCGGGTGGGTTAGCTCGGGAATCCATATCTCTCGCAGGTGTCGACGGGTGTGGTTTTGGGCCATGAAATGGCCCCTGGGACCGACGTTCGCGATCACGTCCAGCGCCAGGCTGTCGGCGCTCGTATCTATACCCTCGGCCAGAACGCGATGGATGTGGTAGATCTCGTCGTCGTAGATGATCTGCTCTGGCAGCAGCAGGGTTGAGGCTTTTAGCATACCGCCCCCGGTGACCAGATCCGCACCCGCCAGAGGAACCAAAAGCGTGGTGTAGACGCTATCGCGACCCAACTGCCAGGTTCCAGGCTCGGCCGCGTCCATACCAAATGCGCCAGCCAGCGTCGGCACGCCCCAATCGTGGGCCAGTTGCACCACCGCCGCATTGCACAGGTACTTTTCGGGGATGCCGACGATATAGTCCGCCGTGCGGGGATCCATCACCGAAGCCAATATCGAGTGAAAGACCGGGGCGCCCGGAGCGACAAGCTGGATCAACACCAACGCACTGACCACCTCGGCGTTAGCGACGACCAGCGCCCCGCCCGGCGACGCCGGGGCCGTGGCCCCCATATTGGGCATCGCCATAAACCCGACCGGAATCCCCGCCTCCGCGTATACCAAACCTGCTTCAATGCCCTCTTTGTCCTGGCCCAACGGGGCGATCGTGCAAATCAGGACCGAAAAGGGCGGCATAGCCCACATGCTCTCCCGATCACCCGCGATGACCTCCCCCATACGCACCGCGTACTGGGCGGGCTTTTCCCCCATGACCGTCTCGGTCTGGACGTGTTTGGATGTGTTGTTGAAGGCGGCATCCAGTTCGTGCAACGGAGCCGTCCACCCATAATCCTGGGCGCTGACCATCGGCCAGTAAAAAGAGACTGACGAAAGCGCGTCGGCCACCCGGGCCATCATGGCCACGTCGTTTTTGGACGACGGACGCTGTTCGCCGGTCTCCAGGTCAACCGTGGTCGTACCACACCCATCGGTCCCCAGATAGGTGCTTGTGCCATCGAGGAGTAGCTCGGTGCCATCAGCCCGCCCGGCGAGTTGGTAGGTGCGGGGGGCATACCCCATCGCCTCTATCACCAGGTCCGGAGGCAAACGCACCACCTGGTTGTCCGGATTCACGTGCGCCCCGTGCTCGCGGAATACCTGCAGGGCGCGTTCTGAGGGAAACTGCACCCCGACGTGCTCCAGGACGTGGAGCGTGGCCGACTGGATCTCGGCCAGTTGATCGACACTCAATACCTCCAGGTGAAACTTGCGCCGAATGGGTTCTATTCTGGACATGCTGCGGTTCAACTCCTTGTTCCCGAGCTACACCGCCAGGCCGGGGAAACCCCCACCCGGCTTTGTTGGCTACCCGGACCACCTCATAACGGCCAAGGCAAGGGCCTTGGCCGTATCCACCAACTCACCGATCTCCACATACTCGTCCGCCATATGGGCGGTCTCGGAGCTGGGGCCGATGGAGATAGTCGGTATCTTGGAGTAGTTGACGAGGTGAATCGCATCAGTCAACGTACCGCATCCAATCAATCGGGGCTCAATGTCCAGGTCTCTCAATGCCCCCAGGGCCATCTGAACCACCGGCTCATCCTCATCGACCTCCGCGCCGTAGAACCATTCATCCGCCTCAAGCCTGGGGGGATGCTCCGCCAGCCACGGATCGGTGGCCGCAACGCGCATCAGGTGCTCCTCCAGCTCCTCGCGCTTGTTCGTCGTGCCAGGGACAAACATCGCGCCAAAGGAGATCTCGACCTTTTCGGGATAGGTGACCTCCCATTCTCCACCGTGGATCACCGTCGGGATGACGACGTCTGGGTCGAGTAGCGGATGCTGCTTGTCCGGCCTGGTTCGCCACTCCTCCGTCAGATCCTCCAAGGCGCGCAGGACCTTGACCGACTTGGAAATCGCATTGACCGCCCCGCCCGCCGTCCAGTGGGGCTGGCTCATCTCGGCGTGACCCGCTCGGCCCACGACGGTGATCTTGCCCCACAGGCTACCCCGCATCGCCACGAGCACATTCAGACCGGTCGGCTCCGGGATTATGGCGGCGTCGGCCGTGTACCCCCGTTGGCAACAGAACAGGGTGCCCATACAAGTTGCTTCCTCGTCCGGAACCGTCTGGACCGTGAGGTTCCCGGCTAACTCAATCCCTGCTTGCCGGATGAAGCGGAGGGCATGAACCATGGCGGCAATACCGCCCTTCATATCGTTCGTGCCCCTGCCAAAGATCCTGTTGCCCTCGATCTCCCCTCCAAAAGGATTGTGTGTCCAGTTATCGATAATGCCGACAGGCACAACGTCATAGTGCCCGTTCAGGATCAACGACCTTCCTCCCCCACTCCCCTCAAGTTGTCCCACGAGCACGGGCATTCCGCTCAGGTCCCTTCCAGGCTGGACGCCTGAGCCGGGAAAGCGCTTGAGCTGTGAGGAATCGACCTCCCACATACTTACGTCAAAGCCCATCCCACTCAATGTGTCACGGACCAGACTCTGAAGCTCCCTATAGTCGTCGCCCTTGGCCTGGGCGCCTGTGTTGGGGGTAATGGTCTTGAAACTGACCAGTTGCCTCAAGTACTCGACGATTTCCTCTGTGTTGTCGTCGATCAGCCCCAAGACCGTCTTTTCTTTCTCAGACAGCATGCCGCCTCCCTTTGCGGCTACTGAGACTTTTCCTGGTCACGAGTTGCCATAAGCTCAAAGATCCGCCATAGTGAACATGAGATTCCTCACTACGTTCGGAATGACAATGATCTGACGGCAAAAGAACCCTCGCTTTCCTTCGGCTTCGCTCAAGACAGACCTGGGGAGCTACTCAAAATGGAAACTCGGTCCAAGGTATCGTCGCACGATACGCTCCAGTTCAGCCTCAACTTCCGCGGGCAGCGCCGGGGGCTGATGGTGCGCCAGAATGTCCTGGGCCTTGTGGCGACATACCTGCTCGATGGACTTGCCTCCACCCAGCCAGGTCTCATAGCTATCGCGGTTCAGGATGCCGGGCTGCCAATGCTCACGGAAGGTGCGGCGGGTATGCTTGGCCTTGAGAAAGTTGCCTCGCGGCGTGTTCGCCTTGATCAGGGCCATCTCCTCATCCAGGTCGTGGACGTCGATACCCTGCATCATACGCCGCAGCCCGGCTGCAAACTCGTCGTCTATGACCATCTGCACGTAGGATATGGTCGAACCAGCGTCGGTAGCGCCGACCCCGTAGATGATGTCGGCCCCCTCCAACAACAATGGCACGGCGGTGACCGCCTTTTCGAAGCCCGCCTGAGCATCCAATTGTTTGGCATCGGCCGAGAGCCCGCCACACATCGACAACATCCCATAGTGGCGCGCCATCATCGCTGCCCCGGCGTTGATCATCCCTCGCTCCGGCGCGCCCAAGGGCAACAGCCCGGTGCGCATATCTAGCACCGCCGAAACGCTGCCGTACAGCAGGGGCAGGCCAGGATACAGAACCTGGAGAGCGACCATCCAGGCCAGGATATCGGCGTTGATCACGATCAACTCGCCCAGAAGCGTGGCCGGTGCCGACGCGCCCCCCATCGCCATACTGAGCAGGGTGATCGGGACGCCGTGCTCGGCCCAGCGCAACATACACCGCACGTTCTCGGGCGTGAAATAGCCGGGGCTGATGGGGCAATATAGCGTGGCAAAGTTGGGATGGGCGCGGAACCCGTCCTCCCCTCCCGCCACGGCGGCCAGCATCTCCACGGCCGCGTCCACCCGCTCGGCCGACAGGGTGCGGTGGACGACTGGTTTGCCGGTACAGCGCAACAATTCGGCGATCTCGACCAGGTCGGAGCAGATGCCCTGATCGGTAGCAGTGACGGTCGGCCGGACGATGTCGACCTGGGGCAGTGCATCCTGCAGGGTCACCAGGTCGCGCACGTCCTGCCGGGTGGCAGGCCGCCGCGCCCCGGTCTTCAGGTCAAACACGTTCACCGGCGTACCGGCGCCCATGAAGCACGGGCCGCGCTCGAAAGGTGCCGGCTCCTTCCCGGCTCGATCGTAAAGCTTGACGTCACGAGGCAGGCTACTCAGGGCTGCCTCCAGCAGTTCGGACGTCACCCGAACCATCTGAGTCTCCCCATCAACCGGGAACCCGATGGCCTCAAGGCGATCGAGAGCATCCCGCTCCGGCACGCAGAAGCCCACCTCACTCAGGATTTCGACCGATTTCTCGTGAACCAGCCCTGCAATGGAATCAGACAAATAGCGTTTCAGCGCTCACCTCCGCGCTCCGGCATCGAACCCGCTCCAGCGTCGCCTCTAGTGAAACGGGCAGGGTGAGGGCTTCGCCGTGAGACACTCTACAATCCCTCCACGTCGATGCGAGGTCTGCGATTCACGCGCGGAGGCTCCGACTCGCCCCAGCGGTACGACAGCTTGTACATTTTGAGGATCATAAAGGTCTGTGTTCGCTCTATGCCTGGCACCTGCTGCAAATCCTGGTTGAGGAACGAGACAAAGTGCTCTCTATCCCGGCAGAAAATCTCGGCGAACAGGTCAAACTCACCAGACGCCATAAATAGATAACTGACTTCGGGAAACTGGGAGATCTGATGGGCTACCACGTCCACCCGTCCCGGATTGACGCTGATCCCGACCATCCCTGCTGCACTCCACCCCAGGAATTGAGGCTCAACGACGGCCACGATCTGTAGCAAACCGCTCTCGGTCAGGCGCTTCACACGGCGGCGCACCGCCCCTTCTGAGACACCTAACTGAGCAGCGATCCGGGTGAAGGGCAGGCGACCGTCATACTGCAGTTGCCGGATGATGTCCATATCGATGTCGTCGAGGCGGTTTCTCTTCACAGGCATCTCCTCGAAAAGTCGCTCCAAGCAAGCGACGATCTTGTCGATGTGACAGGGATGACAGAGGTATACGTCATTATAGCACAATATCGTAGAATTGTCAACTTATTTTTACGATATTCGTACACAAATGGCATCAGAACGACGCAGTTCCATCACTGGATTCCGGTCTGTGCAATGCTTGGCAGCGCGACGCTATTCTGACAGTTCCCTAGCTACATCCCCCATCCGGGCGAAGCGCGCTGAGCCTTGCGAGAGGATATGGTGGATAAAGTGCTCCAGAAGTGCCATCCGGTGACCACGCCCGATCACCTGAGGATGCATAGTCAGGGTAAAGACCCCACTCTCCTCATGCTCGACCATGTAGTCAAACTCGCCCATCCAGACCTCCAAGACCTTGGACGGCGCCGACAGACCTGTCCGAGATGGCTCAAAGTTGAAGGTGAAATGCGGCCAGTCGTCGAGGCAAAAGTTCACCGGAAACTCCCACAGGTCCACCGGCCGGCCCGGTCGCAGTGGTTCTTCCACCCCAACCTGATCTCCCAACCGGGGATGATAGGGAAAGAAATCATCGGCAAAGAGGCTAGAGTCGTAGAGAAAACCGTATTCGACCAGCAGGGAAAGCGTGGTCGAGCTATAGTCCCATGAAGGGGATCGATAGCCCAGAGGCGGATGCCCCAAGAACCGTTCCAGGACCTCCATGCCGCGCGCCATGCTGCGCCGCTCCTCCTCAGGCGTCTGGGTACTGGGATCCTCGTGACCATAGCCGTGATGGCCCACCTCGTGACCGGCCTTTAGGATTGTCTCAACCACGTCCGGGAAGGATTCGGCGGTATGGCCGGGGACAAAGAAGGTGGCGAGAATGTCATAGGCCACCAGCAACTTCAAGATACGGGGCACTCCCACCCGTGCCCCGTACTCTCCCCGCGACAGCATCGCCGGAGTGACCGGCGAGTAATCGCCCAACCAAACGCTGAGCGCATCAAAGTCGAACGTCAGACAGACGGTATGGTGCCTTTCCTCATTCATCACATAGGCTGGTCTAGTACGGATACCAGAACTCTTTCACCCCGCCCTCAATGTCCCAGTGCACGTGCTTGGTCTGCCAGAACTCCTTCAGCCCCTCCACGCCCAACTCCCGCCCCACGCCGCTCATCTTCATCCCGCCGAAGGGCCCTGCATAGTTGTCGGTGAGAGGATCGTTGATCCATATCGTGCCCGCCTGCACCTCTTCGTAGAAGCGGCGCACCTTACGGGCATCGTGAGTGTAAAGACAAGCCCCCAGCCCGTACTCCGTATCGTTGGCCAGGGCGATGGCCTCGTCGAAGGTGTCATAAGCCATAACGGGAATGGTCGGGCCAAACGTCTCCTCGCTCATAATGCGCATCGAATGGTCCACATCCACAAGCACCGCCGGTTCCAGGAAAAAACCACGTTCCAAGTCCACCGGTCGCTTCCCACCGACCAGCACCTTTGCTCCGTTGGCCACCGCGTCGGCAATGTGATCTTCCACTTTGGCACGATAGGTATCGCCGATCATCGGTCCCACGTCCGTAGTGGACTCGATGCCCGGCCCCAGCCGTAGGCGGCTCACTCGCTCGGCCAGCACCTCGGCAAACTGGGGCAGCATCGAACGCGGGACATAGACCCGTTCGGTGGAGGTGCAGACCTGTCCGGCATTGATCAGCGCAGCATAGGACAGGGCCTCAACCGCCGCCTCCACAGGTGCATCCTCTGCGATGACGAACGGGTCCTTACCGCCTAGCTCAAGATGAAGCTTTTTCATCTGACCAGCGGTAGCTCGGGCGATGTGCTGTCCCACGGCGGTGGAGCCGGTGAAGGCGATCACCGGCACGTCCGGATGAGTCACCAGTGTTTCTCCCACCTCCCCACCTAGCCCGGTGACCACGTTGATCACACCGGGTGGAAAGTGATCAAAGGCCAACTCGACCATACGTAGGGTGGTGAGGGGAGTCAGGCTGGCGGGCTTGACGACGACGGTGTTGCCCGCCGCCAGCGCCGGAGCGATCTTCCATGCCAGCAGTAGGATGGGATAGTTCCAGGGGACGATGCAGCCGACCACCCCATAGGGTTCCTTGAGCACCAGGGAAAGCTGGCCTGCATCCGGTGAAGGAATCACCTGCCCCCGAATGTGACGGCCCAGTTCGGCGTAATAGTCCAGCGTGTTGAGGGACCAGTCAATCTCCTCCTCGTTCTCCGGGAGGGGTTTGCCCTCTTCCAGGGTAAGGAGACGCGCGAGTTCATCAGAGTATGTACGCATCTTTGCAGCCGCTTCGTGCAGCATGTGCGCCCTTTCGACAGCGCTCACCTGTCGCCACGAGGCAAAGGCCGCCTTTGCCGCCGCCACCGCCCGCTCCACGTCCTCCGGCGTGCCCAAAGGCACTGCGTCGAGCGCCTCTTCGGTGGCAGGGTCGGAAATCTCCACAGCCTGTCCAGAGGTTGAGTCTACCCACGCGCCGCCAATCCACATCTTTCTCATTTCATATTCCTCTTGTGGCTGTTGTCCATCGCAAGGCTGTGCTGCACTCCCTCCCAGGTCAAGACGGAGTTTGCCTGAACCGCCGCAGACATGCCCATCCTACAGACTGCAGAGGCCAGCCGCCACCCCGGCCGGTGCGCCCCTCCCAATGGCATATGACCGGCATCCTAATGGCAGACGGCCCCTGCAGTGGGTCAACAAAGGAAAGCCACCTTAACCTCTGCAGCGGTACAGAGACAGGAGATGAAGCATCCCGTCCCGCTCCCTACGGTCCGGCAGCCTTCACCTCGGTCCAGAGACGCTCGTAGAGCTGTGTGGCATCGCCCACATCCGTGATCCACTCAAGTCGCTCCATCACCTCCGGGGGCGGATAGATGGCCGGCTCCTCCAGGATCTCGGGATCAATAAACTCCTTGGCGGCCGAGTTGGGACTCGGATACCACAGGTAATTGACAAGCGTCGCGTTCACCTCCGGACGCAAGAGGTAGTCGATGAACACCTCGGCCGTGTACTTGTTCGGCGCGGACTCTGGAATACACAGGTTGTCTGCCCAGATCGTAGCGCCCTCCTTGGGAATCGTATACCAGATTCGCTCGTCCTCCAGCGCGGTCATAAAAAAGTATCCATTGTAACCATGTGCCAGTACCGTTTCGTCGGCACTCAGCAGAGGTGCGTATTGCTCAGAGTCGTAGGCATAGACCGACGGCTTCTGTTGGATCAACAGGTCACGCGCCTCTTCCAGTTCGCCCTCGTCGGTGCTGTTGAGGGAATAACCCAGGTATTTGAGCGCCGCGCCCATAGCCTCCCGCACGTCGTTCAGCATCGTGATCTTGCCCGCATACTGAGAGGCTAAGGCAGGATCGAACAGGTAGGCCCAACTATCAGGAGGCTCTTCGAAGACATCCAAGTTGTACCCGATCCCCGTAGTCCCCCACATATATGGCACGCAGTGAACCATACCGGGGTCGTAGGGCGGGTCAGCGAACATAGGATCGATGTTGGAGAGGTTGGGTACGTTCTCGTGATCCATCTCCGCCAGGAGCTTCTCCGCGACCATAACTTCAACCATATAGTCGGACGGTACAATGAGATCGTAGCCTGTGGCGCCGGCCTGCAGCTTGGCCAGCAGTTCCTCGTTGGTCGCGTAGGTATCCTCTATCACGCGGACGCCAAACTCGGCCTCAAAGTCCTCCAACACCTGGGGATCCATGTACTCCGACCAGTTATAGAGGTAGAGCTCATCCGCCAGTTCCTGCTCCCCGCCGCCACACGCCACGACCAGCATTGACAGGCTACCTGCGATCAAACACATAACTAGGGTCCGGGTAATGAACGGCTTCATCGTTTCTTCTTTCTCCTTTCTGCACTCAGTGCAATCTAGTAGCCGCACACTTCGCCTCTGCGCACCACGCGCTTGTTCAAGAACAGCTCTGTACTCCTGCCACGGTTTCCCGCCCGCTTCCCGTGCCAAAGCACAAAGCTACTGATGAACAAACCTACGTGATGTGTGTCATACAATCTCGATCCTTCCTCCACCTCCTTTCTGCAAGAGCAAAGATAGCATAACCAATATCATCGAGCCGACCATCATCATGCTGGAAAGAGCATTGATCTCGGGCGTGACGCCCAGTTTGAGCATACCGTAGATGCGCAGGGGCAGGGTCGTAGATCCGGGGCCGGCGGTGAAGAAGGTGATGACAAAATCGTCGATCGAGAGGGTGAAAGCGAGAAGCGCACCACCCAGGATGCCTGGCATGATCAGAGGTAGCGTGACACGCCGAAAAGTCTGCCATTCGTTCGCATAGAGGTCCTGTGCCGCCTCCTCGAGAGATATGTCGAAATAAGCCAGGCGGGCTCGCACGACCACGGCGACAAAAGAGATATTGAATGCCGCGTGAGAGATGATAATAGAGATCACCCCTAGCCGGGTTTTCGTCAGGACAAAGAAGAGCAGCAACATCACCGCCATCGCGATGTCGGGAATGATGATCGGGAGATAGAGAAGAGCATCAAAGGCCAGCTTGCCTCGGAACTTGTACCGCTCCATCGCCAGTGCCACCATCGTGCCAAAGACGGTGGAGATGAGCGTGGAACACCCAGCTACGATGAGGCTGTTCTTCAGCGCCACCGCGATGGCTCTGTCCGCAAAGAGCTTGCCGTACCAATCCAGGGTAAAGCCCCGCCACACCGCAGAATGGCGACTTGCATTGAAGGAAAAGATCACCAGAATCACGATGGGGAGATACAGAAACAGATATCCAGCCACACCGTGCGCCGCCAGCAGACGATTACCCCACCGTGTTCCACGCCTCTTGCCGATCCCAGTTCCCTTCATTACACACTCCTGTTCCCAGTACCTACTCCCTCCCCGCGCGGAAGTAGATAAGGGTGCCTATCAGCATGACCGTCATCAGTACAAATGAAATAGCGGCGCCAAAGGGATGATCGCGCGCCGACATGAACTGAGCATAGACAACGTTTCCGATCATGACCGACTTGGCGCCGCCCAGCAAGTCCGGCGTAACGTAGGCTCCAAGCGAGGGGATGAATACCAGGACCGACCCTGCCACGACCCCTGGCATCGTCAGCGGGAGGATTACGCGCGTGAACGACTTGAACCGGTTGGCATACAAGTCCTGCGCCGCTTCCACCAGTGAGTAATCCAAGCGCTCGATGGCAGCATAACAGGGCAGGACCATATCCGGCAACCAGGCATAGACCAGGCCGACGATGATGGCGCCACTGGTGCCGAAGAGCGGGAGGTGCACTGAGGTTGCCTGCAGCAGCGGATCCCAGATGGGCAGGGGAACCGCTGCCGCTACCCACACCAGGACGTTATGCAGCCCGCCAGTCCAAAACGTGTTAATCAATCCTGCATCTCGCAGAAGCAGCAGCCAGGCATAGGTGCGAACCAAAAAGTTGGTCCAGAAGGGAATCATCAACAACAGGATCAAGCCGTTGCGCCAGCGAGGTGGGCGCGTGGCAATAAAATAGGCCAGAGGGTACCCAGTCAACAGACAGATCACCGTAGTGGTCAGGGCGATCATGACGGTCCGGCCAAAAATGCGCAGGTACAGGGGATCGAAAAAGCGAGCATAGTTCTCCAGCGTCAGGTCCCACACGACGCCGCCATACGTCCCTCGCTGGCCAAAACTGATAGCAAAGACAATGACAAGGGGGATCAGGAAAAAGACGAGCAGCCAAAAGAGGCTAGGAAAGATAAGGAACATCAATCGCCAGCTCTCGCGCCGGGAACGAGGTTGTGTTGCCATCGCCTGCTCCTATGCCGTGAGCAGCCGCGCCGTTTCCGGCTGCCAATGGAGATACACCTGCGTACCGATCGGAAAGCTCACGGTCGCGCGGACGCCGACGTTCTGCTGGCGCACAGTCGCAATTGTCTGATCCGTGAGACGGACCAGATAACGAGTATCGGTACCGGTATAGACGACCTCCTCCACCACACCTGGCACGGCCCGTGAGTCGGTCGGCTCAACGGAGACCGAGATTTTCTCAGGCCGGATCGCTATCGTGACCTCGTCGTTCATCCCCACCCCCCTGTCGCCAGTCACGTGGATCGGGAGAACCCCGTCCACCAATACGACAGCATCCCCTCCCCGACCTGCCTTCACCTGCCCCGGCAGGAAATTCGTCTCACCGATAAAATCCGCCACGAAGCGGTTGATTGGACGATCGTAGATATCCTCCGGTGTGCCGATTTGAAGCACCCTTCCATTGTTCATCACTGCGATCCGGTCGGACATTGTCAGTGCCTCCTCCTGGTCGTGGGTCACGTAGACAAACGTGATCCCGACTCGATGCTGGAGAGCCTTGAGTTCCAGTTGCATGGCCTTGCGCAGTTTCAGATCAAGAGCACCTAACGGTTCATCCAGCAACAGGACCTTGGGTTGGTTGACCAGGGCCCGGGCCAACGCCACGCGCTGCTGCTGTCCGCCGGAGAGTTGATCAGGCTTGCGGTTCTCAATCCCCGGTAGGCGGACCAACTCCAGAGCTTCTCTAACCGAGTGTTGGATTTCCTCCGTCGAAACCCGGCGCATCTCCAGTCCAAAGGCCACGTTTTGAAAAACCGTCATATGGGGAAAAAGCGCATAGTTCTGGAAAACGGTGTTGACTGGGCGGTGGTAAGCAGGCGTCTCTCCCTGGAGGCGATCGCCGATGTAGATATCCCCCTTGCTAGGCAATTCGAAACCAGCAATGAGTCGCAAGGTCGTTGTCTTGCCGCAACCGGAGGGGCCCAGCAGCGAGAAGAATTCCCCGTCACAAATGGAGAGCCAGACGTCATTCACAGCCACGACCGACCCAAAATGCTTGCTGACATGGTTTAGTTGAACAGCATACTCCGGCATTGATGTTCCTCTCTACTGTGGAATACCCCACCCATCGCCAAGTCCTGTCCTAGTCGCCTCTATCTGACCGAGTCCGCCTCCGGATCCCGCGGGCGAAGCCGCGACCCGTGAACCTTTGCGGAAGACTCTGCCTGGCCCCAGCGATACGACAGTTTGTGCATCTTGAGGATCATAAAGGTGCGCGTGTGAACTACGCCCGGCACCTGCTGCAGTTCCTGACTCAGAAACGAGACAAAGTGACCTATGTCCCTGCAATAGACCTCGACCATCAGGTCAAACTCGCCAGAGACCATCATGAGGTAGCTGACTTCTGGAAACTGCGCGATCTGGTAGGCTACGGCGTCGATCTGGCCGGACTGCACGGTGACCCCGATCATCCCTGCCGCATCCCACCCCAGGTATTGCGGTTCCACAATACCGACGATTTGTAGCAGGCCACACTCGGTCAAACGCCTGACCCGCCGACGTACTGTCCCTTCTGAGATACCTAACTCGGAAGCGATCCTTGTAAACGGCGCACGACCATCATATTGAAGTTGCTGGATGATGTCGATGTCGGTATTGTCGATCTGAACTGTTTTCAAGCGTATCTCTCTGAGCATCCTGCTGTGATCAGGCGGTCCAGGTGAGTGGGGGAGAACAACATAGTAATTATAGCATCGTAACGTAGGACTGTCAATAAATTCCTACGATATTCGTACAGAGGAGTCGTCAGAACGACGCATTCACAGCGCCAGAGATCATCCGAGGAGCTTTATCCGGTGATCACATCCGATCACCTGAGGATGCATATTTGACGTGCAGCTCACTCGTCGTTATAATAGCAGAAAGGTACCAGATGAACAAATCGGATCAAGAACTCGAGCCCGCCTCGTTCTCGCAGGTGGACGACCACAGCCCCCCCGCCCCCTCAGTCAGTCAATTGACGAGCTATACGGGCAGCGGCGACCCAAGCTCGGTACGCTCCAAAGCAGATCGCGAGTTTGACCGCGCCTATCAACGGGCCTTTGTCCAGGACGTTCTGTCCTTCCTGCGTTATGACTCTCCAGATCTACTCCCCTTTGACACAGTAAGTGAACGGCTCAATCTGGGAGAGAAAACCTATCTTGGGGTTCAGACCATCCTGCTCGATCAGATCGTGGGCAGCGTGGGCCGGTACACCGATTTCACCCGCACCTTTCTCCCACGCACTAACAAGATGCGCAGCCGCTGGCAAGCAGTCGATCGGTTCAGCAGCGCGCGAGGTATGCGGCCAATCCAGGTCTACCAGGTAAGAAAGGTCTACTTTGTCCTCGACGGCAACCACCGCGTATCCATCGCACGGCGGCTGGGGGCCAAGACGATCGAAGCCCACGTGTGGGAGTTTGAGACGCGCGTGCCGCTGGAGCCGGATGACACCCACAGAGACGTGCTGATCCGGCAAGAGTACCTGGAATTCCTCGAGCGCACGCAACTGGACAAAAGTCGGCCCGATCAATACATCATCCCTACCTCGCCCGGCCGCTACCGGGAGTTTGAGGAGCAGATCGCCATCCACCGCCACTATATGGAGTTGGCGTGTGGCTGCAACATCCCCTTCGAGGAGGCCGCCGCCCATTGGTACGACCAGGTGTACTGCCCCATCGTCGACGTTATCCATCAGAAGGACATGCTGCGGCTGTTCCCCGGTCGCACCGAGGCTGATCTGGTGAACTGGATCGTCCGTAACAAGGATCGCCTGCGCCAACGATACGGAGTCGGAGACGCTCCCACGGAAGCACTGGCAGAGGAGGCAGCCGATCTGGCTCACGGGAATCCCTGGCGTCGGTTCCTGTCTTGGATCCGGCGCAGGATCTTTCGCTGGCCCGTGTACACGGGCGAGCCTTGGAAGCCGTAAAAGCTCTGTTTCTCGAAATCTGGCATAGGAACGTCAACAAGGTGTGAAAATGGAAACCATCCGTGCGTTTATCGCCATTCCCTTGCCCTCCGCGCTGTTGACCAAGCTAGCCGCCCTCCAGCAGCGATTGGAACGGCAGATTCCGCCCCGCAGTGTGCGATGGGTGCAGGCCGAGGGCATTCACCTGACGCTAAAGTTCCTGGGCGATACGCCCGCGAACAAGCTGCCCGACATCAAGCAGGCGCTAGCAGCCGTGGGCAGGCACGCCCCAGCGTGCGCCTTTGCCGCCGAGGGCCTGGGATGCTTCCCCAACACCCAGCGTCCGCGCGTCATTTGGGTCGGAATACGTGAGCACACGGGGCGAATGGTGGCGCTGCAGAAAGCGATTGAGGAAGTCGTGACTCCGCTTGGCTTTCCTCCGGAGGGCAGAGAGTTCGCTCCCCACTTGACGCTGGGCCGCATCGGTCGCCGCGCCTCTCGCAGCGACGCTGCTCTGGTGGGCAAAGCCGTCTCCAGTATGGACATAGAGACGCTCGCCGAGATCGCCGCCGACCGCTTTTACCTCATCCGCAGCGTGCTCAAGCCTACGGGAGCCGAGTACACGACGCTGGAAAGGTTCCGTCTGCTCGGAGGCGCCGACCGGTGAAACCCATAATCGCCGTCATCGGCGGATCAGCGCCGACATCCCAAGAGGTCGCCACGGCGGAAGCAGTCGGCCGTGAATTAGCCGGAGCAGGCGCGGTCCTTATTTGCGGCGGGGGTGGCGGGGTAATGGAGGCCGCCTGCCGGGGAGCAAAGTCCGCCGATGGACTCACCGTCGGCATCCTCCCGGGCACCAGCCGGGGCGAGGCCAACCTCTATCTGGATATCCCCATCGTCACCGGCATCGGCGAGGCCCGCAACGCCATCATCACTCGCACGGCCCAGGCGGTGATCGCTATCGGGGGGAGCTATGGCACGCTGAGCGAGATTGCCTTTGCGCTTAGCTTCGGTACGCCCGTCGTGGGATTGGGGACGTGGGAGATACAGCGCGAGGGACACCCGCTCCCGCCTCTCGTACGCACCACTTCACCGGAGGAAGCCGTCAGCCGCGCGCTGGCGCTGGCGCGCACAGACCAGACAAGCCGGTCCTGCCTATCCCGCTGAGCCAAGCCATCACCGGATGCCTTCTAGGCTTACGCCCTCTCCCTCCTTCACGTCCAACTCGATCACCTCCCCTGTGACGGTAAAGATCACCCGCTCGCAGATGTTGGTCACCCGATCGGCGGAGCGTTCCAGGTTGTG
>CAYUIS010000036.1:34485-39484 GCA_964444825.1 uncultured Anaerolineales bacterium | reverse complement strand
GTTCAGGTAGATCCGGTTCCACGTGGCTTCGTTGCCGGTGACAACGTCGAGGTGACCATCACCATCTACATCACCCAACGCGATGCTCCTGGTCTTGCTGGCGATTGTGCTCATGTCGTAGCAGGTGGAGAGGCTTCCATATCCATTGTTCAGGCACACTCTGTTTCGGAGCCCTTGGTCTTCGTCGCCCTTGCCGATAACAACGTCGAGGTCCCGGTCTGCGTCCACATCTCCGACCGCCACAGCCCAAGTGGGGTCGTTAAAGTTGTCTGGGCCAAAGGGCAGGACGTCGGATAGGTCACCAGAGCCGTCGTTGAGATAGACGACGTTCTGCTTATAGCCAGCACCAACGACAATATCAAGAGGACCGTCGCCGTTCATATCTCCCGCTGTTACGACCACTCCATCTGTCTCGGTGCCAAAGCTGAGAGCGGTGTCAAAGTTCCCGCTCCCGTCATTTAGATAGACCATGTTGTGCTGTGGATCTGGCGACCCCGAATTACCCTGGACGATGTCGAGCGAGCCATCGCCATTCACATCGCCTACGGCTACTCGGAACGTCTCATCGGAGGCGGTGCCAAAGGATCGAGTAGCCGCAAAGTTGCCGTCCCCGTCGTTCAAGTAGACTAGACTTTGGCCGGTTCTGTTGCCAGCAACTATGTCGAGCGCGCCGTCGCCATCCATATCGCCCACCGCGACACTGTACGTGTCATCTGAACCTGTGCCGAAAGTGCGGGTGTACGCGCTGGTGTATGGGAAGCTCCCGCTGCCATTGTTGAGATAGACCATATTTGGCGCGAGATCATCGGCGACGATGATATCGAGGTGCCCATCGCCATCCATATCGCCCACCGCAATGCCTCGAGCATCGTCATCGCCCGGACCAAAGTTGCTCGTGTAGGGAAAGCTCCCTGTGCCATCGTTCAGGTAGACTGCGTTTGTGCCCTGATAGTTCCCCACGATGATGTCGAGAGCGCCATCACCATCCAGATCCCCCACAGCCACGCTCATCGTGTCGTCTGTACCTGTGCCGACAGTGCGGGTATACGCACTGGTGAATGGAAAGCTGCCGGTGCCATCGTTCAGATAGACCCCGTTCTGCTCACGAAAGTTGCCCACAACGATATCCAGCGCGCCGTCTCCGTTCAAGTCACCTACCGCTACGTCGTACGTATAGTCCAAGGCTGGCCCAACACTATGTGCAGCCCCCGGAAGAAAGTTGCCAGCGCCATCGTTCAGGTAGACCACATTCTGCTCGCCAGACTCTGTGCAGCCTTTGTGGCCGCACTGGTTACCCGTAACCAGGTCGAGGGCGCCATCACCATTTACGTCGCCCACCGCCACGCTTCCAGTGCCGTCTGACCCAGTGCCAAACAAGCGTGGCTCATCGAATGCTGGACCATCGGCATAGGTCACAGAGATGAAACAGAGAGACAGCGCCACGCATAGTACAATAGATGGAAGTGGGGACCACTTGTGCGTTGTGCGTGATCGGCTGGTGGCCATGGACTGGCTAACCGGTCTATTGATCTTCATAATGCCTCCTGTCCTTTCACTGGGCGCGAGGGCGGCTGCACTAGAAGGATTTGAACACCACCCGCCTTCATCGCGGACATAGTTGCTGCCGGTGTTGTCACTATCGACAAGTGGTCCGCTACCAACCTTGCTGGGCGAGGTTCTTCCAATTGCCGATGTGGAGATTGAATCTGCGTTGCCTGGAGGCCCTCGACCTGCCATATACCCGGCGAGATCTGAGGGCTCGGCTCGGGAACTGGTTGTAACAACGATTGTATCATTGCTTGACTCTCCACGCAAGCGAAGAATCATGAGCGCACAGGTGATCGTTGTCGGCAGTTTGAATATGGATCTCGTCACACGCGCACTCCGGATTTCCCAACCCGGAGAGACGATCATCGGCAGTGACTTTCACACTCTGCGGGGCGGCAAGGGGGCCAACCATGCCGTGGCTGCGGCCCGGTTGGGATCTCAGGTCTCGATGATCGGGCGCGTGGGAGATGACTCATTTGGCAGCCAGTTGCTTGACAATCTCGCCGCAGCCGGCGTGGACCACGTGCTTGTGATCAGTGACCCAGAAGCCGCCACTGGCGTAGCGTTTTTGGAAATGGACGTTCAGGGCTGCACATAATAGAATCCTTCGACCCCGTCTTTGGCGCCATTTACGACCATGTGCAGGCCCCCAGCGTGATCTACAAAGAAAGCCAGCGGCGAACCGGTGTAGCCACGGGTAGCCAGATAATTGGTGACTGATTGCGGCGTGCCCAGCACTCCGTCGGTCTCTGTGCGGAGATAGAGTCCATCCTGATCATAGATGTAATAGATCAACGACTGGTCGGCTGCCGCGCCCACGTACCAAGGAGTCGCCCATCCGGTTGTGTTCTGGGCCACGTCCAGCGGCCCTGACCAGGCGCCGTCTTTCCAAATGTAGCGGTACACGCGCGAGTGACCGGGCCACATGGCGTGATCGGAGGCGATGACGAAAGCGTCATCCCCGCCGGAGTACGCCAGCAGGATGGATTCGTCCCGTTCCGGCTCGGGATAGAGATCATGCGTCGCTTGGCGTAGGGGGAAACTGCCCGGCTCGTCGCCGTAGGCGGTGCGTGCCACGATGGGGTCGCCCGGCCCCATTCCACCGCTGGACGATTGCTGCCAGCGTTGGAACCACGCCGTCATCGCCCGGCCATCCGGCGCGACGGCGATAGACGAGTAAAAGGTGTCCCAGTCGTTGATCTTGCGCAGCGGCGCGCTCCAAGCGTCGCCGTCCCAGTAGGCGTGCCAGGTCTTGAAGCGATAAGTGTACACGTCGTCGACGCGATAATAGTGTCCCTCACGCCACAGCAGATAGGCGTAGCCCGAATCGTCGGCGACGGCGACAGCGGGCCACCCGACGTTGCCGGATGACAGCGAAACGCCTGGCAGGTAGTAGCGATTGTGCGGTACCACCACCGTTGGACTAGTGGGGACGCCACCCGTGACGGTGTGGTGGACGACGCCGTCGTAGATGCTGCCATAGACCAGGTGCACGCGGTGGTGCACGTCATCCACGGCGATGTCCGGATCTCGCCCGTCCCAATAGCCGAGGATCTGGTACGGCGTCCAATTCGCACCGTCGGTCGAGGTGCTGTAAAAGACATAGTCATTGAAATACGGGTTGAGCTTGCCGGCCCACAGCGCGTGAACGCGCCCATTGGCTTCCACAGCCAGGGCGACCTGGCCTACTTCCTCCGGGTAGCCGCCAATGCTGCCCGTGACCAGGGGAGCATTGGCCTGTGCCACGGCCGCCGCGGGCGATGGTTCGCAGTAGCCGGTCAGCCCCTCCGGGCAGATCCGCAGCTTCACGTCATCTACGTAGGCACCCTCTGGGCGCGTCTCCGTTTCGTCCGCCTGGAAAACCACGGCCAGACACACGTACTCCTCGCCCAACACGCTGCCCAGCGTCGGGACGTTCGCCAGATCAAGCGTTAAGTCTTCCCATCCATTCGTCTGGCCGGAACGACAGACGCCGTAATAATCCCCAATCGGCCCCCAGTCACCTTGGCAGTTGTTCGCACCTACGACGGCGACTTTGAGGCAGACCTCGTCGCCCGCCGCCAGGTTGGTCCAGACTTGTGCGTTATATTCGCCGCTGGCGACGTATTTGAGATTGATGGGAGAGGGTTTGTACATCATTGAACCCAGCGTGTGGGGATACTCCGCGCCACAGGACAAGAGTTCACCGTCGTCACCACCGCCGTAGGGCCATGCGCTGTACTGTCCAGAATAGGCGGCGCAGTCGCGTCTGGCCCACCAGTACTGGCCGCCGGGACCGTAAGGCGGGGTAGATATCCACGAGTAACGGCTCCACCCGAAGGACTCGGATTCAAAGTCGTCGTTGATGACTGCGATCCACGCGCTGCGAGCGGCAGCGCTGGCTCCGCTGCTGCTGCGCAGGACTATGGGCAGGTAAACCGACACCGGCCAGCCGACCAGGACGCTAAAGGTATCCTGCGCGGCATAGACGCCATCACTGGCGCGAATGGTCACGTCGGCGCTGCCCATCCAGTCGGGATCGGGCGTCACGCGCACGTCGCCCGTCGGCAGCAACTCGACCCCCGCTGCCGTAGCGGTGGTGCGCATCAGGGTGTAGCTCAACTGGTCGCCGGGCAGTTGGATATGGCTGGCATAATCGTGCGTGTTAAAGGCAACGAGGGATGTGGTGCCGGGGATTACCAGCGCATCGGGCAGCCCAGAGAAGTGGAGCGGCGCCGGGAACTGGTCTGCCGCGTAAGCAGAGGTGCGGTAGCTGGCGTGCTCCGCGATTGCCGCCACCAGCCGGGCCGCGGGAGTGCCGTCGGTGCGGACCAGCGTCAAATCGCTCAGCGTGTAGGGACCATCCACACCGTGCCCGCCGATGCTGTTGCCATCGAAAAGCAGGTCGAGGAAATGCGCTCCCAGTGTCAGGGTCACATTCGTGTGTGCCCAGGTGATCTCTCCACCGTCCGCATCCAACAGCGTGCCACGCAACCCGTAGCTGCCGGTTGTGGTCACCTGCACGCCCACTTTGATCACCAGGTGTTCGAACAACCCATCGCCGTTCGTGTCCTCACCGCTGTCGGCATACGCACCGGTGAACGCGAGGGTAGACGTCTCGCTGCCCGTGGTGAACGCCCAGTCGAAGGCCGCCTCCGTTGCGTTGCCGTCGCTGTCGTGAATGCCGGCCTTGAGTGTAGCCGTATGGATCGTATCGGCTGCCAGGTCGGATACAGGGATGAATGTCGCGGTGTGGGTTGCGGCGTTGTAGGTCACCGTGCCGCTCACAGGGCTGCCGTTGGCGATGGCGACCTTGAAGGTGTCCGTGTTGATGGTGCTCGTCTGCAGATCCTGATCCCACACTACCACCAACTGGGTGTTGCGGGGCACGTCCAGAGCGCCGCTACCGGGGGAGAAGGCGATGGGTCTGGGGGCGGCAATGTCCGCCTCCGTAGTAAAGGCCCAGGTCACG
>CAYUIS010000036.1:32675-34385 GCA_964444825.1 uncultured Anaerolineales bacterium | reverse complement strand
CGCGCCGGGAGATGGCGCTACGTAAGTCGCCAGCGGTGGATTGTCTATGGTGAAGGGGCCAGCGGTGTCCGTCGTCGTGCGCAGCCCGTCCGTTGCCGCGACGCGTACCAGGGCCTGGGTGGTATCCGGCAGGCTGGCCGTCTCCAGCGTGTAGGTCGGCGCCGTCCGGTTGAGCGCCAGCGCTTCCCAGGTCGTGCCGTTGTCGGTAGAGACGCTCACTGCAAAGTAGCGTGTGCCAGAGTCGGACTGCCAAGTGAGCATCTGTGGGCCGCCCCACGTTGTGCTGACCGGTGCGTCGATGGTCACGGTGGGCGCACTGGGGCCGGGCACAATTTCCTTCAGCAGAGTCTCGCTAACACCACCGGTGTCGAGTATTTGAATCTTGGCGGTCGCTGTAGGGTACGGCACCTTGAGGGAGAAGAAACCCAAATCGAGACCATCGGTTAAAGGCGCTGTGGGTGCAAGATCGGTGTCAGCGAGAATCCCTGCCGGACGCAGCGTCGCCGATACGGTGAACGGCTGCGAGTAGCCCATGATCTCTTGACTAGATGCGTCCAGAAAGACCAGCTTGTAGGGACCGGGGACGGGGGCCTCCCACAGGCCGGGATCCAGTTGGTACCAGGGTAACAACTGAATCTCCCCGGTGGATTGGGTGATGGTACCCCCGGCCAGCAACAAGGGATCGGCGGTCGACTGGGCGCGGATGCTCGCTCGTTGCGCAGTGTCTGCGCCGCCGGTCCATTCGAGTAGATCAAAATAGCGATTATCGGCGATCCACAGGTTGGGCAGCGAGGGATCAACATGCATATAATCGATGGTGGGGTCGACCGAGTTGCGTTGATCCGTCCTACGGACCACATCGAACCCTTCACCGCCCGGCTGGGTTTTGTGTTCGTCAATCCCCGTCAGGTGCCCGATCTCGTGCGCGGTGACGAAACGGTAGACACCCGTCCTCGCCGTGTAATCAACCAGGGCGCCGGTTGGGGCAGCCTCGCGTAGGGTAAGGCCCAGGTCTTTGAGCCAGCCGCGATTGACCAATCCTACCATCGCCTGACAATCGGTGGATGCCTGGCAGAGTTGATCCATGTCTTGCAACAGGTATTTGTAGGGTTGGAGATAGGGCCAGACCGGGGTGAGAGACCAACTGTAGGCCCAGAGCGTCGTGGTGGGCGAGTACCACTGCATCGCACCGGGCGACGACGGGCGTGCGACGGAGGCGACCGGGAAAATCGCCTTGACGCCATTGAGATGGGAGTTGACGACCTCGCTCAAGTCGACGGTGCCGGTCTTGCCGTAATCGTCGCCCACGGCCACGGCGCGCATATGCACGTTGAGCCGCCTCGACGCGATCACCTCAGGAATGTGATGATCGGTGAAAGAGACCGCTTTCCCGTGGTTGTCCAACACCTTGACCTCGGTGGTGAGCAGATACTGGCCGGTCTCGCGCGGGATGAATCCAAAGTAGTTGACGCTGTCCTCCGAGAACATTTTTTCACGGCGGGTGTACGAGTCGTCGCGGTAGGTATATTCCCGGTATTCCCGCTTGCGGCGTGCTGTTGTTCCATCGCGCGCCGGCTGCCAGGCGTAGGTCTCACCGCTGTTCCAATGCACGGTTTGGAGGACGGGGCCGTTGAGCAACTGCCACTTGAGGACAATGTCCTGAACCTCGACGCGGGTCAGTTGGTCGAGGAGGAACACGTCCGGCTTGAG
>CAYUIS010000036.1:0-32575 GCA_964444825.1 uncultured Anaerolineales bacterium | reverse complement strand
TTCCAATCGCCGGTAAAACTGCCGTCTGTCCACGGGCCGGGCTTGCCGTTGAGCGCCACGGCCCAGGTCGGATCGGTGTAGAGCGGCTCCCCTTCCGACCCGACGACGTATTGTTGTTCTGCAAAAGTCAACCGCAACGACGTCTCGCTCAAATCCGACGGGTCTTGCCCACCCAGATCAAAGGGCCAGCGAATTCTGGAATACATCACGCAAAAGGTCTCGGGATACTCGTAGGTCCAGACAGTGTAGCCGTCCTCATCAATCGTGATCGAGGTAGGGTCACTGCTATCGGTAATGGCCTGCATCTCGGTCGGAGCATCGGGTTCGAGCGGCAATTGGGCCAAAGTGGGTCGCGGCGTCGCGCTGGGCAGCAGCGCCACTCCGCCAACGACCATCAAGAAAACGCTCGCTACGATCCACGCAGATGGTTTTCGACTGTTCATCAATGTCACTCCTAATCCCTCACACAGATTGAACGGATCGAACGGGCATTCAATTGTCACCCGTGAGAATCCGTCCAATCCGCTTGATCCGTGTTATTGCTGCCTCTGTATCACTGGCAGGAAGACAAACTGATCGAACACGACCCCTCCAATGTTTATGGTGTGAACCGATTGCGCCGTCGCGTCCGCGATGGCAGCCGTGACGGTGACGGTTTTTGTGCCCGCCGTCGCCCACGTGAAGGTGATCGCATCGGTCGTTCCCATATCAAGGTGGGTAATCGGATTCAAGTCAGTCGCCTGCCAAGTATAGGTGACCGGTAGGGCGGCGCTCGTAGGCTCCAGGGCAGCATTGAACGTATACGCGCGGTTGGTATCCCCTTCGGGCAAGCCGCTGGCGGCGACGTCAAAGGCCATCACCAAGCGCGTTGCGCTTGCCGATACGTCGGACACGATGGCTGTTGCAGCAACAGTCTTGAGACCCGGCACAGTCCAACTCAGCGTTGCCGAATCCGTGATGCCGCGCGCCGTGTGGGTGATCACATCCCAATCTTTGACCGTCCAGGTATACGTGATGGCTTGACCGGTGTGCCCCGTCCAGGAAAAATCTGCCCCAAAGGCAACATCCTGCCCAATGCCCACGACCAGCGGCCCGGATGGGATGACATTCGGCGCGCCGTCGGCACGAAGCCAGCCGATATCCTGGAGTATTGCCATCGTCACCGATCCCGGATGGCGAACGTCGTTCTGATAGGTGGGGAGCATCAATCTGTTCTCCCCACCCCCAAAGATGACGGGATCGAGGTGTGAAAGGCTACTGCCTTGCTGCCAGGTGGCAGGGGTATAGAGTTTGGCCACAGCCCTGCCATTCATGTCGACGGTGTTTGCCCCGCCAAAATTGGCGTCACTCTCAAGTTTGGCACCAAGCACGAGCGGGTTGGGGAGCAAGTAGTCTGGTAATGAGATACCGCCACTATCCACGGCAAAGCGATCGTAAACCGTGGGGCACGGATAGAGATGACCGTAGAGACCGTTCCCACAAAAGCCCACGCTGTAGCTTTCATACATATTGCCGACAAAGCCCAAGCCGTGCCCCATCTCGTGCAGCGCCACGCTCACGAAATCGATGCCGGTGGGTGAAGGCGTTGTCGTCTCAAACGACCAATTCTCGCCTGATGCAAAAGACATCGTCATATCGGGGTCCATCGGATCGAGATCTTGACCAGACAGAGCATTCGCCAGCGCGATTGGATAGTAGGTATCGACAAAGAGCGCGCGGGAGAAATTGCGGAGATAGGCCGTCGTATCACCGCACGCAAGGCCTGCGCAGATGGGGGTAGAGGTCCAACATGCTGATACCTCGATGGTCGCCGTTGAGGAGATCAAGCCACCCCAGATGCCAGCGGCATAGTCGAGGGCCGCCACTGCCCCGGCGGGAGGGGTCTCGCAGCCGGTTGACCACGTGACGTTGATGGTTGCACCTGGCCCGCTGATCTGACTCGATGGCATATCACGGACAATGTCACTTGGCGCGTCTGCTGCGGTGGTCCCTTCCTGCAGCGCCGACATTGCCCTCAGTTTCGACCAGGGTGCCGCCATGATGGTCAGTACGTATAGTACTACAAAAGAACAACGTGTAGCGGATCTCAACCGTTGGGCAAAACCAGCAAGTAAAGCGGGTGTTGAACTCCAGTCTTTCAGCAAGACACTAATTCTCCTCACAAACGCTACGAGATAGGGAATTCGCTTGAACTCTAATAGGCCCAAGCAAACAAACGCTCAGATCGCACATTGTAGTGAGGATTCAGTATCTTGTCAATCCCCCTTTTGTCCTACCGCCAGAGGATCCTGAGTATGCCGACACTCGGGATAGGTAGAACAGCCCCAGAACACGCCGCGTTTGCCCGTTCGCTCCACCAAATCCGCTCCGCACACCGCACACTGGCCGACAACGACGGGAGCGCTCCATTTGCACTTGGGAAAGTTGACACAGGCCCGGAAGCGGCCATACTTGCCCTCCCGTATCACCACCCTGCCTTCGCACTCGGGGCATTTCTCGCCCGTGTGGTCTCCCTCTTCGTAGGCAGTTGGTGCCGTCAAGGGCGCGTCTAGCGCAGATCTTTGGGCTTGTTCCATGGTTGCTGCAAAAGGCCCGTAGAATTGACGGAGCACCTCGATCCAGACACGCTCGCCTCGGGCGATACAGTCCAGTTCCTCTTCCATCTGGGCCGTAAAGTCTACCACGAATACGTCAGGGAAATGCCCGACCAGAAAGTCACAGACGACGAAACCTAGTCCAGTCGCCAGGAGCGACTTGTGCTTCCGCTCCACGTATTCTCGTTTTAGGATGGTGCGGATGATGCCCGCGTAGGTGCTAGGACGGCCAATGCCCAGTCTCTCCAATTCCTTGATCAGGCTGGCCTCGGTGAAGTGGGGTGGGGGTTTGGTGAAGTGTTGTTCGGGGAATAGGCCGTGCAGCGCCAGCGGCTCCCCGTTGGCGAGCGGCGGGAGCATCTGGTCAGCGGCACCGTCCTCCTCGGTCGGTTTCTCCTTCTCAACCACATAGGCTTTCAGGAAACCTGGAAAGAGGAGTTCCCGGCCGCTGGCCCGGAAGACGTAGGGCAGATCCTGACCAAGTCGGGCAGAAGCAATGTCCACGGTGGTGACGTTGTAGACAGCAGGCTTCATCTGGGAGGCGATAAAGCGCCGCCAGATGAGTTCGTAAAGCTTGGACTGGTCGGCGCTCAGGTGTTCGCGCAGATCGCGGGGCGTTCGTGCGCACGAGGTCGGCCGGATCGCTTCATGGGCCTCCTGGGCCACCTTTGCCCGGGTCTTGTATGTGGGCGGCCTCTCAGGCAGGTATTCATCACCCCAGTAGCGGCGGATGACGTCTCTGGCCTCCTGCTGGGCTGGCTCAGCCACGTGGGTGGAGTCGGTGCGCATATAGGTGATCAGTCCGACCGTCCCCTCGTCGGGAAGTTCCACGCCCTCGTAGAGCTGTTGAGCGATCCGCATCGTCTTGTCGGCGCGCCAGTGCAAGCGGTTGGCCGCGTCCTGCTGGAGGGTGCTGGTGGTGTAGGGTGGGTAGGGTTCGCGGGACCTGCGCCGCTTCTTGACCTTCAGCACTCGATAGTCGGCTCCCTCCAGAGCCTCGACGACAATCTGAGCATCGGCCTCGGTCTTGAGGTCAGGTTTCTCCTTGCCGATACGGACCAGCCGGGCGCGAAAGCGCCGGTCGTCATCCACTTTGGAGAACTCGGCGTCGACTGTCCAGTATTCGACTGGAACAAAGCTCTCGATGTCCCTGTCTCTCTCGACCACCAAGCGCAGCGCAACCGTCTGCACTCGGCCGGCGGAGAGCCCTTTGTGACCTTTGATTGCCTTCCATAGGAGTGGGCTGACCTGGTAGCCCACCAGACGGTCTAGGATGCGGCGTGCCTGCTGTGCATTGACGAGGTCCATATCGAGGTTCCCAGGGGTGGACAGAGCAGCCTCGATTGCGTGGGGCGTGATCTCGTGAAAGGTTATTCGGTGTACCGTTTTCTGCGGGACTTTTATTGCCTTGAGGACATGCCACGCGATGGCCTCTCCCTCGCGGTCAGGATCGGTTGCCAGATAAATGGCGGTGGCTTGCTCAGCAGTCTCTCTGAGACGCTTGAGGGTCTTTCTGCCCCCGCTGCAGAGGTGGTATGTGGGGCGAAAGTTGTGTTCTACATCCACTCCCAGACTCTTGGACGGCAGATCTCGGATGTGTCCCATTGAAGCCAGCACCCGGTAGTTCCGTCCCAGGAATCCCCGCAGAGCCTTGGCTTTGGTGGGTGATTCGACAATGACAAGATCCACCGATCATACTCCTGTGCCAACTTGAGCTGGTGTGCGTCCGATTCTACTACTGTGCGAACTCGCAGTCAAGCAACAAAGCACGTCACTTGACTTTTGGAATCTCGATAGTACACTTGAGTGCGGTAGTCACATGATTCTCAGGAGGTGTCAGGTGGATCTACAGATTGAACAGATCGAGTTCCTCGGCTGGCGCGAAGCCTATCAAGTGCGCCTTGGCGAGACCGTAATGGTAGTGGTGGCAGAGATCGGGCCCCGCATCCTGTCGCTTTCAGTAGGTGACGGACCGAATCTGCTGATGGTGGACCAGCACACAACAGGACGAGGCCAAGATCATGTGGAGTGGCATATCTACGGTGGGCATCGGGTATGGGTGGCGCCTGAGACAAAGGACACTTATGCTCCAGACAACGTGCGCTGTGAGGTCAATGTCACGGATGATAGCCTGACGGTCGTTGCCCCCGTCACGCCTCAGACCAAGCTGCGCAAACGGTTGACGATCAGCGGACGAGGCGATCGGTTTGTGGTAGAGCAAGGGATACTGAACACAGGTGATATGCTCTATACGGGGGCTGTGTGGGCGCTAACCTGCGTGGAGCCAAGTGGCATAGTCGTCTTTCCCTGGGGCAGAGGTGGACGCTGGGACCTGAAAAAGATCGTCTATTGGAACGAATGGATAGGACATTCGTCTGACGTGACCAGCCGCCAGTGGCAACCTGGGCCAGACCTCTTCAAGATTGTGCCGACGGGTGAGGAAGGCAAGGTAGGCACCAATTCACCGGAGGGATGGGTTGCTCTGTGTCGAGAGGATGCTACGTTCGTCAAGTCCCACGCCTGGAAATCTGGCGTGCGGTATCCCGATGAGGACTGCTCAATCCAGGTTTATACCTGCGAGCGCTTTATTGAGATGGAAACCCTGAGCCCACTGGCGGTGTTTCATCCGGGTGAAGAGATCATACACCAAGAGGTCTGGACGGTGACGGCGGAGGCCATCGATCCGTCGGATGGTGCGGCACTCCGGCGTTTGCAGGGCCTGATGAATAGTTAGTGTATTCGCTCACCGCTCACGATTGAGCAGTGAATGTGCCATTTCTTGAAGCGCCTGAGAGGCGGGGCCTTGTAGATTCGCCTCGCTGAGGGCTGCCAGTGCCCGGGCGTGATGCTCGTGAATGAGTTGCTCGACGAAGGCTTGGCTGTTGGTGTCCTCCAACAGGGCCGTGGCCAGGCGAACGTCATCTGCGGAAAGCACATCCTGTTTGAGCAACACTGCGAGATCCTCGCTGTGCTCCAGGCCGTGGAGGATGGGTAGCGTTTTCTTGCGCCGCGCGATGTCGGCGCCGACGGGCTTGCCGGTGCGGGCCGGATCGCCCCAGATGCCCAAGATGTCATCGCGCATCTGGAAGGCCAATCCCAAATGATGCCCGAAGGAATGTAGGTGCTGCCGTAGGTCATCTGGGGCACTGGCGACTAGGCCGCCCATCTCGCAGGCACAGGTCACCAATGCAGCCGTCTTGCCCTCAATCATCGCCAGGTAGTCTGCGATCGAGATGTCGAACCGGCCCTCGAATCCGATATCCAGATACTGACCGCTCGTGAGAGTCGCGCAGGTCTGGTTAAAGCAGCATAGGGCGGCTACGATCGTCGCCGTAGGTACGCCGCGGTCGGCAAGTCGTATCAGAGCCAGTTGCGCCAGGGCGAACAGCGTGTCTCCTGCGTTGATGGCCTGTGCTTCTCCCCACAGCGACCAGACAGTCGGTCGTCCACGACGTAGCTCGTCCTGATCCTCGATATCATCGTGAATCAGGGAAAAGTTGTGCATCAGCTCGATGCCAACTCCGGCAGGTAGTGCCTGCTCCCAGTCCCCGCCACATGCCTCGCACGCCAGCAGGCAGAGTATCGGTCGGATACGCTTGCCAGATTGAGCTTGATAAGGTCTAAAGGCGTCATCTGTCCAGCCCAAGTGGTAGCGTAGCATACCAAAGAGGCCAGAGTAGTGGGGGTCCTCAGTTTGGACGACGGACCGCATCTCTGCTTCCAGAGGAGCGAGGTACCGGTCGATAAAGGCCGTCAGCGACATGGGTCTTGACCTGCGTGCTCGTGATCAGTCGGTCTTGCTTGTTACTGTCTCTGCGCAACTATGCTGGCTGAGGATGATTGCTTGGGCCTCGGCTATGTCTACCTCGGTATCGACGCAGCCATCTTTTGTGAGCGGTATGACTGCGGTCAGGGGACGGCAGTTTTGCCATTCTATCTGATCAATCGCTTCCAGACCCTCTTCGATCTCCTTGTCGCAAGCAACAGCGACCACGCCAGCCGGCTGGTGCTCTACCAGGAAACGCACAGCTAGCCGTCCGCCAGGGGCAACGCATGTGCCCCCATAGCCAGCGCTGGCCGCTGTCTCGCGAAGTTGGTAGATTGCACAGTCGGCGCGCGTGCATCCCGTGCAGTCCAAGCCCTGCTTGGTCATCTTGCCAGGGCATTCCTCGGTAGGTCGCAAGCAGTGTGGGAGCAACAATACCCTTTGTGCGAACGGTATTTCGTCCACGGGATCATTTCGAGTGTGCTGAGTCACGGATCAATCTCCTTTGTCCTCTGTGTATCGACCGGGTGAACTGCCCAGTCACATAAGTGGCCCTCTCTGGAACAACCCTCCAAAAGACCCAGAGTTACGGTGCGGTGCACACAATGGCAGCGTGTTGAAGCGCCGGAATGTCGGCAGCACCAGTGGCGAACATGGCCACACGCAGTTGAGTGGCATAAAGGGTGACAAGTTCCCTCACGGCCTCGACAGTTGTCGTCGCTGCTTTCAGAAACGGACCTGCCACACCGCACACAGCCGCACCGAGAGCAACCGCCTTGGCTATCTGGATGCCATCGCGGATGCCTCCACTGGCGATGATGGGCAGTTCCGAGGCACCCCGTTTGGCCATCAGGAGGCTTACAGCAGTGGGGATTCCCCAGTCAGCAAAGGCTGCCGCTACCTGGCGCTGTCGTTCATTCCTGGCGCGGTGCATCTCTACCTGGCTCCACGAACTGCCTCCTGCTCCGGCGACGTCAATAGCCGCTACTCCTGCCGACGCCAACAGGCGAGCCACCGCCTCAGAGATACCCCATCCTACCTCTTTGACGACCACCGGTACTTGTAGGCGCTGGCAGATCTTTTCGATCTTGGTCAACAGGTTGGCGAAACGGGTGTCTCCTTCCGGTTGTAGCGCTTCCTGTAGGGGATTGAGGTGCAAGATGAGGGCGTCTGCCTCGATCATCTCGACGGCGCGCTGACACTCGTCAATACCGTAACCATAGTTCAGTTGTATCGCCCCTAGGTTTGCTAGGAGCAAGATGTCAGGCGCAACGTGGCGTACTTGGTAGGTATCTGCCAGGGACGGATCCTCGATGGCAGCGCGTTGCGAGCCCACTCCCAGGCCAATCCCGGTGGCCTGAGCTGCCTCCGCCAACCGCTGGTTGATAGTACTGGCCTCAGGTGTCCCTCCGGTCATGGACGAGATGAGTAAGGGAGATGCCAGGCGCTTTCCAAAGAGCATCGTGGAGGTATCAATATCCTCCAGATCAAAGTTCGGCAAGGCGCAGTGCACAAGGCGATAGTGTGCGAATCCTGGTGAGACATCTTCAAAGTCTACGTTCTCTTGGAGATTGATGCGAATATGGTCCGATTTGCGCTGTTGATGCATAGGCTCCTTCGTAACTTGGGATGCCCCTCCGTGTTCCTAACTTTGGTGATTAATCATACCGGCAGTGGCGCTAGTTGTCAACTCATGGGTTTGACAAACTCGTCACTGTGGGTAAAATACCACCGCCAGTGGCGTGGACATACAAAAGGGAGGTAAGGGCAATGGCAGAAGATACTTTTGAAAAGATCAAGGCAATCATCGTTGATCTCTTGGGAGTGGAAGCGGACAAGGTCACAAAAGACGCACGCTTCCGCGAGGATCTTGAGGCGGACTCGCTCGATCTTGTGGAGCTGATCATGGAGTTCGAAGAGCAGTTTGGCGAATCGATCTCTGACGAGGAGGCTCAACAGCTCAGAACGGTTGGCCAGGTAGTAGAATACGTCGATCAACGTATGGGTGCTGCCTAGCAGAATCACAGAGTGACCTCGGAGGGCAGGGCCATCGGCGTGACGCCGGTGGCCTTTTTCTTTGCTGTGCTCTATGCTATACTCGTGCCAACGATCATAAGAGCACGTAAAGCTCGGTAAGGAGATGGGATTCTGCTGTGAGGTCTTGGACGTGTGCGGGCGTGTGGGCATTGGTCGGATTGGTTGCCGTCATGGGTAGTTTGGCGGTAGCGTCATTATCCGCGCGCGCCGCGACTCCAGACCCAGTCTCTTTGTCCTCTTCGCCGTATCCTCCACACCTAGGCTATGGTATCAACGTGCGTCTCGATGAGAGCATTGACCCTCTGTTCGCACCGTTGGGTCTTGAGTGGATCAAGCTGTGGGAGGAGTATGAGGGTGCGCCGCCGGCCGAGCGGCTGACGTATCAGGTTCTGTATGCCATCGATCTCCGGGAGGGCGTGCCCACAGATCTGGATCAATGGGGGGATGAGGTTGAGGGAATCGCCAGGGCTGGTCTGGGGTACGTAGAGGCTTACGAAATCGGCAATGAGCCCAACGTAGATCGGTTCTGGGGATATGAGCCACCCGACCCTGCGGAATATGCCCAAGTACTGCAAGTGGCACATGAACGCATCAAGGGGGTAGACCCGGGCGCCATCGTCGTCAGTGCGGGATTGGCCCCGGTGGGGCGCATTGAGGGGTCGTGTATTGGGGGAAGTGGTCATATTTGGCAAGGCAACAACTGTAGCGCGATGGATGAGCGGGAGTATGCCCTGCGGATGCTGGAATCAGGTGCGGCTGACTGTTTCGATGTCTTTGGATATCATCCGTATGGCTTTGCCTACGATCCAGAGACCGATCCACATTCGGTGTCGAATGGGTTTGCATTCCGCGGTGCTGAGGTAATGCACGATCTGTTGGAGGACCAAGAACTGGGTCACAAACCGGTATGGGCGACCGAGTTCAACTGGCTGCGTGATTGGACTCTAGAAGGAGGAATGCCTGCTCACTGCTCGAATACCTACGAGGCCGTCTTTGGGTGGATGGAGGTTTCCGAAGTCCAGCAAGCCAACTATATCACGCGCGCTTTCGAGTATGCGGACGAGCATTGGCCCTGGATGGGGGCGATGTTCGTGTGGAATTTAGATTGGCACAACTACCATCTGTGGGATTGCGAGGCAGCACGCTATTTCTCGATACGCAGGGCCGACGGGACTACTGACGGTGCTGCAACTTTGGCCTACGACGCAATCGAGGCGATGGAGAAGCGACCTGGACACTTTGGCCCAAGGCTCGCGCTAAGGCCGGCTGCCCTGAGCTTTCTAGCCGATGCTTATGAGCCAGGTGTGATCACAGCTACGATCACACCGTGGAACTCGGGGTATCGGGTGTTGACCTGGACGGTGGCGGTGGCGACAGGGATGGAGGTGACTCCTTCGCTCGTTATCACCAACGGTTTCCAAGGGGCACCTTTGACGGTCACGGTTGACAGCACAGGCTACGGACCTGGCGTGTTCGCAGGAGCGATTACGGTGACCGCGACGTCGACCAATGTGCTCGACTCGCCGCAGACTGTGCCGTTGACGTTGACTGTCGAACGATTCGAGCCCAGGCTGGCGGTCAGTCCTCCTGCTCTTGGGTTTCTGGCGGACGTGCGTGAGCCAGGCATCCTAACCGCCACGGTGACGCCGCTTAACACCGGCTATCACGTGCTCACTTGGACGGCCTCGGTGATAGCGGGCATGCAGGTGTCTGGAACGGGGGCGCTGGGCACGGAGGTGACGCCGACCCTCGCCATCACCACTGGTCTGCAAGGGACACCATTGACGATCACCGTGGACAGCACCGGCTACAGCACTGGTACCTACATAGGTCTCGTTTCTGTGATGGCAGTCCAGACCAACGTGTTGGACTCGCCGCAGATTGTGCCAGTGATACTGCGGATTGTGCCAGAGCTGTACCGCGTGTATCTCCCGCTCACATTACGCTCTATTCCATAGGAGAACCATTCTCGAGATTCATCGTTCTGTTTCCCTTTTTCCTATACTTACGCTATAATACTCTCGGGATGGCCAAGGGTAAGGTGGCGTGATGAAACCAAACCCCGCATAACTTCGTATTGTTGGTTGGAGCACGCGAGCTGGCGAGCGACTTCAAGAACTAGAGACACACGAGAATTGAATAAAGGAGGATTGAATAATGGTAGATACCTATGGCAAGGTACAGGACAGTCGCACCGGGCTGGAAAAGCTGCTTGACATCATTCCCGGTTGGGGCGGCTATCAGGAACGCCAGAACCGGCGCAAAGCTGATCAGGTACTGCGCCAGACACTGGCAGAGAAGCTGGCTAATCAGCGCCGCAGTCTGGATGTGGCACAGAAGGAGCTGATCAATCACGGCAAAATCGATCTAATCGATGATGTGGGCAGTGCCGTCACACAGCTTCAGACCTTTATCGACCGCGTGCGGGTTGCCACCTATGGCTACTCGGGCATGTTCGATGCCGTACGCATCAACCAGGCCGAGTTGGAGCAGATGTACAACTTTGATTTGGCCTTGTTCGAGTACGTGGACCGTCTCGATGCCGCGACCGATCGTCTCCGAGAAGCGATATCGGTCGGCGAGGGGTTGACCGAGACAATTCGCATCATTCAAGATATCTGCCGCGAGGCCAACAGAACATTCGATCAGCGTGAGCACGTAATCCTGGGCAGCCAGTAGATGATAGAGGCTCAGAGAAGTCAGGAGGTGACATAAGATGGCAAGGATATTCGATATTGTAGAGTTTATGGATGAGGCCGGCACGGAGATGGTGCACCGGGTACCGGAGCGCGGATCTGGTGACTTTCGCATCGGCTCGCAGGTGATTGTTCGAGAAAGCCAGGCGGCGGTCTTTTTCCGCGATGGCCGGTCATTGGACGTGCTCAATGCTGGATCTCACACGATCGCCACTGCCAACATTCCATTGCTGGTTGATTACATCGGCAAGGCGTTTTCGGGCCAGACGCCCTTTAAAGCTGAAGTCTACTTTGTCAGCCTGCGTGAGTTCATGGATCTCAAGTGGGGTACCCCGACGCCGATCACGATCAAGGACCCGGAGTTGGGGATGGCCCGCGTTCAAGCGCGGGGAACGTATGCAGTGACGGTCACCGAACCTCAGCTCTTTGTCAACAAGATCGTCGGCACCCAGGGTATCTATCGCACCTCCGATATTCAGGGTTTCTTCCGTTCTATGGTCCTGACCAAACTGATCGACCTGGTGGGTGAGATGGGCAAGTCGGTGATCGAGTTGGCCGGCATGTCGGAAGAGCTGACGATGGGCGTGCGCGCCAAGGCGGCTGAGGAGTTTGAGGCCCGCGGTGTCACCCTGACGTCGGTGTACGTGGAGTATATTGGGCCAACCGAGGAGACCGCTAAGGCGATCGATGAGAGAGCCTCGATGGGAGCACTAGGTGACATGCAAGCCTACATGCAGTTCCAGGCGGCGCGCGCTATGCGGGACGCCGCCCAGCAGCCCGGCGGAGGCGGTATGGCAGGTACCGGTGTGGGCCTGGGTGCTGGAATGGGTATGGGCGCAGCGATGGCCCAGATGATGACGCAGAGTATGCAGCAACCGGCGCAGCAAGCAGCTCCACCAGCCTCGGCGGCCCCGGCTATTCCACAGACAGCCGAGGAGATCCAGGCAACTTTGGACAACCTCGATCTGCGGCTTGCCGCAGGCGAGATCAGTGAGGCTACCTACAACAGACTGTATACCAAGTGGGAGACAAGGCTGGACGAGCTAGGCGGGTAGCGTAGAGGAGCCCCGGTACACCCGTACCGGGGCTCATTTGCAATCAATACCGTTGGATTCTCGCTGATCTCGGCCCCCGGTTTGGAGGCCCATGTGCCTGTGTAAATCGGCGCCGGACACTCCTGACAGGATTCAGCTCTCCCCCGTTAGCGTCTCGACCACCTGACGATAGGCGTCGTTTGGCAATGGCTTGAGCTTGCCAGGCCCTCGCAACCACATCTTTAGCTTCTTGCTGTGCAAGGCCGGTACAGCAGACCCCTCAGCCTCCAGTGTGACGTCGGGATTGACAAACACCACAACCGCCCGCACGGGGACCGGGACGTCTGGAAGCTGGCGTTTGAACCACTGCTCAAGCTTGTGGGCCTGGCGGTTGGCCTCCATATCAGGGGCGCCTATCGCCTCCTGGCCCACAAACTGCCGGAAGAACTTGCCCTTCTGTTGGTGCTTCCATCGACCACTCTCCTGATAGAGCACGTGGCCTCCCTGTGTCTTGACTATGAAGGCGGTGCAACCACCAGGCTCAAGGAGGACGTGCGGGGCCGGAAGGGTGTACTGGAGCAGAATGTGCCGATTATCCAGCCCTTTCAGGGCGTTGGATAGGGTCTCGTGGTGAGCGAGAGGACCGGCAAAGCGATCGGTGAAAAAGCCACCAACGACTGACAGAGCATAGCCAAGGGTCACGCTCAGCACCATCATCCAAAGCCAATCTGGCTTGACAAAGGAGATGACCAGACCTCCGAGCAGCGCCAGCATTCCGGCCAGCGTACCGTACTGGGCAACAGCGCGACATGTGCGGATACGACGTTCGTTGGAGATGGTGCGCATAGGTGACTCCTTACCCCTCGAACCGGCCTAATACCACACAGGCATTCTGACCACCCAGTCCAAAGGAATTGCACAGTGTAAAGCGCACGTCGGCTTTGCGCGCTCCCTCCGGTACATAGTCCAGATCACATTCGGGATCTGGGGTCTCTAGGTTGATGGTCGGATGGATAACCCCACGATCGATGGTCAATGCACATACGGTGACCTCGATCGCCCCTGCTCCTCCCATTGCATGACCGATCATGGACTTTGTCGAATTGATCGCGACCTTGTAGGCGTGGTCTCCAAAGACCCGCTTGATTGCCCGGGTCTCAATGGGATCGCTGATCGGTGTAGCGCTGCCGTGGGCATTGATATAGTCCACGTGCTGTGGCGACAGACCGGCGTCATCGAGGGCCCACTGCATCGCTCGGCTGGCTCCCATACCGTCGGGGTCTGGCTGGGCTATGTGGAATGCATCGGACGAAGATGCGTGTCCCAGCACCTCCGCATAGATCTGAGCGCCTCGTGCCTGGGCGTGCTCCAGCGCCTCCAGGATAAGGATTGCACAGCCTTCGCTATAGACAAAGCCGTCACGCTCGGCGTCAAAGGGGCGACTCGCTCTTTCAGGTTCATCGTTACGGGCTGAAAGGCCCCGCATTGCACAGAACCCAACAATAGGGGTAAGATGAATCAACGCATCTACGCCGCCGCAAATCATCACGTCTGCTGCACCCCGCCGAATGAACTCTGATGCCTCACCCACGGCCTGGGTGCCCGAAGCGCACGCGGCGACCACGGTGCTGATGGGGCCTTTGGCCTGCGCTGAGAGACTGACGTGGTGCGACACGATGCTGACCAAGAGTGACGGTATGACGAACGGGTTGACCCGGGAAAGCCCTTTGGAGCGATATGCGTCTACTCCCTCAAGCGCACGCTCGAACCCCCCAATCGCACTTCCGAGGAGTACACCGACGCGTTCGTCGTGATCGGGAGCCAGGGGGATATCGAGTCCTGCGTCGGCCAGTGCTTCCTGTGACGTTGCCACGGCCACCTGTGAGCAACGGGCCATACGGCGGGCCTCTTTGAAGTTGATGTACTGCTTGGGGTCAAAGCCCTTGATCTCTCCGGCGATACGAACGGGCAGTTCCGATGCATCGAACTGGGTGATCGGCCCCACGCCGGAACGCCCTGCTATCAACCCATCCCAGGTTTCTTTCAGGGTCAGACCAAGAGGCGTCATCGCCCCTATGCCCGTGATGACGACGCGCCGAGGTGTCTTCATTCTCACTCCTTTGTCTGTCCTTTACGAATTGCATCAACCACGCCACCTTCCACAGCCTTGCGCGCCTGGCCGATGGCGTTCTTGATCGCGCGGGCGTCGGAACGCCCGTGTCCGACGATCACAACACCATTAACCCCCAGCAGAGGTCCTCCGCCGACCTCGAATGGATCTATCTGTCGGGCAACCCGTCCGAAAGCTGGTTTTGCCAGGAGCCCTCCTATCGCCGTGAGTGGGCCGGACTTTATCTCTTCGCGGAGGAGGCCGGTCAGCATCTTGGCTGTAGCTTCAAGGGTCTTGATCAGAATGTTACCAGTAAAGCCATCGGAGACGACAACGTCGGCCCGGCAATCCACGACTTCCTTGGGTTCGACGTTACCGACAAAGTCAAAATCCGACTCGGCGAGGAGCTTGTAGCTTTCCTTCACCAGTGCGTTCCCTTTTCCTGGCTCCTCTCCGTTGGAGAGCAGGGCTACTCTGGGCTTGCTGGAGCCCAAGACAGCCTTTGCGTAGATCGTTCCCATGTGGGCGAACTGGAGCAGGTATTCGGGCCGACAATCTGCATTGGCACCGATGTCCAAAGTGACCACGCGGCCAGAGGGCATAGGCAGGATGGCGGCAAGGGCTGGGCGTTTTATCCCTCGGATGCGCTTTAGGGTGTAGAGCGTGGCTACCGCCAATACGCCGCCCGTGTTGCCCGCGGTCACGTAGGCGTCAGCTTTTCCATCCCGCACAAGGCCCAAGCCCACGTGCATTGAGGAGTCCTTTTTCACCCTCGCGGCCCAAGCTGGCTCGTCCTCCATCTCGATGACCTCTGACGCGTGAACGACCTCCAGGTTGAGACCTTGGGTACTGTGTTTGGCTAACTCGTGTTGGATGGCTTCCGCGCGTCCAACGAGGATGATGCTTTCGCCGGATTCCCTTGCCGCCTCGACCGCTCCTGCCACATCGGGGACAGGGTAGGCGTCAGTGCCCATCGCATCAAGGACGATTCTCATTCGCTTGCCCTCCTGATTTCTGCTAGGTACCTAATGGCGCCGATGGATGAAAGTGAAGTGAACATCCGTGCCAATCTCTCACTGAGAGGAACACCCAACAAACTGCCCTGTTGCGGCTGTCTCTGGCTTCTGTTGCCTGCCGTGGCGCCCGCAGAGGATTGTACACCGACCCACTATCCGGTGCAAGTCGAGTCACTTGGTATAAGGGGATGTTGATGCGAAAAGTTGACAAGTGGGATGGAGAGAGTATAATACTTGCCGCGCCCCGGTGGCGGAATAGGCATACGCGGCAGGTTGAGGGCCTGTGCCTTTTTAGGCGTGCTGGTTCAAATCCAGTCCGGGGCATTACAGGGGGCAGAGTGGAAGCTCTGCCCCCTGTATGGTTCTTCCTCTTGATTCCTCTAGAGTTCAAACCGACCGGTGTTATAGTCCTTAACCGATGCCACCGGGCGAATCCTGGTTCACGATTGCGGCCAAGCGCCTCAGGCATACGTTCAGGACCGTGAGGCACTGCGGAGAGTATGTCAAGTTCATCGTTGCCTTCTTGATCGACAACGATGGCATTCTGATGACCATCAACTTTGCGGCTATCTTTGGTGCAGTGATGTTTGGTCTTGATCAACTGGGTTCTTTGTCATTGGCGGAATAGCGGGGTGTGCTTTGTCTGCCGTTCAATCTGTCAGTCGTGCAATGGTCGCGATGCTCAATCCACCGGCGCGAAGTGCAGAGTTCTATGGCTTCTTTGTGGTGGCGGGTCGCAGATCGTCGTTCGGCCCTATCACCTCGTAGACCTGTACAGACTCAGTTCGCCCTTTTACCAGTGTCTCAGTGATCTTGCCGATGACCACACGGTCGGCCACGCGTTCGTAGGTAGCGTGCGAAACTAGGATTGAGGTGCCCAACTCGCGGTTCAATCCCTCGATACGACTGGCTACATTGGCAGGGTCACCGATGGGCGTGTACTCTGCGCGGGCCTCGTAGCCAATGCTGCCCACGACGGCCATTCCGGTGTGGATTCCAAAGCCCGTACGCAGTTCAAAGGCCCCGGCGATACGACGTATCTGATTGAATTTGTCCAACAATTCCTGTGCTTTCAGTGCTGCTTCCACGGCATGTCGCGCGTGTTCAGGATCGTCCAACGGGGCGCCGAACAAGACCAGAACACCGTCTCCGGTATATCGGGTGACTGTGCCACCATAGTCGATGAGCACCTGCACCAAGGTCTCGTAGTAGGCGTTTAGCGTCTGGATGACTTCTTCTGGTGAGGTGCGCTCGCACCAGGCAGTAAAATCTCGGATGTCCGTAAAGGTAATTGTGATTTCGCGCCGTTCTCCACCTAGCTGAATGTCGCCGCTCAGGATTCCGTCCCTCACGGCACTGCTGACGTATCGGCCAAAGGCGGTCTTGATCCGGTCCTGCTTTGAGACTTCCTCCGTCATCAGATTGAACCGTGTGCCCAGTTCAGCCAACTCGTCGCTCGTAACTGGGCGTGCGCGCGCGGTCAGATTGCCCGCTGCCACGGCATCCATTACTGACTCAAGCTCTCGCACCGGTGTTAGGACACTGCGTACCGTCAGCACCGCCAGCGTCATTACCACGACGCTGGCGAACAGCACGACGGCGCCCGTGAGGAGGAGGCTGGTATTCGGATCCCCTCCTAGTTTCACTGTCTGGGAATAACTGAAAAGTCCCAAGGTGACCAGCGGCACAATCATGATCGGCAGGATCATCACCAGGAGTTTGATCCGCAATCCAAATCGACGGACGCGTGGATCGTCTAGATTTGCTTTCGCACCTGCTGACAGAGCCAGGTGGGCGATGGGCTCCATCGTCCGCTCAAGGTAGAATAGGAAGAAAACCAGGGCGATAGCGACTGTCGAGACAAGAGCAACGACCCATCCCTGCAACACCAGTTCAGGACCGAACTCTGTAAACAGAAAGAAATACACAGCCTGCACGGTGTATGCCAGAACGGCGACCATCATCGTCCGTCCCACGACCAAGGGAGGAAAATTGATGGCCTCAATCCAGGTCCGGGTTGCCAATTCACGGCTGGGCGGTCTGCGGGCGATCAATGTCTCCAGGAACGATCGGATACTGGGAGAGTAACGGTGGTAGAACACGTAAGCCATCCCGGTCACAAAGCCAACGACGACGAGCACCAAACGCACCAAATTGCCCCAGACGAGTTGCGTGATGATCCGGTTGAACAGAATAGCACCCAGCAGAGCTGGTAGCGTAAGCGTCAACTGACCGCGTAGATACACCAGGACAATGTAGAGAGGACGTCCTCGCCAGTCGATCAGGAGTTCCGAGGGGATGTCGTCGCTCCAAGAACCGTGCTGTCTCAAGTTGCTCCTTCGAGTGGTATTCCGGATGACAAATCTCGCTGGATGTTAAACAAGGCTCGTGGCGGCCAGAGCCGCACCTACAATGCCAGCGTCATTCAGTAGTTCGGCGGGTACGACTTTGGCCTGAGTGTGCAACTGGTGCATGTATCTCGGGTGTTTCTTACTCACGCCGCCGCCAATAATGAACAGATCGGGAGAAAAGAGTGCCTCAAGCAGGAGGAGATACTCGTTCACCCGTACAGCCCACTCATTCCAATCCAGCTTTTCTCTCTTGCGAACAATGTCAGAAGCATAGTGCTCAGCTTCCATGCCGTTCATCTCCATGTGGCCCAGTTCAGTGTTGGGCACCAGAACTCCGTCGACGAAGATAGCACTACCGATACCCGTACCAAAGGTCAGCAGAAAAACCACTCCCCTGTTCCTGCGATTACGACCGGCACCGAGTTCCATCTCAGCTATCGCAGCGGCGTCGGCGTCGTTGAGCAATAGTACTGGACAACCAGTCTTTTTCTCCAGCAACTCACTTCCATTGACGCCGATCCACGACTTGTCGATGTTGGCAGCGCTGTACACAACGCCGTCCTTGATCACGGCAGGGAATGTGATGCCGACAGGCCCCTTCCATCGAAAGTGTTTGACAATCCGCGCCACTGCATCGCCAACCGCATTCGGCGTAGATGGCTGAGGGGTAGGGATTCGGTAGCGCTCGCCCTTTAGAACACCCGTCTTGGTGTTCACTGGTGCCCCTTTGATGCCGGAACCTCCGATATCAATACCCAGGATAGTCTTCATAGTCACCGACTCCTTCTTCCCCCGGGGTCGTGCGTGTGAACTTTAGCCGCAGTACCTCTCTGGTATCCGGCCCTACGGCTACTCCGTCTGCCGTGCGGTACCCACACACCCACACAATCTCACCGTCTGCTTCCAACAACGGCACATGCGCCCGCCAGGGATGAGGGATCTTTTCATTGATCATGAACGCGCTCAATTTGCAGGAATGGCCGTCCATTCCCCGAGGGCGAAAGCGGTCCCCCGGGCGTCTGGGGCGCAGCGTCAGTGGTTCGACGAGCTTTCCCAGATCAAAGTAGGCTGTCCAGACGTCTTGATTCACGGCTATCTGCTTCAAATCCCATTTCTTCAGCACTTTGGCTTCCACTATCCACTTCCGACCCGGGAGGGGAATCGTACCGGGTACTTGGACGGGCGTCCGTCCGGCGCTCCATAGGAGAGGGTCATCTGGCAAGGCTGGTGTCGCGTCATCAATGCTTCCCAGAGTGAGGGTGTCATAGCCTACCGTCAGCGCCAGTCCTCTTGGCAGTGTGGCTTGCGAACCAGTCTCTCCCCTTTGAGCAACCATTCGGGCGTTCTCTACGTGGACAAATCCCACATCGCGGAGGCTTCTGCGCAGTTGGTAAGCCGCGTGCCTCAGTGTAGCACGCTGCAGAGCCGTTGGCAGAGCTTGCCATCTGGCTTTGTCAAAGATGATAGATGTCTCCTGTGCCGCCAAAAGGACGTCTTTCCAGGCATCTTCTCTCAATCGGGCCAGCAACTCGTAATCGGCAGATACAACTCTGGCTGTTCGGCACAACTGTGTTCCGATGTTGGGATTGTACGTCCGCAAGGTTGGCAGTAGCTCGTGGCGGAGTCTGTTGCGGAAGTAGGTCGTGTCCAGGTTGGAGCGGTCGAGACGAGGGGTGATGTTGTTGATGGTGCAGTAGTGCTCAATATCTGAACGTGGAACCTCGAGAAGAGGACGTATGAGACTGATTGTCTTGGGGACCGTTGGGTCCAGGAAGCCGTCGAGGCGATAGGTGTGCAGTGGTGTCAAAGGTAGCATACCACATAATCCTGCCGGACCAGTTCCTCTTAGGAAGTGCATAAGCACCGTCTCGGCTTGGTCGTCGGCATTGTGTCCTACCGCGATCCTGCTAGCTGCTGTTTCATTTGCTACACGTGCCAGGAATGCATATCGCACACGTCGAGCGGTTTCTTCAAAAGCCAGCCTGTGTTCACGGGCCAGTGTCGGTATGTCCTGGCGATCGATTGTTGTGGGGAGACCCCATTCGTTCGCAAGCAAAGCCACATACTCCGCGTCGGCGTCCGCCTCTTTTCCACGTACACCATGGTGTAGGTGCGCCACATGGAGCCGGAGGTGGTATCTGTCGCACAGACCCAGCAGAATATGCAGCAGGCAAACCGAATCGGGCCCGCCAGAGACGCCCACAACTACTCCATCGCCCGATGCCAGTAGATCGTACGTCTCGATTGTATGCTGGACTTGCTTTAGGATGTCACTCAATGGCAAGGCGACTTACCAGACTACAATCGGATCACCGAGCCGCAATACTCGCAGTTGATCTCTCGCATGCCTCGCACGATCTCGACGGAGAGGGTGGCACCACAGGTTGGACACTTGGTCGGCGCTGCTTGGGCAGCTTCAACTGCTTCCCTATCCTTCGGTTTTGTGCGTTCCTTCTTGATCTCTCCCGACTTGACCCGGCCAATCAGTCTGGCCCAGTCTTCGTTCTCGGCCCCAAGAAGACGGAGCGTAGCACCGCTCAGGTCTGCCTCGGGGGCAAACAGCAGCTCTAGCATCTCCTTGCGCCGCAGAAGTTTTCTCTTGTCACTGGCCTGGATGTCCTCAACCTGCCCAATGGCGACTTCAAAGATCAGCTCCTGAACGCTCTCCTTCTCAGTGGTGATAAAGAGCACCTTTTTGGTGGCGACCTCCTCTTTCCGCTCAAAGATCAACCGTTCATCTGTCAGGAAGAGCACACCTTCCGGGCCCTCGTCCTCCCTTTCTATATATTGGGCACGGCAACATGCTACGGAGTCTTCTGCTGGGAAAAGCTGGAAACTGGCTTCGTCGATCTGATCAAGCAGCGACCGAATCTCCTTTGTCTGGGCGCTGGTTTGAGTCACATTCTCCTGGACCGGTTTGTACATTGCCTCTACCGCCCCGCGAGCTGCATCTACTTTGCTCTCAAAGGTGCTGATCGTGCTTTCGGCTCGGGATACCAATGAGGCGTTCCCGCTCATTGCCCGATTTAGCGCCGCTTCGGCCTCGTCAGAATCGCGCTCCAGCTCTCGTACGCGTCGCTTCATCTCGCTGGACACGCTCGTCTGCATTTCTTCCCACTGGCGGGTCAACACGTCGATTTTGTTCTCAAGGAAGCTGCGAAAAACATAACCTCGCTTACGCAGTTCTTCGATCTCTGCCGGCAGGAGCGAAAGGGTCGTTTCCACATTTGCCATTTCGGTGTGTACGCGAGTTAGCAGCATTGACTCCTGCAGGTCGCTGAATGTGTTCTGAAGTCGATCAAGCTTGGCTTTGGTCTCTTCACTCGGTGAGCCTGCTGCACCCGCAGCTCTGGGGGCGGCTCTACCACGGGCTGGAGGACTCCTCCTCCTGGCTGACCCGGTTCCGGATGAGGGTACCCTCGAGGGCTTTCTCGGTGTTTTCTTGGGGGACTCTTTTCTATTCATCTGCTCCTCCTCGGCCTGGTTAAGCAGCCGCGTTTTTTGCTCCCATCGTGTGTCTCAGGTGCATTTCCATAAAGTCGTCAAGCCGCCCGTCTAGGACGGCCTGCACATTTCCTGTCTCGTGATTGGTTCGGTGATCCTTGACCATTTGATAAGGGTGAAGTACATAGGAACGGATCTGGTTGCCCCAGCCGGCATCCACATGTTCCCCCTTCAACTCGGCGATCTCCTCTTGTCGTCTTTCTTCCTCCATTTGGGTTAGTCGCCCTCGCAATATGCGTATCGCGGTCTCGCGATTCTGGGTCTGTGAACGCTCGTTCTGACAGGAGACGACGAGACCGCTGGGAATGTGGGTGATGCGCACCGCCGTCTCGTTTTTCTGCATATGCTGTCCGCCTGCGGATGAGGCACGGAATGTGTCGATCTGCAGGTCGTTCGGATCGATCGTCACTGCAACGGTGTCGCTAATGTCGGGCCAGACCTCGACCAGAGCAAAAGAGGTATGGCGCCGATGAGCCGCATCAAAAGGGGACAGTCGTACCAAGCGGTGCACGCCTCGCTCAGAGTTCAGATAGCCGTAGGCATAAGGGCCAGCGATTGTGATGGTGGCTCGTTTCAGGCCAGCTTCTTCGCCAGAGATCTGATCCACCAGGTCGGTAGTGTGTCCGTGCGCCTCGGCCCAGCGGAGGTACATACGCAGCAACATCTCAGCCCAGTCTTGAGCATCGGTACCACCAGCGCCTGCGTGGATGGCCAGAATAGCATCGTTTCGATCATGTGGACCGGAGAGGATAAGCTGGAATTCTAGCTTATCAATTACCTTTTCCAATGTCTCTGTTTCCGCGACCAGTTCGTCGTATAGGCTCTCGTCCTCCAGCGCGGAAAGGTCCAGAGCGTCTCTTACCTGACGCTCCAGGGTTCTCCAGCGGTCTACTTCATCTCCGAGGCTAGAGAGACGGCGCATTGCCGTCTGAGCTACCTCAGGGTTATCCCAGAAATCGGGGGTGCTGGCGCGTTTCTCAAGCTGAGCAATCTCTTGTTCCTTGTCGGTCAGGTCAAAGACGCCCCCAGATATACTCCAGATTCTCGCTCAGCGTCGTCAAGCGACCACGAAGCTCTTCCATTATGTGAATAGGCCCTCCACAAAGGTATCTGCATCGAACAGTGCTAGATCTTGAATTCTCTCTCCTGTACCAACAAAGCGCACTGGCAATCCTAGCTCGCGGGCGACGGCAAACACCATTCCACCTTTGGCTGTGCTGTCCAGTTTGGCCAGCACAACGCCGCTCACGTCTACCGCCTCCCGAAAGTGCTTTGCCTGCGACAAGGCATTCTGCCCGGTGGTGGCATCGAGCACGAGCAGAACCTCGTGGGGCGCACCTGGGACGTTCTTTGCGGCCACATTCCGAACCTTGCGCAGCTCAGCCATCAGGTTATACTGGGTGTGCAGCCTTCCGGCGGTATCGACGATCACCATATCAAATTTGCGCGACTGCGCTGCTTGCAGTGCGTCAAAGAGAACGGCTCCTGGATCCCCTCCCTCCGATCCTGTGATGATACTCACGCCTGCGCGATTGGCCCATACGCTGAGTTGGTCCATCGCCGCAGCCCGGAATGTGTCGGCTGCAGCCAGGAGCACTTGATGGCCGTCCTGCCGATAGCGGTGGGCGATTTTGGCGATGCTGGTTGTCTTCCCAGATCCGTTCACCCCGACGACTAACATAACTTCCAGATGACGTCCAGATAGGTTGAGTGGCGGTGGGTCAGGCAGCAGCGCCCGCAGCTCCTCTTTCAGGACTGTCTGGAGAGCGTCGGTCTGCAAGATGGCCTCTTCACTGGCACGCTGGCGCAACCGATCAACCAGGTGGAGCGTGGTCTCCACACCGACATCGGCCTGGATAAGCAACTCTTCTACTTCATCCCAAGTCTCGTCCGTAACCTGGCTCGCGCCCAATAGCCCGGCAATGTGGCTGAAAACCGTGTTGCGGGTACGGGTAAGACTGTCTCTGATCGATTGAGCCAACCGGATCGTCATCGCCCAAGTCCAATGTGGTAATGCGCGGCACTGATGAGCGGATTATACCCTAAAGGCTATGGTTGAGCAAAGTGACTTTGTCGCCAGAGCGACGTTTTGTGATTCTATCCTTTTGGGCACGGCCTGGATTGCTAATTTGCAGGGATTGGTGTAACATTGAGGCAACTATGCACTAGAGAGGCGACTATGTTGGGTCTTTCCATTGTTTTGCCTGCCTACAACGAAGAGCCGAACGTCGAAGACGCTGTGAAACGAGTCTCGGCCGTGGCTGGTGGGTTGGGTATGGCGTATGAGATCATCCTGGTCAACGACGGCAGCGCCGACCGGACGGGCGAAATCGGCCGCGAGTTGGAGCAGCGTATTGCGAACTTTCGGCTGATCGAGCACTATCCGAATCGAGGTTATGGGGGATCGCTCAAGGCCGGATTTGCGGCTGCTTCCCACGAGCTGATAACGTTCTTCCCAGCCGACAACCAGTTCGATTTTGGCGAGATCTCGCTTCTTCTGGAGCCCTGTCACAAAGGGGCCGACATTGTGTCGGGCTATCGGGCACATCGACGGGACCATCTTGTCCGTAGACTGAATGCTTTCGGCTGGAACACGCTTGTGCGGCTGTTGTTCGGATATCTGTGTCGCGACATAGATTGTGGCTTTAAGCTTTTTCGGCGCGAGGTTCTTGACCACGTGCACATTGTCTCAGACGGCGCAATGATCGACACCGAGTTCCTGGCCGGTGCAAAGGCGCGCGGGTACCGCATTGCAGAGGTGGCAGTGACGCACATGCCTCGCGTGGCAGGTGAAGCCACCGGCGCGGACCTCAAGGTGATTGTCAAGGCATTTCGAGATCTGTGGGAGTTCCGCCTGCGGTTGAACCGTGAGCTGCGGGAGGAGAGACAGGCGGGCAAGGAAGGCCATTGATGGCCGATTGGCAGCGCCAGGTCAGCGACTTTGCGCATCGGCGCCATCTCCTCTATGACCCCACTGTCCACGCGCTCGACGTGGTTTCCGAGGCCGGGGAAGTGGCCAAGGAGGTGCTGCTGGCCGCGGACTATGGTCGTCGGGTGTTTCAGCCCAGGCCGGAGCTCGTCGACGAGCTGGGAGACCTGCTGTACAGCGTTCTAGCATTGGCCGAGTATGCGGTGCAAATGCTGGCGAAGCGTTGGGACGCGCTCTCAGTAAGTATGAACATCGGCTCGTAGAGCGAGGGATGGTGGGATCAGAAGTAGAGTGAGTTACACTGGCAACGAGCAGAAACCTGTGTCCAGCGATCACAACCTGACAGACCATCAGCGTCCGGCGACTGTCCAAGATTCTCTGCAGGACCGAATCTGTTATCGCTTTACCGATCCGACCTTGCTGGTCCGAGCCCTGACACACCCCTCCTACGTCAATGAGCATCCAGAGGATGAGATTGGTGACAACCAGCGTCTTGAATTCCTGGGAGACGCGGTACTGGATTTTGTCGCTGGAGCGTGGGTCTACCGTCACTATCCCGATTTTGATGAGGGGCGTATGACACGTCTACGCGCTTCCTTGGTGCGCACGGAAACACTGGCGCAACTGGCCAGCCAAGTCGGAATCGGACAATCGTTGCGACTCGGACACGGAGAAGAGGAAGCCGGAGGCCGGGAGCGAGATGCCAATCTATGCGATGCCTTTGAGGCGCTTGCCGGCGCGCTCTATCTCGACGGCGGCTTGAAGATCGTAGAGGCTTTCGTCGAGCCCCTGATCGAACCGGTGGCAAAGAGAACACTGGCAGCAGAAGCGGACGTGGATGCCAAGAGCCGCCTTCAGGAGTGGAGCCAGGCCGAGTTTGGGCTCACGCCTCGCTATCGCATCGTGGGCGAGAGCGGGCCTGACCATGCCAAGATCTTTGTTGCAGAGGTGTTGCTGGGCAAGCAGGTGGCGGGACAGGGATCTGGGCGCAGCAAGCAAGTGGCTGAGCAGGCGGCAGCCCAGACGGCGTGGGATCTGCATGATGTGCGTGCAACCGCCCACATTGACGGCGCTGGAAAACAGTAACGATCAACTGTGGGAATCCTGAGCTTGTCAAAGCGAGTCAACTGATCTCAGGGTCAAAGTTGTTACCTCAGGACGGCAGTTAAGCCGTACCGCCGGTCTGATCAATCCCACGCCTCGGTTGACGTATAGCCACATATGACCCAAACGGTATCGGCCCGCGGGGTACTTTTGGGCAAGGTAGGGTCGGACTGGCGGTCCGATAATGGGTAGATTGACCTGCCCCCCGTGAGAATGGCCTGAGATCTGAAGGCATATCCGATCGTCGTCCGCAGCTACGACCTCGTCGGCATAGTCGGGCTCATGGGCCAGAAGCACGACTATTGCACCGGTCGGAATCGCTGACAATGCCTTGTCAAGGTCGGCATGCTGCTCCCATACATCATCCACCGCTGCCACCCATAGCCTGTCTGCGACCTCTTGAGCGGCGTTGCGCAGGACCGTGATGCCGACGTCGTCTAGAGACCTGGTGACCACGTCTGCATCTGTCCAGTGATCATGGTTGCCCAGACAAGCTATTGCTCTGCCAAAAGACGCCAGCGGGGACAGCGCTTGTGCGCAAGAGGTAGCATATGCGGCGGAACCGGACACGTAATCACCGGTCAGCGCGACTAGGGTGGGGTCCTCACGCATCACTAGTTCTACCGCTCGGGAGATGGTCTGTTGTGTGATGTCCGGCCCACGATGCAGGTCGGAAAGCTGGGCGATGGTGTACCCATTCAGCTCAGGAGGCAGATCGGGGATGGGAATATCCACCCGCCTCAAGATCAGCCAATGCGGCTCGACAAGCGTGGCATAGCCTGCCCCGCCAAGGGCTGAGAGCCCAACGGTGGCTGTGCTACCCACAAGCAGCCTAAGAAAGTAGCGGCGGGTGAACCTCTGGGTCATAGGTTTATTATATGTTGCAGTGCGCGATTTGCAATCTTTGCCAAGCGAGGTATACTGAATAGCCGGGGCGGTATATGCATCTCAATCATCTTGTAATTCAGGGCTTCAAGTCCTTTGCGACCAAGACCGAATTCCTGTTCCCAACAGGCATCACGGCCATCGTGGGTCCCAACGGTAGTGGCAAGTCGAATATCGCGGACTCGATTAGCTGGGTGCTGGGTGAGCAGCGTATGCGCACCCTCCGGGCCAAGTCGACGGCGGATATGATCTATGCCGGCGGGAGGCGGCGTGCAAGAGCAGGGATGGCCGAGGTCTCGCTGACCTTTGACAATGCTGATAGCTGGCTGCCGATTGAATTCAGTGAGGTCACCTTCACCCGGCGTGCCTATCGATCCGGTGAGAATGAGTACCTTGTTAACGGATCAAGGGTGCGGCTCCGCGATATCACCCAGTTGCTGGCTGAAAGCGGCCTCAGTCAGCGCACGTACACGGTGATCGGACAGGGATTGGTTGACGCGGCACTCTCGCTTCGCCCTGAAGAGAGGCGTATGCTCTTTGAGGACGCCGCCGGTATCAGCTATTACCGCGCCCAGCGTGAGGACGCGGTCGGGCGTCTTGATGAAACCCAGCATAACCTGGAGCGCGTCTACGACATCATCAATGAGATCACACCTCGCCTGAAAAAGCTTGAGCGGGAAACAAAGCGGGTACAGGAACATCAGCGGCTCACGGCCCATCTGGGACGGCTGCAGCGCACGTGGTACGGCTATCAATGGGGACATCAACAGACTGAACTGGACCGCGCCGTCGAGGTAGCTGCGGTCCTGGAAGCCGAACTCGAGGAGAGGGAGCGAGAAGAGTCGGGACTAGGCAGCCGACAGGTTGAGCTGCGGCAGCGAGAGGGCGAACTGCGGGCCAGTTTGCGTGATTGGCTTCGGGAAAGAGCTGATCTCTACGACCGAATCAACGAACTGCAGCGAGAGCTGGCTGTGTCAGGAGAGCGGGCTCGGCTACTGCACGTCCGGCGTGAAGAACTGGAGGCCGAACTGGACCCATTGGAGGCCCAGCGAGAGGCGCAAGCCGAGCAGGTTTCCCAGACGCTTGAGTATACGCGGCAACTGGAGGGCGATCTACAGGCACGCAAGGAGCAACTGGCGGAGCTGGAGCTTGAATGGACGGCAGTCGAAGCGCGAGTAGAGCAGTCCGTGGTGGATCATACGCGCACCGAGCAGGATCTGCGTGTCCGCCGCGCGCGGTTGGAACAACTGAACCATGCACTGCTCCAGGAGCGGGCGGAGGCGGCACGTCTGGCGGGTGAGCAGGAGGCCCTGAACCGGGTACGCGCTCTCAAGATATCACACGATGGCAGTGTTCAAGCCCTACTTGAAGCTCGTCTCCCCGGTGTCATTGGGCCGCTTGATACGCTGCTGACGGTGCCTCAGAAGTGGAAGCACGCTATCGAGATCGTCCTGGGGGCTGACCTGCAGGCCGTTGTTGTGGAAAAGGCCGCTATTGTAGGAGGTGTGCGTCGGGTTTTGAAGTCGGTTGGCGGGCGGCTGGTGTTGCTGCCGTTGGATAGCCTTCGAGCGGTGCCGTCCCTGCCTTCAGGGACGCTGTGCGCTGCTGATGTGGTTTCCTGCACCGAAAAGGCGCGACCGGCGGTTGAGGCGACGCTGGGAGTTGTCGCCCTGTGCGATGATTTGAAGACAGCATATGGTCTACTACCTTCTATGCCACCAGGGAGTCGCTGCGTGACTGTCTCAGGCATTGTCCTGCGGTCGGATGGTGCGCTTGTGGTTGGATGGGATGGTGCCGGCGGGGACGGTGTAAGTCAGGTGGTGGATGGGGCGACGCCACAGGATTTGGCTGTCCGCATAGACGAGACTCGGCGTAGCTGTGATGAGATCGAGAACCAGCAGCGTATCGAGGCCGAGCAAGTCGCGGCGATGGAGGCCGCCCTGGTCGAGCTGAACCGGCAAGCCTCGGTGGTCAGAGAGGAAGCTGCCCAGATCGAACGAGAGACAGTGGGCAAGGCTCGTACCGAGATCGCGGTGGTTGAGGAGTCTCTACGAAGCCAGCGGGCCGGTTCACAGCGGGAATCCTTGCTGCTGGACAGACTTGAAGCTCAGGTATCTGCTCGTCGCCAACGAGTGAAGGATCTGGAAGCGGAACAGGTCGCGCTAACTGCGCGAACTGGGGAACTGCATACAGAGGCGGCTGATTTGGAAACGCAGCAGAGCGGCTTGCGAGTGCGTATTCAGCCTACTGAGGATGAGCTAGCGCGCATTCAAAAGGAGCAGATCGTGTTGGAGGAGCGGCAGCATCGGGCCCGCGACCGAGTTCGCGAGATCGAGGCGCGGCAAAGCCGCGCCCAGTTGGATGTCGCCCGCTGCCGTGACGAGTTAACACTGCTGGCTCGGCGTATCGAGGAGGATTTGGGACTGGTTGAGTTGGAGCTGTCGGGGAGGGTGACAGCACAGTCGCCGCTGCCTCTGCGTCCGATGGTGTCCCGACTTCCCATCGTCGAGGAACTGCCGGAAGGACTGGAGGATGAGATCAAGCGTCTCAAAGCCCGCCTGCACCGCTTGGGCGCGGTCAATCCTAATGCGCCAGATGACTATGCCGAGATTCAGGAGCGACACGGTTTTCTCACTGCGCAAGCCTCCGACCTGGACATCGCCTCAGCCCAGCTAAGAAAGATAGTGGAAGAGTTGGACGAGTTGATGGCGCAGGGCTTCCAAGAGATCTTTGAGAAGGTGGCAGGAGAGTTCTCCGCGATATTCTCCACCTTGTTCGGTGGCGGTAGCGCACGGCTGGAGTTGAGTGAGCCGGATGATTTGTTGAAAACGGGGGTGGACATCATTGCCCAACCGCCGGGAAAACGCGCTCAAACACTGGCGCTCCTATCGGGTGGGGAGCGGGCCCTGACGGCTGTCAGTCTTCTATTTGCCATCCTCCGCGCTAACCCGGCGCCCTTTTGTGTGCTCGATGAGGTGGACGCAATGCTTGACGAGGCAAACGTCGGACGCTTCCGCGCGTTGCTGGACGACCTATCACAGAGGACGCAATTCATCGTCATCACCCACAATCGTAGCACCATTGAGTCGGCCGACACGCTCTATGGGATTTCAATGAGCGTGGATGCGGTTTCGCAAGTGGTGTCTCTCAAGCTGGACTAATGGTCGAGGAGAATGGCTTGCCAGAGATTGGTGGCCGGTCGTTACCTGGTGACTGCCGTATCGCTGTCTTGACTACTGGCGGCACGATCGCTATGTATCACGACGCTGCTGCCGGTGGTGCAGTGCCTGCACTGAGGGCGACCGACTTTGTGGCGGCGCTTCCGGCTGGCCTACCGGAGTTGTGTGCCAGCGAGATCGTCAATCTTCCTAGCTCCCACTTTTCGCTAGAGACCTTGGGGACCATCCGGGAGCACGTAGCGTCGGTGATGGTCGAGCCTGACGTGGAGGGCATCGTCCTCACCCATGGTACGGATGTGCTGGAGGAGACAGCTTATCTGCTCGATCTGACGGTGCCTGGTGAGAAGCCTATTGTCGTGACCGGCGCTATGCGAACAGCCTCCGAAGTTGGATATGAGGGCTATCGGAATCTAGTGGTTGCTGTTCGAGTCGCGGCGGCGCAGCAGGCACGGGGCTTGGGCACATTGGTCGTTCTCAACGACGAGATCCACGCGGCTCGCTACGTCACCAAGATGCACACACTCAGCCAGGACACTTTTCAATCGCCAGGCTGGGGACCGGTAGGTCGAGTTGAAGGCGGTAGGGTCATCGTTCAGGAGCGACTGGAGCGGCATATGCTGCCCTGGCATGGCCTGGAGCCGCGAGTGCCCTTGCTCAAGCTGACGGTAGGCATAGGGGCAGAGATGCTGGAGGATGCGCTGGCGCGAGGCGCCAAGGGCGTCGTTATCGAGGCCCTGGGAGGCGGGCGTGTGCCTCCGTGGTGGCTGCCTGTGATTCGACAGGCTCGGACGGCCCATAACACACCGGTGGTCATTGCCAGCCGCTGTTCCTCTGGCAGGGTCTGGGATTCCTATGGCTATCCGGGTGCATATCGTTCCTTGACTGACTTGGGCTGTCTGTTCGCCGAGGGTCTGAACGGTCAGAAAGCGCGTGTCAAGCTGATGGTCGTGTTGGCTGCTGCCAAGACTGCCGCTGAGGCGCAAGAGCTGTGGATGGAGGTGTAGCCCTGGATTCGTTGGAGCTGGCCCGATACATTGTGGAAGTGATCGCCGACCAAAAAGGCGAGGACGTGTTGCTGCTTGATCTTGAGGATGTCTCACTCATAGCCGATTACTTTGTCATCGGTGGGGTCACCAGTTCACGGCAGGCTAAGGCGGTGATCGAGGAGATCAAGCTGGGAATTAAGCAATCTTTTGATATCAGACCACTGGGTGTCGAAGGACAGGCAGACACCGGATGGGTCTTGATGGACTATGGGGGTGTGATCGTCCATCTGTTTACGCCAGAGATGCGCGCCTACTATGACCTGGAAGGCTTGTGGCGAGAGGCGCGGATCGTGATGCGGATGCTGTGATTTGCGTAAATAGCTCTTCCACCACTCAGGCAGTACCTCAGCCGCCAGACCGCGCAAAACTCTAGGCGCGTGACCTGACAGGGGTGTCTCGTCAGGAAGGTGGGCACGCCGCTCTCGGCAGAGACGCCAGCTCCCGTCGGCACGACCACCGGCTCTCGGACTATCCGGAGCATAGCGAGAGTCCACGGAAACAAAGTGGGGGCGCGCCGCGCGCCCCCATCGTTGAGTGTCAGACATATTGGCCCTGTTCAGCGCCTCACTCGCCGGGGAGGGTGGGCGTAGGCACGACAGTGGCCTCGGTCTGCCCTTCGAAGGATGGTATGGGAATCAGTGGTGTAACCCCCTCGCTGGGCAGGATACCCCACTGGACGCTCTGGAGGTTGCGGACAAATTCCCACTGAACCAGATCGGGGAATTCTTTCAGCGCCGCGCCCCGTTTCTCGATGCTGTACGCCTCGGACTCGGCCAGGAGGCGCTGCCGCTCTGCATCCGCTTCTGCGCGCGCCTTGATGCTGTACGCTTCCGAGTCGGCCAGGAGGCGCTGGCGTTCTGCGTCCGCCGCCGCTTGTAGCGTGGTTCTTTCGGCGTCTGCCGCCGCTTGTAGCGTGGTTCGCTTCGCCTCTGCTTCTGCCAGGCGGATCTGCCGTTCCTTCTCGAATTCGGCGGCCTCCGAAGTATACCTGGCGGTCTCGATGGCCTCCTGGGCAATCTGCTGCTGTTCGATGGCCTTGATGTAATCATCGTCAAAGTCTATCTTTCGGACTAGAAACCTATCGAGGGTGACGCCGTATCTTTCAAACGCTCCCACTAGTGCATCCCGTACTGCGAACTCGTATTCAAAGATCCCCTCACCGCTATATAGATCCTCGGCGGTGTATTTCTGCGCCCATAGGCGTACCAGGTTCCTGGAGTTTGTTTTCACAACATTGCTTACAATGGCATCCATGGGGCCGACGGTCCGCAGAATATCTACGGCGTTCTCAGGCGGTATGAAGAACACCACAGTATACTTGATAGAGGTCTGCTGGCCATCTACAGTCTGTGCAGTTACGGGGATGTCTCGGTAGTTGGCAGTGGACCCTGTGGGCTCGTCGCTGGTTTCATACGTCCGAATGGCGGTGGGAATGACTACCATCCGATCAACAAATGGCACGCGCCAGTGGAGTCCTTCGGTATAGACAGCTCCCGTCAGCCCTCCAAACCGTTTGATCAACACCACTGTTCCGGGTTCGACGGGAGTGTAGGCTCGCCCAATAGCCATCAAAACGAAGATGAGCACGAGCGCCACTATCATTGCCACAGCCGGTACTCTCAACTGGCCTACTGGTCTTGTCGTTCGCGTCATTTTGCATCTCCTATGTATGTTACTAAACCCTTGCGAAGGTTTATGCTACCTTCGCAAGGGTGGTCGAGTGCTACTCAAATATCCAGCGGTCGGCATCCCGTTTGTAGGAGAGAAGCTCATGCTTGGCGAAAAAGAGCGGTACCTCAAATGCCGCCGTCTCTGGCCCATCGGAACCGTGGACCAGGTTACGGCCGATCTCTAGGCCAAAATCGGCGCGGATGGTGCCGGGTGCTGCCTCGGCCGGGTTTGTAGCACCCATGGTCCGGCGTGCGATATCAATGGCGTGGTTTCCTTCCAAGACCATCACCACGACCGGCGCGGAGGTGATGTACTGAATCAAGGGCTCGTAAAAGGGTTTCCCCTCGTGCACTGCATAGTGGCGCTCGGCCAGTGCCCGGTCAATGTGTATCAACTTCATACCCGCAATCCGTAGCCCTCGGCGCTCGAAGCGAGTGACGATCGGACCGATCAGCCCACGCTGTATGGCGTCGGGTTTGATGATAATCAGCGTGCGTTCCACATCTCCTCCTCGTTCTGTCTGTTCTAGAGGGTATCCAGGGCGCGGCGGAACGAGTTCAGCGCCTCATCCAGCCTTCCGACCTTCATATAGGCATCGCCCAGCATCAGTAGCATGCCGACATCAGACCACTGTAGGGTACGACTCTCCAAGT